>NZ_CP107913.1:3335625-3702500 GCF_036014115.1 Streptomyces sp. NBC_00448
CCGGAGCGGTTCGGCACGACCCGGGAGATCCGGCCGTCGGTCAGGTACTCCACGTCGTAGAAGCGCGGGACGTACACCCCGCCGGTCCTGGCCAGCCGCAGCAGCAGCTCGTCGCGCCCGCCCGGGCGGCCCTCGGCCTTCCACTGCCTGACCAGGTCGGTGATGGTGAGCACGGCCTGCTCGCCGTCGCCGATCACGGCCGCGTCGATGAAGTCGGCGATCGGCTCGGGGTTGAACGCGGCGTGCCCGCCGGCCAGCACGATCGGGTCGTCCTCGGTGCGGTCGGCGGCGTCCAGCGGGATGCCGGCGAGGTCGAGCGCGGCCAGCATGTTGGTGTAGCCCAGCTCCGTGGAGAAGCTGAGCCCGAAGACGTCGAACGCCCGTACCGGGCGGTGGCCGTCGACGGTGAACTGCGGCACCTTGTGCTCGCGCATCAGCGCTTCCAGGTCCGGCCACACGCTGTACGTGCGCTCGGCGAGCACGCCCTCGCGCTCGTTGAGCACCTCGTAGAGGATCATGACGCCCTGGTTGGGCAGGCCGACCTCGTACGCGTCGGGGTACATCAGCGCCCACCGCACATCGGCGGCGTCCCAGTCCTTGACGGTGGAGTTCAGTTCACCGCCGACGTACTGGATCGGCTTCTGTACGTGCGGGAGCAGCGCTTCCAGGCGCGGGAAGACCGACTCGACAGGCATCTCGGCGACTTTCGTGTGTCCTGATCTTGCGGGCGCCCCCGGCGGACCACCGCCGGGGGGAAGGTGACCCTCCACAGTACCCGAGGCGCGGCAGGTGCCCGGCCCGGCCGCGACCCCGCCCGACCGCCGCGCCCCGGAACCCCGGGCCCCGCGCCCAGGCACCCTCGGGTCACCCCTCGCGTTCCGCCGCACCCCACACCTCGGGCAACCGCTCCTCCGCCCGCGCCGCGATCTCCAGCTCGGTCTGCTCGATCGCCTCGTACGGTGCCGTGTCCTCCCCCGCCGCCTCCGCCCGACCGCGCACCCGCGCGACGGCCGCCCGGCACATCACACTGTCCTGGTGCTCGCCGAGCAGTTGCTGGAGCGCTTTCATCCGCGCGGTGTACCCGGCGGCCTCCGCAACGCGCACGGGTTCGGCCGCCTCCCCCGCGTAACGCGCCCGCTTGGCGGCCTTGCGCGCCTCGTGCAGCGCGACGTCCCGCGCCTGGCCGGGCGGCAGCGCGAGCGCGGCCCGTACGGCTCCGCGCAGCCGCCTGCGGTCGTGCCCGAGCACGTCGGCGACCACCTGCGAAGCGGGCCGGTCGGCCGCCGGGAGATACGGGGGCGCGGCCAGCAGCCCGTCGAAGGCGTCGAGAAGCGCGAAGTAGCGGGCGCTGTCCAGGGCCCGCACCACTTCGGTGTGCGCGTCGGCCGAGTGCGCCTCGGCGTTCCAAGTCCCGCCCGGAGGTCCCTCCCCCAGCCTCCGGCGCACCGCGTCGAGCGCCGGGCCCCGCTCGCCCGGGTCGTCCCGGTCGCCCGGGTCGTCCGGGTCGAGTTCGGACAGCCGGCGCGCGAGGCGGGCGGTGAGCACCTCCCGGTCCCGCTCGGCCCCGAGGACCTCGGCGAGCCACTTCAGTTCGGCGCCGAGCGGATCGGTCTCGGCGCGGTCCAGGACGTGGCCGAAGCTCTTCAGCGCGGAGCGGGCCCGCCGGGTGGCGACGCGCATACGGTGCACCGTGTCCTCCCCGGCGTGCCGGACGGCCGGATCGAGGGCGACGATCGCGGCGAGCTGCGCGCGCAGGTACGCCAGGGCGACGGCGCCCGCGGTGGCGTCGGGCCCCGGCCGTTCCGGCCGCCCGCCGGCGGGCTCCGGCCGCCGCCCGCCGAGTGCGCGGACCAGCTTGGAGGGCGCGTCGGAGCGGGTCACCCCGGCGTCGCCCAGCCGTCGCTCCACCGCGTCCAGCAAAGCCTCGTCGCCCGCGTACAGCTCGACCTCGATCTCGGACCAGGCCGGCCCCGGCTTCGCGTTGACCTGGTCGTAGGCGACCTCGGCGAGGGTCCGGTCCTGGTCGTCCAGGAGCAGCACGCGGCTGCGTACGGTGCGCAGCCGGACGATCGGCGTGAGGATACGGCCCCGGACGAGCGCGGCGACCTCGGCGCGCAGGTCCTCGGGCGGGGTGCCGGGCGCGCCGAGCGGGGCGTGGATCTCAGTGCGGGTGTCGGGGCGGTCGGTGGGGAGTTTCAGGTGCCAGCCGTCGTCGTCGCCGCCCTCACGGCGCCGCAGGGTGATGCGGTGGGAGGTGAGGGTGAGGTGGGCGGTGTCGTAGTAGACGGCGTTGAGCCGCAGCGGGGGCAGGGCCCGGGTGCCGGCGGTCAGCCCGGTGAGGTCGGGCAGGTCGTTCCGGGGCCCGGTCTCGTAGGTGCGTTCCGTTTCGGCGAGGCGACGGCCCATAAGGTGACCGTATGCCCGCATCGGTCCCTTGGCCAGACCCGTCGCAGGCATGGCACCCGGGCGGACCTGCGAGCGCCGGCGCCAGGCCGGGCAGCACACCGAGCCCCGCGCCCGGCGATCACGCCGACATGGGCCGCTGCATCTTCACGGACTGCAGAATCCCTATGGCCACGAAGTTGGCGAACATCGATGATCCGCCGTAGGAGACAAAGGGCAAGGGGATGCCGGTCACCGGCATGATGCCGAGCGTCATGCCGATGTTCTCGAAGGACTGGAAGGCGAACCAGGCGACGACGCCGGCCGCCACGATGGTGCCGTACAGGTCGGTGGCGTTGCGGGCGATGGAGCAGGCCCGCCAGAGGATCACGCCGATCAGCAGGACGATGAACGCGCCGCCGACGAAGCCCAGTTCCTCGCCGGCCACCGAGAAGACGAAGTCGGTCTGCTGCTCGGGCACGAACTGCCCGGTGGTCTGGCTGCCGTGGAACAGGCCCTTGCCGAGCAGCCCGCCGGAGCCGATCGCGATCCGGGCCTGGCTGGTGTTGTAGCCGACACCGGACGGGTCGAGCGCGGGGTTGGCGAACGCCGCGAACCGGTCGATCTGGTACTTGTCGAGGATGCCGAGCTGCCAGACCAGGATGGAGCCGACCACCCCGGTGACGATCAGGCCGAACACCCAGCGGGTGGACGCCCCGGAGGCGAGCAGCACGCCGAGCACGATCGCGCCGAGCACCATCACCGACCCGAGGTCGGGCATCATCAGGATGACCAGGATGGGCAGCGCGGCCAGCGCGAGCGACTGCATCACCCGGCGGTGGTCGGGGTGTTCCTGGTCGCCGGCGTCGACCCGGGCGGAGAGCACCATCGCCATGCCGATGATGATGGCGATCTTCACGAACTCCGTCGGCTGGAGCGAGAATCCGCCGCCGATGATGATCCAGGAGTGCGCGCCGTTGACGGTCGAGCCGAGCGGGCTGAGCACCGCGAGGATGCCGAGGATGGACAGCGCGTAGAAGAACGGCACGATGGTGCGCATCCGGTGGTGCCCTATGGCCATGGCGCCGATGCACAGCGCCAGGCCGATACCGGCGTTCATCACATGGCGGATCAGGAAGTAGTACTGGTCGCCGTGGGTGAGGTTGGTGCGGTGCCGGGTGGCCGAGTAGACCAGCAGCGAGCCGATGAAGCACAGCAGCACCGTGGCGAGGAAGAGCAGCCAGTCCATCCGGCGCACCACGGAGTCCCGCGCGAGCATCTTGCCCATGGTGGAGCGCTCCGGCGTGAACCGCCGGACGGAGTAGGTGTTCGCGCTCATCATGTGTTCTTCCTGCCGTACAGCAGCTTCTCGGTGCGGGTCGGGGTGAGCGGTGCCAGTACGGGCGCCGGGTCGCCGCCTCCCGGTCCGGCCGGGGTGTTGGCGAAGCTGTCGGCGACCGCGGTGGAGTACGCGGCCTGCTGGGCGTTCACCGCCGCGCCGTCGGCGGAGATCTTCGGCAGCGTGGTGACCGGCGTGGGCATGATGCCCTTCTTCGCGTCGATCTTGGTGCTGTCCTTCTGGATGCCGTACATCGACTCGTAGATCCGGCGGATCGCGGTACCCGAACCGCCGGAGCCGGTACCACCCTGGGAGATCGTCATGACGATCGTGTAGTCCTTGGTGTACGTGTCGAACCAGGAGGTGCTCTGCTTGCCGGAGACCTCGGCGGTACCGGTCTTGGCGTGCAGCGGGATCTGGTCCTGCGGCCAGTTGCCGAACTTCCAGTCGGCGGTGCCCTCGGTGACCACGCCGGCCAGTGCCTGGTTGATGTACTTCAGGGTGGACTTGGAGTCGGGGAGCTTGCCGGTCACCTTCGGCTTGATGGGGGTGACCGTCTTGCCGTCGGGGCTTATCACGGCCTTGCCGATGGACGGCTGGTAGAGCGTGCCGCCGTTGGCGAGGGCCGCGTAGATCCGGGCCATCTGGATCGGGGTGACGAGGGTGTCGCCCTGGCCGATCGCGTAGTTCACCGAGTCACCGGCGCGCAGCACGTAGCCGTCCGGGCAGTTCTCGATGGCGATGGCGATGCTCAGCGGCGGGTTCTTGTCGTTCTTGTGCTTCTTGGCGGTCGCACACCAGTCGGCCTTGTTCTCGTCCCAGAAGTCCTGCTTCCACTGGCGGTCCGGCACCCGGCCGGTGACCTCGCCCGGCACGTCGATGTCCGTCTTCGCGCCGAGGCCGAAGTCGTGGGCCGTCTTGTAGAACCAGTCCTTGGGGTGCTTCGGGTCGGTCCCGCCGTCCTTCTTCCACTGGTCGTAGGAGATCCCGTAGAAGACGGTGTCGCAGGAGACCTCGAGCGCGCGGGCGAGCGAGATGGGGCCGTAGCTCTCGTTCTCGTCGTTGTGGAAGACCTGGGAGCCGATGTTGAACGACGACGAGCAGTCGTACGGGCCGTCCTCGGTGTAGCCGGCCCGGATCGCGGCGGAGGTGGAGACCACCTTGAAGGTGGAGCCGGGCGCGGACTCGCCCTGGATGGCGCGGTTGAGCAGCGGGTAGTTGGACTTGGTGTTGGTCAGCGCCGCGTAGTCCCTGGCGGAGATGCCGCCGACCCACTCGTTCGGATCGTAGGTGGGCTCGCTGGCCATCGCGATGACCTGACCGGTCTTGTTGTCCATGACGACCGCGGCGCCGGAGTCGGCCTTGAAGTTCTTGTGGGTGACCGGGTCGTACGTCTTGCGGGCGGTCACCATGGCGTCGTTGAGTTCCTTCTCGGTGACCGCCTGGACCTTCGCGTCGATGCTGGTGACCAGGTTGTCGCCGGGGGTGGCCGGGGTGTCACCGGCCTTGCCGATCACCCGGCCGAGGTTGTCGACCTGGTACTTGGTGACGCCGGCCTTGCCGCGTAGCTGGTCGTCGTAGGTGCTCTCCAGGCCGGAGCGGCCGATCTGGTCCGAGCGCAGCAGCGGGTTGCTGGTCTTCTCGGAGGCGGCCACCTCCTTGTCGGTGACCGGGGAGAGGTAGCCGAGCACCTGGGCGGCGTTGGCCTTGTCCGGCGCGGGGTAGGTGCGCACGGCGGTCGGCTCCGCGGTGATGCCGGGGAAGTCCTCGCGGCGCTCCATGATCTGGAGGGCCTGCTGGGTGGTGGCCTTGTCGGTGATCGGGATCGGCTGGTACGGCGAACCGTTCCAGCACGGGCGCGGGGTCTGCGCGTCGCACAGCCGCACCTTGTCCATCGCGTCCTGCGGCTTCATGCCGAGGACGTTCGCCAGCCGGGTCAGTACGGCCTTGCCGTCGTCCGGCTGCTGGAGCAGGTCGGTGCGGTTGGCGGAGACCACCAGCAGGGTCTGGTTGTTGGCGATCGGCACGCCCCGGTCGTCGAGGATCGAGCCGCGCACGGCGGAGGTGACGACCTGCTGGAAGTGGTTGCTGTTGGCCTGCGCGTCGTACTCCTGACCGTTGCGGATCTGGAGGTACCACAGCCGGCCGCCGAGGGTCAGCAGCAGCGAGACGACCAGCACCTGGAGGATGACCAGCCGGATCGTGACCCGCGATGTCCGCCCGGTCTCCGGGATGTTGCTCATCTCAATCGCTCACTTCTCCGCGCGCTCGGCACGAAACCGCACGCATCGTCGTCGTCTGCCGCCCGGCTGCCTCGCGCGCGTCGTTCGCCGTCATCGCCGTGCTCCCCTGGCCGTCATGCCGCCGCTGAACCTCGCCCGGCCGAACAGGCCGCGCTGCGGGGTGATGCCGGCGCCGGCGCCGGCCTTCGTACGGGATCGGCCGCGCGGCCGGAAGCGGCCACCGGAGCCACCGCCGGAACCGCCGCCGAAGCCCCCGCCGAAGCCGCCAGCCGCGTCGTCGGCGAGCGGGTCGTGGTCGAAGCGGCGGGCCAGCGCCATGATGAGCGGGACCACGAACGGCGCGAGCAGCAGGTCGTAGAGCGTCGCGGTGAAGACCAGCTTGGCCAGGCCGACGTGCGCACCCGCGGTGTCGCCGACCAGGCCGCCGACGCCCGCGTAGAGCAGCGTGGTGCCGATGGCGGCGCCGATCACCACCAGCATCGGTCCGGCGGCGGTGCGCAGTTGGCCGCTTTCGGGCTTGGCGAGGCCGGCCGCGTAGCCGATCACGCACAGCACCAGGGCGTAGCGGCCGACGGCGTGGTCCGCGGGCGGCGCGATGTCGGCGAGCAGTCCGGCGAAGAAGCCGATCAGGCAGCCGCCGACGTGGCCGTAGGTGAGGGCCAGGCCGAGCACCGTCAGCAGCAGCAGGTCCGGGACCGCGCCGGGCAGGTGCAGCCGGGCCAGCACGCTGACCTGGGCGACCAGGGCGATCACCACCAGGACGGTGGAGAGCACGATCCGGTTCAGGCGCATGGCTCAGTCCCCGCTGGTGGTGGTCGAATTGGTCGGCTTGGTGCCCGGGGGAAGCGCGGTGTCCGAGCTGCCGGGGCTCGGGGTGCCGCCTGGCGTCGGGGAGTTCTTCGCCTTGGGCTTCGTGGTGTGCGACGGGGTGGGTCGCGGCGGCAGCACGCTGTCGCGCGGATCGGTGCGCGGGCCGACCACGACCACGCCGACCACGTCCAGCTTGGTGAAGCCGACGAAGGGCTGCACCTCGACGGTCTTGGTGAGGTTGCCCGCCGACGGTTCGACGCTGACCACCTTGCCGACCGGGACGCCGGGCACGAACGGCTTGTCCGCCTCGGAGCCGAAGGTGACCACCCGGTCGCCCCGGTGCACGTCGGCCTTGCCGTCGAGCAGTTGGTCCCGCATCGGCCGGTTGCCCTGGCCGCTGGAGAAGCCGATCTCCTGGCTGCCCTCCAGCCGGGTGCCGACCGTGAAGTCCGGGTCGTTGGCGAGCAGGACCGTGGAGGTGGAGCGGCCGACGGTGGTGACCCGGCCGACGAGCCCGTCGCCGTTGATCACCGTCATGTCGCGCTTGAGGCCGTCGTTGCTGCCGGAGTCGATGGTGACCGTCCAGGAGAAGCCCTGGGCCGCTCCTATCGCGATGACCTGGGCGCCCTTGACGGTGTACTGCCCGGCGCCGGCGACCTTCAGGAGCTTGTCCAGCTCCTGGGCGCGGGCGCGGGTGGTGTCCTTGCTGCCGAGCTGCTGCTTGAGCTCGGTGTTCTCGCGTTGCAGCCGCTTGATGGTGCTGCTGTCGTGGCCGGAGTCCCGGACCGCGTCCACGGCGTTGCCGACCGGGTCGACGACGCCGGACACCGCGTTCTCCACCGGGCCGAAGGCGGACTGGGCCGCCCGCCGCGGCCGGTCGAGCGGTGAGTTCTCACCGCCCCGGATGTCCACGGTGATCAGCGCGAGCGCCACCACCACCAGCAGTACCAGCAGCAGCCGGCTCTCCTTTGTGTCCCTCACGGGCGCCAGTCCGTGCCTTCCTCATCGGACCCGCCGCCGCTGGGGCCGCGGCCGGTCGGAGCTACTGTGCTGGGTTGCGCCCGCATCCGGCGCCGCGGTGGTGACAGCGCCTGCGCCGGGTGGGGCGGTTCGTCTTCTGCGTCATCCGCTTCTGCGTCATCTGCGCGGGGCCGCGTCGAGGACCTGCTGAAGCGCCTCGAACTCCTCCACGCACTTGCCCGCGCCGAGCGCCACGCAGTCCAGCGGGGACTCGGCGATGTGGATGGGCATGCCGGTCTCGTGCCGCAGCCGCTCGTCCAGGCCGCGCAGCAGCGCGCCGCCGCCGGCCAGCACGATGCCGCGGTCCATGATGTCGCCGGACAGCTCCGGCGGGCACTTGTCGAGCGTGGTCTTCACCGCGTCGACGATCGCGTTCACCGGTTCCTCGATGGCCTTGCGCACCTCGCCCGCGGAGATCACCACGGTCTTGGGCAGTCCGCTGACCAGGTCCCGGCCGCGGATCTCGGTGTGCTCGTCGTCCTTCTCGGCGGCGAACGCGGAGCCGATGGTCAGCTTGATCTGCTCGGAGGTGCGCTCGCCGAGCAGCAGGCTGTACTCCTTCTTGATGTGCTGGATGATCGCGTTGTCCAACTCGTCGCCGGCCACCCGGATGGACTGGGCGGTGACGATGCCGCCGAGGCTGATCACCGCGACCTCGGTGGTGCCGCCGCCGATGTCCACCACCATGTTGCCGGTGGCCTCGTGCACGGGCAGCCCGGCGCCGATCGCGGCGGCCATCGGCTCCTCGATGATGTGCACGGTACGGGCGCCGGCCTGGGTGGCGGCCTCGATCACGGCGCGGCGCTCCACGCCGGTGATGCCCGACGGCACGCACACCACGACGCGCGGGCGGACCATGTAGCGGCGGCGGTGGATCTTGAGGATGAAGTAGCGCAGCATGCGCTCGGTGATCTCGAAGTCGGCGATGACGCCGTCCTTCAGGGGGCGCACCGCCACGATGTTGCCGGGGGTGCGGCCGATCATCTTCTTCGCCTCGGCACCGACCGCGAGGATGCCGCCGGTATTCGTGTTGACCGCGACGACCGACGGCTCGTTCAGGACGATCCCGCGGCCCCTGACGTACACCAGCGTGTTGGCGGTCCCGAGATCGACAGCCATGTCACGGCCGATGAACGACATGTTGTTCGCCATGTGGATACGTCTGGCCTTCCCGAGCGTGGGCGGAGGTTCCATCGTAGTCGCGCCGGGCTGAGCGCGGCGTCGGGGTTCCGACGCCCATTGTCATCAGAACACACAGCGGACCTCAGTAATGGTGACGCCGTGTCGGAGTGTTTGGTTCCCGTTCGGCCCGGTACCTGCCGGAACGGGCGCGGCCACAGCGGCAGTCGGACCGTGGTCGCGCCGACTCACGGGACCATACGCGTCGCCGCCGCGTTACGCCAAGGTGGGGAAGAAGAGCTTGATCTCGCGCGCGGCGGACTCCTCGGAGTCCGAGGCGTGCACCAGGTTCTCACGGGTGATGGTGCCGAAATCCCCCCGGATGGAGCCGGGTGCGGCCGCGATCGGGTCGGTCGGGCCGGCCAGCGCGCGCACGCCCTCGATCACCCGCTCGCCCTCGACGACCAGGGCCACCGACGGGCCGGACGCCATGAACTCCACCAGCGGCTCGTAGAACGGCCGTCCGACGTGCTCGGCGTAGTGCTGCTCCAGGGTGCCGCGGTCCAGGGTGCGCAGTTCCAGCGCGCTGACGGACCAGCCGGCCTTGCGCTCGATCCGGCCCAGGATCTCGCCGACCAGGCCGCGGCGAACGGCGTCCGGCTTGAGAAGGACAAGGGTGCGCTGGGACACGGGGCGGCTCCTGACGGGTATGACAAGCGAATGTGACGACGAGCCTACAAGGCACGTGCCGGTCGGTTGTCAGGCGGCTTGTGTCGCGTGCCGGGCCCTGATCTGGTCGACCTTGCGCCCGAAGTGGATCGACGCCCACCACAGGGCGGCGAAGATCACGCCGAGCACGAACATCGTACCGACCACGAAGCCGCTGGCGATCAACCCGATCTGGAGCGCCCAGCCGACCACGACCGCCCACGGGCGGGTGACCACGCCGCACAGCAGTACGCACAGCACCATGGCGATGCCGCACACCGTCCACACGGCGCCCATCGACAGGTCGGGATGCTTCATCGCGACCAGCCCGGCGAAGCCGATCACGAAGAACTCGCCGATCAGCGTGCTCGAACACAGGGTCCGCATACCCGGGCCCCCTTCCCTCTGAAATCCGTCTGAGTGCGCGTGCGCGGGTGAGTCCGCGTGCGCGGGTGAGTTGGTCGACGCGTCCGCATCCCCGGCTCCCTTACCGGCGGGCCAGCAACAGGCGGGCCTGGCCGACCGTGATGACCGAACCGGTGACCAACACCCCGGCGCCCGCGTACTCGCCCTCGTCCTCGGCGAGGGTCACCGCGGCCTCCAGCGCGTCGTCGAGGCGCGGTTCGACCTGCACCCGGTCCTCGCCGAACACCTCCACGGCCAGCGCCGCGAGCGCGTCCACGTCCATCGCCCGGGAGGTGGAGTTGCGGGTGACGACGACCTCGGCGAAGACCGGCTCGAACGCCTCCAGCAGTCCGCGGACGTCCTTGTCGCCGCTCGGCCCGACCACGCCGACCAGGTGGCTGAAGCCGAACACCTCGCTGATCGCGGCCGCGGTGACCCGCGCGCCGGCCGGGTTGTGCGCGGCGTCCAGCACCACGGTGGGGCTGCGCCGGACCACTTCCAGCCGGCCGGGCGAGGTGACCGCCGCGAACGCGCCGCGCACGGTGTCCATGTCGAGGGTGCGCTGGTGCACGCTGCCGATGCCGAAGAACGCCTCCACCGCGGCCAGCGCCAGGGCCGCGTTGTGCGCCTGGTGCTCGCCGTGCAGCGGGAGGAAGACCTGTTCGTACTCGCCGCCGAGGCCGCGCAGGGTCAGCAGCTGGCCGCCGACGGCCACTTCGCGGTGGAGCACGCCGAACTCCTCGCCCTCGCGGGCGACCGTCGCGTCCATCTCCACCGAGCGCCGCAGCAGTTCGCGCGCCGCGTCCGGCGGCTGCTGGGCGAGGACCGCGGTGGCGCTCTTCTTGATGATGCCGCCCTTCTCGACGGCGATCTCACCGGGAGTGCTGCCGAGCCGGTCGGTGTGGTCGAGCGAGATCGGGGAGACCACGGCCACGGTGGCGTCCACCACGTTGGTGGCGTCCCAGCTTCCGCCCATGCCGACCTCGACCACCGCGACGTCGACCGGGGCGTCCGCGAAAGCCGCGTACGCCATGCCGGTGAGCACCTCGAAGAAGGACATCCGGTGCGGCTGGGAGCCGTCCACCATGTCGACGTACGGCTGGATGTCGCGGTGGACCTCGACGAAGCGCTCCGCGGAGATCGGGACGCCGTCCAGGCTGATCCGCTCGGTCATGGACTGCACATGCGGGCTGGTGTAGCGGCCGGTGCGCAGTTCGAAGGCGAGCAGCAGCCGCTCGATCATCCGCGCGGTGGAGGTCTTCCCGTTGGTGCCGGTGATGTGGATCGACGGGTAGGAGCGCTGCGGCTGGCCGAGCACGTCCATCAGCGCGGTCATCCGATCGAGGGACGGGTCGAGCTTCGTCTCGGGCCAGCGGCCCAGCAGCTCGTCCTCGACCTCGCGCAGTTGCCGGTCCAGTTCGGGGTCGGCGGGCCGGGCCGGCACGTCGTCCTCCGGGGCGGGCGGGGTGACGTGGGTGCGCAGCGTACGGCTGCCGGCCTCGATGACGGCCATGTCCGCCTCGCGCGGCCCGCCGCCCTCGCCGTCCTGCGAGTCGTCCTCGTCGGTGGCCTGGTGCGCGGCGTCGTAGTCGACCTCGTCCGCGGCCCGGTCGGCGGCGTCGCTGAAGCCGTCGTCCGGGAAATCGTCGTCCTGCCGGTGCTCGCTCACAGCCCCGTACCCTTCGCTTCTCCGCCCGCTCGGCGTACAAGTGCATGTCTCGTCTGCGGCTGCGGCCCGGCTGCCTCGCGTGCGTCGCTCACAGCGTCCAGTCTACGGAACAGGCCCGGACCGAATGGCCCGGGCCTGTGCCACCCCGAGGGGTGCCGTGCGGTGGCTATGCCGCCGGGAGTGCGGCGAGCTGCGCGGTGATCCGGGCGATGTCCTCGTCGGCGGCGGCCAGCCGGGTGCGGATGCCCTCGACCACCTTCTCCGGCGCCTTGCCGAGGAACGCTTCGTTCCCGAGCTTCCGCTCCGCCTGCTGCTTCTCCTTCTCGGCGGCGGCGAGGTCCTTCGCGAGCCGCTTGCGCTCCGCGGCCACGTCGATGGTCCCGGACAGGTCGAGGGCGACCCGCGCGGCGCCGACCGGCAGGGTGGCGGTGGCGTGGAAGCCGTCGCCGGCCGGCTGGAGCCGCAGGAGCTGCCGGATGGCGTCCTCGTGGGGCGGCAGGAGGGTGCCCGCGAGCGACAGCTCGGCCGGGACCTTCTGGCCGGGCTGGAGGCCCTGATCGCTGCGGAACCGGCGGACCTCGGTGACCAGCCGCTGCACCTCGGCGATCTCCGCCTCGGCGGCCGCGTCACGGAAGCCGCCCGGCGCGTCGGCGCCACCGACCACCACAGCCTTCGGCCAGTCCGCGGTGACCACCGTCTCCTTACCGGTGAGGGTGGTCCACAGCGTCTCGGTGACGAACGGCACGATCGGGTGCAGCAGCCGCAGTGTGACGTCCAGCACCTCGCCGAGCACCCGGCTGGAGACCCGCGCCGGGTCGCCGCCCTTGAGGAAGGTGGTCTTGGACAGCTCGACGTACCAGTCGAAGACCTCGTCCCACGCGAAGTGGTAGAGCGCGTCGGAGAGTTTCGCGAACTGGTAGTCGTCGTAGAGCGCGTCGACCTCGGCGACGACCGTGTTCAGCCGGGAGAGCACCCAGCGGTCGGTCGCGGACATCTCCTCGGGCGCGGGCAGCGGGCCCTCGACGGTGGCGCCGTTCATCAGCGCGAACCGGGTGGCGTTCCACACCTTGTTGGCGAAGTTCCGGGACGCCTGGACCCAGTCCTCGCCGATCGGCACGTCCGCGCCCGGGTTGGCGCCGCGGGCCAGGGTGAAGCGGACCGCGTCGGAGCCGTAGGCGTCCATCCAGGTCAGCGGGTCCACCGAGTTCGGGTTGGACTTGGACATCTTCTTGCCGAACTCGTCCCGGACCAGGCCGGTCAGCGCGATGGTGTGGAACGGCGGGACGTCCTCCATGGCGTACAGGCCGAACATCATCATCCGGGCGACCCAGAAGAAGATGATGTCGTGACCGGTGAGCAGCACGTCGGTCGGGTAGAACTTCGCCAGGTCCGGGGTCTGTTCGGGCCAGCCCAGGGTGGAGAAGGGCCACAGCGCGGAGGAGAACCAGGTGTCCAGGACGTCGGCGTCCTGGGTCCAGCCCTCTCCGGTGGGCTCCGCCTCGTCGGGCCCGACGCAGATCTGCTCGCCGTTCGGCCCGTACCAGACCGGGATGCGGTGGCCCCACCACAACTGCCGCGAGATGCACCAGTCGTGCATGTTGTCGACCCAGTCGAAGTACCGCTTCTCCATCTCCGGCGGGTGGATCTTCACCCGGCCGTCGCGGACCGCGTCGCCCGCCGCGCGGGCCAGCGGCTCGACCTTGACCCACCACTGGAGCGACAGCCGCGGCTCGACGGTGGTCTTGCAGCGGGAGCAGTGGCCGACGGAGTGGACGTAAGGACGCTTCTCCGCGACGACCCGGCCCTGCTCGCGCAGCGCCTCGACGATGGCGGCGCGGGCCTCGAAGCGGTCCAGGCCCTCGAACGGACCGGGCGCGGTGATGACCGCCCGCTCGTCCATGATCGTCAGCGACTCCAGGCCGTGCCGCTGGCCGATCGCGAAGTCGTTCGGGTCGTGGGCCGGGGTCACCTTGACCGCGCCGGTGCCGAACTCCGGGTCGACGTGGGCGTCGGCGACCACCGGGATGCTCCGGTCGGTCAGCGGCAGCTTGATCCGGCGGCCGATCAGGTGGGCGTAGCGCGCGTCGTCGGGGTGGACGGCGACGGCGGTGTCGCCGAGCATCGTCTCGACCCGGGTGGTGGCGACCACGACGCTGTCCTCGCCGTCGCCGTAGCGCAGCGAGACCAACTCGCCGTCGTCGTCCTGGTAGTCCACCTCGATGTCGGAGATGGCGGTCATGCAGCGCGGGCACCAGTTGATGATCCGCTCGGCGCGGTAGATCAGCTCGTCGTCGTAGAGCTTCTTGAAGATGGTCTGGACGGCCTTGGACAGGCCCTCGTCCATGGTGAAGCGCTCGCGGGACCAGTCGACGCCGTCGCCGAGCCGGCGCATCTGGCCGAGGATGCGGCCGCCGTACTCCTCCTTCCAGCGCCAGGTGCGCGCGACGAACTCCTCGCGGCCCACGTCGTGCCGGGACTTGCCCTCCTCGGCGAGCTGCTGCTCGACCTTGTTCTGGGTGGCGATGCCCGCGTGGTCCATGCCCGGCAGCCACAGTGCTTCGTACCCCTGCATCCGCTTGCGGCGGGTGAGGGCGTCCATCAGCGTGTGCTGGAAGGCGTGTCCGAGGTGGAGGGTGCCCGTCACGTTCGGCGGCGGAATGACGATGGTGTACGGCGGCTTGTCGCTCTTCGTGTCGGCTTCGAAGTACCCGCGCTCTACCCACCGCTCGTACAGCGGCCCCTCTACCTCGGCCGGCGTGTACTGGGTCGGCAGATGGGGGTCGCTGTGCTGCCCGCTGTCGGGGCGCGGATGAGTGTTGTCGGTCACGGTCCCGATTCTAGTGGTCCCGCGGCTTCACCCCCGACGGGTTATCCACAGGGCGGGTTGTCCACAGCTCTGTGACGAAGCGGTAGCGCTTCTGATGCCGCGGCCGGATTCCGGCGCGGGAGGATGGCGGCTGGTCACGCCCCCGGATTCGGAAGCGAGCATGTCATCCGGGAGGATGGGCGGACTCGTTAACGGAGGGGACGAAACCATGAGTTACAACCAGCCGCCGCCGAACCCGTACGGCGATCAACCCCAGGGTGGCGGCTACGGCCAACCGCAGCCCGGCCCGCCGCCGCAGGGCGGGGGCTACGGCCAGCCGCCGCAGCCCCCGCAGCCGGGCGGTTACGGCCAGCCCCCGCAGCCGCCGCAGGGTGGCGGTTACGGCCAGCCGCAGCCCCAGCCCGGGTACGGCTACCCGCAGCAGGCCCCGCCCCCCGCCCCTCCCTACGGCGGCCAGCCGGCGTACGGCCAGCAGCCGCAGCAGCCCGGCTACGGCCAGCAGCCGCCCTACGGCCAGGTGCCCCAGCAGGGCTACGGCTACCCGCAACCGCCCCAGTCCGGCGGCAACGGCAAGCGCAACGGCATCATCATCGGCATCGTCGTCGCCCTGGTCGCGGTCGCCGGCGGGGTCTACTTCGCCACCAAGGGCAGTGGCAGCAGTTCCTCCTCGCTCCACGACGACGGCAAGAAGTACACCCTCACCACCCCGGACACCGTCGCCGGCGACTACGCCAAGGGCGACGACTCGGACAGCGACGGCTTCGACGACGACGACCTCACCAAGATCAAGGCGCTGGGCGTCAGCGACCCGACCCAGGTCAACGCGGCCTACAAGGAAGGCAGTTCGGCCCTGTCGGGCAAGCTGCTGGAGTTCGCCGGCGTCTACGGCACCGTCAAGGACCCGGGCAAGGTCGTCGACGGCATGTTCGCGATGCTCAAGCAGGGCACCGAGCAGGACAAGAAGGACGGCACGAAGGTCGAGACCTCCGGCAGCCCGCAGTCCGTCACTCCGTCCGGCATGAAGAGCGAAGCGATCATGAAGTGCCAGACGATCAAGGAGACCGGCCAGGACTCCGGCCAGAGCTTCACCATCAACACGACGGTCTGCGTGTGGGCGGACTACAGCACGGTGGCGTACGTCATCCCGCTGGACTCCGCGCAGCTCGTCACCGGCGGCGGCTCCGCCCCGTCCATCAGTGACGCGGCCGCCCTGACCGCCAAGGTCCGCAACGACGTCGAGGTGGAGGCGAAGTAGCCGCCACCGCAGGCGAAAAGGGGCGCCCGGTCCGCGAGGGACCGGGCGCCCCCTCGCGTATCCGGGCCGACCGCAGACCCCGGGCGCTCCCGTCCTGCGCAAGGATGGGCGCACTCGTTGACGGAGGGGACGAACCCATGAGCCACGACCAGCAGCCGCCGAGCCCGTACGGAATCCGGCCCCAAGGCGGCGGCTACGGCCCGCCGCAGCCCGGCCCGCCGCCGCAGGGCGGTTACGGGCAGCCCCAGCCCGGGTACAGCCAGCCCAACGGCCGGCTGCCCCAGCAGGGTTACGGCCCCCCGCAGCCGCCCCAGCCACGCGGCAAGGGCAAGCGCAACGGCATCATCATCGGCGTCGTGGTCGCGGTGCTCGCGGTCGGCGCCGGCGTCTTCGTCGCGCACAAGGGCAACAGCGGCTCGTCCGGGCTCCACGACGACGGCAAGAAGTACACCCTCACCACCCCGGACACCGTCGCCGGCGACTACGTCAGGTCCCCCGTGGGCAGCACCGGCCCGCAGCTCGACGACACCGCGGTCGGCACCCTGAAGGCGCTCGGCGTCGACGACGCCAAGAGCGCCGGCACCCTCTATCTGAAGGGCAGCCAGTTCACCGGCGTCTTCCTGAGCTTCGACGGCGTCTACGGCACCGTCAAGGACCCGGGCAAGGCGCTGGACGGCATGTTCGCGCTGCTCGACAAGGGCGGCACGAACCCGACCAGCGACGGCTCGAAGGTCACGGTCTCCCCCTTGGGCACCCCGCAGACGGTGAAGCCGGCCGGCCTGAAGCCCGACGCGCTGATGAAGTGCCAGAAGATCAACGAGACGCAGGAGCGGGACGGTCAGAAGATCCCCTTCAAGACCACCATCTGCGCCTGGGCCGACTACAGCACGGTGGCCTATGTGAGCACGATCGACGACGCGCACGTCACGGACGGCACGGCCACCTGGCCGTCGATCGCCGACACCGCCGCGCTGGCCGCCAAAGTCCGCGCCGACGTCGAGGTGCCCGCCTCGTAGGTCGACGTAAAGCCGCCTCGTCGCACGAAGCCCCGCCCCGCGACCGCGACGAAGGGGGCACCCGGTCCGTCGACCGGGTGCCCCCTTCGTGCTTCGTGCTGTGCCCGCGCTGCCGCCGGGGCTACGCGCTCTTCTGCTCGCCCTGGCCCGAGATGCGCGGGTCGCGCGGCACCAGGGTCGGGTTGACGTTGGAGTGCACGACGTCGGCGGTGATGACCACGCGGGCGACGTCCTGGCGGGACGGCACTTCGTACATCACCGACATCAGCACCTCCTCCATGATGGCGCGCAGGCCACGGGCGCCGGTCTGCCGCAGGATCGCCTGGTCGGCGATGGCCTCCAGCGCGCCACGCTCGAACTCCAGCTCCACGCCGTCGAGTTCGAAGAGCTTCTGGTACTGCTTGACCAGCGCGTTGCGCGGCTCGACCAGGATCTGCAGCAGCGCCTCGCGGTCGAGGTTGTGCACGTTGGTGATCACGGGCAGCCGGCCGATGAACTCGGGGATCATGCCGAACTTCACCAGGTCCTCCGGCATGATCTCGGAGAACTGGTCGGCCATGTTCAGCTCGCGCTTGGAGCGGATGGTCGCACCGAAGCCGATGCCCTTGGCGCCCGCCCGCGCCTCGATGATCTTCTCCAGACCGGCGAAGGCGCCGCCCACGATGAACAGCACGTTCGTGGTGTCGATCTGGATGAACTCCTGGTGCGGGTGCTTGCGGCCGCCCTGCGGCGGCACGGAGGCGGTGGTGCCCTCCAGGATCTTCAGCAGCGCCTGCTGGACGCCCTCGCCGGAGACATCGCGGGTGATCGACGGGTTCTCGCTCTTGCGGGCGACCTTGTCGATCTCGTCGATGTAGATGATGCCGGTCTCGGCCTTCTTGACGTCGTAGTCCGCCGCTTGGATCAGCTTCAGCAGGATGTTCTCGACGTCCTCACCGACGTAGCCGGCCTCGGTGAGCGCGGTGGCGTCGGCGATGGCGAACGGCACGTTGAGCATCCGGGCCAGCGTCTGGGCCAGCAGCGTCTTGCCGGAGCCGGTCGGGCCGAGCAGCAGGATGTTGGACTTCGCCAGCTCGATGGCGTCGTCGTGGCCAGGGCGGCCGCTCTCCCCCGCCTGGACCCGCTTGTAGTGGTTGTACACCGCGACCGAGAGGGCCTTCTTGGCGGGCGCCTGCCCGACCACGTAGCTCTCCAGGAACTCGTAGATCTCCCGCGGCTTGGGCAGGTCCTCCCAGCGCACCTCGGAGGACTCGGCGAGCTCCTCCTCGATGATCTCGTTGCAGAGGTCGATGCACTCGTCGCAGATGTACACACCGGGACCTGCGATGAGCTTCTTCACCTGCTTCTGGCTCTTTCCGCAGAACGAGCACTTCAGCAGGTCTCCGCCGTCACCGATGCGTGCCACGAGGTCTTTCCCCTTCGCCTGGGCTCCGCCGACCTTCAACGGAACCTGGTGCTTCTCTCATCGACGGTACCTTGCCGCGCCCCCCGTGTGGGCCCCCCTGGACGTACTCGCGATCCGAGTACGGGCGGGCGCACGCACGGAGGGCGCAGCTTACCCGTCCTTCAGACGCCCACGGACGTCTTGCGGGTGGACACGATCTGGTCGACCAGGCCGTAGGCCAGCGACTCCTCAGCGGTGAGGATCTTGTCGCGCTCGATGTCGTCACGGATCTGCTCGATCGGCGTGGTGGAGTGCTTCGCGAGCATCTCCTCCAGCTGCTGGCGCATCCGGATGATCTCGTTGGCCGCGATCTCCAGGTCGGAGACCTGGCCGCGGCCGGTCTCGCTGTACGGCTGGTGGATGAGCACCCGCGCGTTCGGCAGCGCCATCCGCTTGCCGGGGCTGCCGGCCGCGAGCAGCACGGCCGCCGCGGAGGCCGCCTGGCCCATGCAGACCGTCTGGATGTCGGGCTTCACGAACTGCATGGTGTCGTAGATCGCGGTCAGCGCCGTGAAGGAGCCGCCGGGGCTGTTGATGTAGACCGAGATGTCCCGGTCGGGGTCCATCGACTCCAGGCACAGCAGCTGCGCCATGACGTCGTTGGCGGAGGCGTCGTCGATCTGCACGCCGAGGAAGATCACGCGTTCCTCGAAGAGCTTCGCGTACGGGTCGTACTCGCGCACGCCCTGCGAGGTGCGCTCGACGAAGCGCGGGATCACATAGCGGGCCTCGGCGCCGAACACGCCGGGCCGCTCGGCCGCGGTGCGCTCGTAGAGGCCGCTGCCGGGGAAGTTCAAGGGGTTCACGTCCACCGTCTCCAGGTGATGAGGTGCGTCGATGTCGGGGGCCGGGCGGGCGCGGCCGGCACGTCGGCAGTGCCGGGCCGGCGCGGCCACGCGGCCGGTGCGGGCAGCCTCAGGAGGCGGGCGCGGCGCCGGTGCCGCCACCGCCCGGGACGTGCGCGGCGGAGAGCATCACGCCGTCCACCAGGCCGTACTCCCGGGCCTCCTCGGCGGAGAACCAGCGGTCGCGGTCGGAGTCCTTGGTGATCTGCTCGAAACTCTGGCCGGAGTGCTCGGCGATCAGCTCGGCCATCCGGCGCTTGGTGTGCAGCAGCTGCTCGGCCTGGATCTTGATGTCGGTGGCGGAGCCGCCGAGGCCCGCGGAGGGCTGGTGCATCAGGATGCGGGTGTTGGGCAGCGCGAAGCGCTTGCCGGGGGTGCCCGCGGTGAGCAGGAACTGGCCCATCGAGGCGGCCATGCCCATGGCGATGGTGACGACGTCGTTCTTGATGAACTGCATCGTGTCGTAGATCGCCATGCCGGCGGTCACGGAGCCGCCGGGGCTGTTGATGTAGAGGAAGATGTCCTTGTCGGGCTCGGCCGCAAGGAGCAGCAGCTGTGCGGTGATCTTGTTGGCGATGTCGTCGTCGACGGCCTGGCCGAGGAAGATGATGCGCTCGCCGAGCAGTCGGTTGTAGACCTGGTCGCCGAGACCGCCGGGGCTCGGCTCGCCGGCGGCGGTAGGCATCGTAGTCGTCACGTATCCACCTGCTCGTTGTCGGACGGTCGAAGCAACCGTCACGGTCTTCGTCCGGGCCGGAGGCGACCGCTGACCCTCGCCGCACCCCTGCCCTCCTACTTGTGGACCCTAACGCGCAGGTGGGGCCCAGCAATCCCCTACGCGGGACTGTTCGCTGTGAGCGCATGCCGCGCGGTACGGGTTTGGAACGCCCGGGTCGCCCGGGCGGACCGGGCCCGGTGTTCGGGCCGCGGGCCCGAAAAAGGGACGCGGGGAACCGCGCGACCAACCGTGCACCGTGGCGAGCCCGGCCCGTAGGCCCGGCCCCCCGCGGCGAGGTCCCGCCACCAGCCGGTGGTGGCCGGCCGGTGGTGGGTCGGTCGCGCGGTTCCCCGCGTCCCTGAGAGGCGAACGCCTTCTGCGGCAGTCCCCCGTGCCCTTCAGGCAGCCTCAGGTCAGCTCTTGTCGGCCTCGGCGGAGTCCGCGGCCTCGGATGCCTCGGGGGCGTCCTCGCCGGCCTCAGCGGCCTCGGGGGCGTCCCCGTCGGCGGCCTCAGCGGTGGCCTCGTCCTCGTCGTCCTCCTCGTCGGACAGGTCGACGACCTCGCCGTTGCTGTCGGTGACCTTGACGGCCTCGACGACGACGGCCAACGCCTTGCCGCGGGCCACCTCGCCGACCAGAAGCTGCACCTGGTTGCCCTCGACGACGGCCTGCGCGAACTGCTCGGGGGACATGCCGGAGGACTGCGCGCGGCGCATGAGGTGCTCGGTCAGCTCCTCCTGGTTGACCGACAGCTTCTCGGTCTTGACCAACTCGTCCAGGATGAACTGGGTCTTGATGCCCTTGACCGCCTGCTCGGAGACCTCCGCGTCGAACTCCTCGCGGGTCTTGCCCTCACGCTCCAGGTACGTGTCCCAGTTCAGGCCGAGCGCCGGGAACTGGTGGTGCTCCAGGTTGTGGGTGCGCGTCTCGATCTCGCTCTCCAGCAGCTTCTCCGGGATCGGGACCTCGGTCAGCTCGATGAGCGCGTCCAGCACCTTCTCCTGGGCCTGGGTGGCCTGGTCGTAGGACTTGATCCGCTCAAGGCGCTTGCGGGAGTCGGCCCGCAGCTCCTCCAGGGTGTCGAACTCGGACGCGAGCTGCGCGAACTCGTCGTCCAGCTCGGGCAGTTCGCGGGCCTGGACGTCGGTGACGTCGACCTTGACCTCGGCCTCCTGGCCGGCGCCGGTGCCGCCGCTCAGCGAGGAGGTGAAGGTGGCGCTGCCACCCTTCTCCAGGCCGGTGACGGCCTCGTCGATGCCGTCGAGGAGCTGGCCGGAGCCGATGGTGTAGCTGACGCCGGTGGCGACGCCGTCGTCCAGCACGTTGCCGTCGACCGACGCCTGCAGGTCGACCACGACCACGTCGCCCTCGGCGGCGGCGCGCTCGACCGGCGTGGTGGTCGCGAAGCGGTCGCGCAGCTGCTCCAGCGAGGTGTCGACGTCCTCCTCGGGCACCTCGACGGCGTCCACGGTGACCTCGATGCCGGTGTAGTCCGGGATCTCGATGGTCGGCCGGATCTCGACCTCGGCGGTGAACTTCAGCTCGTCGCCGTCGTTGAACTCGGTGATGTCCACGTCGGGCTGGCCGAGCACGCTCTCGGAGAGCTCACCCTCGGTGACCGCCTCCGTGTAGAACTTCGGCAGCGCCTCATTGATGGCCTCTTCGAGGACCGCGCCACGGCCGAACCGCTGGTCGATGACGCGCGCAGGGATCTTGCCCTTGCGGAAGCCCGGCACCGTGACCTGCTGGTTGATCTTCTTGTACGCCGCGTCGAGGCTGGGCTTGAGCTCCTCGAAGGGCACCTCGACAGTGAGTCGAACCCGGGTCGGGTTCAGAGTCTCGACGGCGCTCTTCACGGTTGGGTCTCCTTGGGGGCTTTACGTTGATGGGGGCCACTCACTTGCGCGCGATCGGTGCCGCGCGTCGGGTCGCCGACCGCCCATCCTACCGGTAGTGCCAAACGCCGCGGACGGGGTCGATCCCGATCCGCGGCGCGCTCGCCGTCCTCCCATCGCGCCGTCGCGCGACGGCCACGTAACTGCTGGTCGGGGTGGCCGGATTCGAACCGACGGCCTTCCGCTCCCAAAGCGGACGCGCTACCAAGCTGCGCCACACCCCGCTGGTGCGACACGTAGAGTACATGCCTCCGTACGCCCGGGCAGCCCGTATTCACGCCCGCCGCGGAGCCGGTTCGACCGGCTACCATGCGGTGTGCCAGAATCTTGGCGTCGCGGGCGTAGCTCAATGGTAGAGCCCTAGTCTTCCAAACTAGCTACGCGGGTTCGATTCCCGTCGCCCGCTCCAGTTGCGTCGGCACCGGCGCCCTGACCCACCGGGGTGCCTGGTGCTGTCGGCTGAGGGACCACCTCTTGGTGGGGGGGTCCCGCGCCGTTCTCCCCCAGAGGTTCGCCTGGGTGGGGGTACCCCCGGCGGAGCCAGGGGGAGTATCCCCACGCGCTCCCTGGGTGGGCGCCCCTTGCGGTTGTCGTTCACCTCGCGGTGCCGTCGTGGCTTGTCGCGCAGTTCCCCGCGCCCCTTTGGTGGGTGCCCCTTGGGCTTGACGTTCACCCTGCGGTGCCGCTGTGGTTGCTCGCGCCGTTCTCCCCCAGGGCTTCGCCTGGGTGGGGGTACCCCCGGCGGAGCCAGGGGGAGTACCCCCACGCGCCCCTGAGGGGGTGCGGCTCCCACCGGGGGAAGCAAGGGGGAGCCGCGCTTCGGGTCAGAAGCCGTGGGGGAGCCAGGGGGCGGGGGTGGTGTGGAAGGCGTCGCAGGCTGTGGGGAGGGCGCCGGGGCGCAGTTCCTGGATCAGGCCGGCGCCGGACATGGCGCGGAGGGTGGGGCCGCCGAGGTAGGCGGCGCCGAGGTCCTTGACGTCGAGGGCGAGGTCGGCCGGGTCGGTGGTGCGCTCGCAGGTCGCGCCCTTGGGGTCGCCGGTCAGCCGCCAGCGCCCGGCGTTCCAGGGGCAGAAGGCGTCGGTGACGTCGAGCACCAGGTCGACCGGGACGGAGTAGGCGCGGGCGGCCAGCGCGGCGCCGACGTCGACCAGCCGCAGGTGGAGGCTGTCGAGCACGCCGAGGTCGCAGCGGCGCTGGTCGGAGACGAGGTGCAGCAGCGGGTCGTCGACCGGGCGGTTGTCGAAGTGCACCGCGCTGGTGAGGTCGATCGAGGCGAGGTAGCGCCACAACGCGGCATAGGTCACCGGGTCGAGGGCCGCGATGTCCCGCAGGTTGACGGTGCTTTCGCGGCCGCCGCCGACGGACCGGTGCGCGACGGCGTAGCGGGCGTAGCCGCGTACCTCGCCGTCGGTCTCGGCCAGGACGCACATCAGGGGGCCGGCGCCGTGGCGGGCCGCGGGCGAGTCGACGACCGGCAGGTTCTCCCAGTGCGGCTGCCGGGCGAGCATCCCGGCCCGCCCGGGCACCAGGTCGGCGTAGACCGCCTCGCAGGCGGCGAGCGCCGCGGGGTCGGCGGGCTGCACCAGCCGCAGCCGGACCGCGTCGGTGCCCTTGGGGACGGCGAACGCGACCCGGGTGGTGTCGACGGTGCCGGTCAACTCCTGGGTGGCGGTGCCGTATCCGAAGCGGCCGTAGATGACCGGCTCGGAGGCGGTGAGGATCGCGACGGACTCGCCGCCGTCGTGCAGCGAGTCGAGCTGGCGGCGCATCATCGAGGTGAGGATGCCGCGCCGGGTGTGGGTGGGCTGGACGGTGACCATTGTCACGCCGGCGGCGTCGAGCAACTCGCCGCCGGGGACGGTCATCCGGAACGAGTGCAGGCCCGCGGTGCCCACCGCCTCGTCGCCGTCCCAGGCCGTGGTCAGCCGGTCGAACTCGAAGACGCTGCGCCATCCGGCGCGCTCCTCGACGGCGTCGGGGTTCGCGTGGAAGGCGCGCACCACCCGGTCGAAGAGGTAGTCCCACTGGTCCGGGTCGGCGCCGCGCAGTTCGATGGTCATGCCCCCTCCCTACCAGGCGGGTGCGGACTGCGGCGAACACATTTCCGCGCCGCCGGACCCGTTGCTCGTCAGGGCCGCGGTGGGCACCCTGTCCTTGCGGCCCCGCGCAACCTCACAGGCCATCCGCCCTGCACGGCGCGGCAATCGGTGGGTAGGGTCGCCGGGACATGGATAAAGCGACGGCAAAGGGTGAGCTCGGGCTCCGGTGGCGCAGAAGGCTGCACCGGGCCCGGTTGACCGTGCGCCGTTCCGCGGTCGACTACTTCAGGGGCGACGCCTCGGAGTGGGCCGGGCTGGCGGCGGTGGCGGTGGCGATCCCGGCCCTGGCGTACGCGTCGGTCAACGTGCCGGTGTGGTGCCCGCCGGAGGCGCTGGTGCTGCCGATCCTGGCCGGCGGGCTGCTGCTGCGCCCGGCGAGCCTGCTGCTGCTCTACGCGGGCTCGGCGCTGGCGATGGTGGTGGAGTCGGCGGTGCTCGGCCCCTACCGGGAGGGCCCGGGCCGGGTGACGCCGGGCACGGTGCTGCTGGTCACCGCGGTGGCGCTGGTCGGCCTGGTGATAGCCCAGTTCAGAGCGCGGGTCGGGGTGCCCTGGCGGCGCGGCCACAGCATGCTCTTCGACCTGCGCGAGCGGATCAGGGTGCAGAGCCGGCTGCCGCGGCTGCCCGGCGGGTGGCACGCGGAGATGGCGCTGCGCCCGGCCGGCGGGCAGTCCTTCTCCGGTGACTTCGTGGTCGCCACCCGCAGTTCGGACGGCCGGGTGCTGGAGGCGGTGCTCACCGACGTGTCCGGCAAGGGCATGGACGCGGCGTCCCGCTCGCTGCTGCTGTCCGGGGCGTTCGGCGGGCTGCTGGGCTCGCTGCCGTCGCACGCGTTCCTCGGCGCGGCCAACGGCTACCTGCTGCGGCAGAACTGGGAGGAGGGCTTCGCCACTTCGGTGCACCTGGTGCTCGATCTGGAGAGCGGCGACTACGAGTTGCTGTCGGCGGGCCACCTGCCGGGGGTGCAACTGCACGCGGGGACCGGCCGTTGGGAGGAGATGGCGGCCGAAGGGCCCCTGCTGGGGGTGTACGACGGGGCCGAATTCCATGGCGTCAAGGGCACGTTGGGGTCGGGTGACGTGCTGATGCTGTTCACCGACGGCCTGGTGGAGACCCCGGACCGGGAGATCTCCGAGGGCATGGACCGGCTGATCGGCGAGGCGGACCGCCTGGTGGCAGGCGGATTCCGGGGCTCCGCTTGGCGGTTGATCGAGGCGGTCGCCAAAGACGTCAACGACGACAGGGCGTTGCTCGTGGTGTGCCGGGACTAGCCCACGGGAATGGGACTATGGGTCCAGACACGTCTCCTGTGTCCGTGGCTGATGGCACCATGGGAACGGGCGAGGCGGGGGCGGCGGCGCGGTCCCCGGACCGGCATTACCGAAAGAGGAAGTGATCCGTCATGGTTATCTCCCTGTCTGCCGCACTGCTGCTGGCGATCGTGCTGGTCGTGATGATCCGTTCGAAGTCCATAAAGCCCGGACCGGCCATCGTGGCCGCGCTGTTCGGGTTCTTCCTGGCCTCGACGAACATGGCGCCGGACATCAACCGCTTCCTCAACTCAGTGGCCGACACCATCAACCAGATAAAGCTCTGACGCCCGCAGCGCCTGCGGGGCGGCCCGCAGGATCGCGTCCAGGGTCTGCCCGGCGTCCTCGCCCTCGGGGGTGGCCAGCAGCGCGGCCAGCACCGCGATCCGGGCCTGGGCGGGGCGCAGCGAACCGGCCAGCCGTGCACCGGCGGCGACCAGGTCGACCGCCCCGCCACCGGTGTACAGCGGCGCGACGGCCCCCGCGGCGACCCTGGTGCTGACCAGCACCAGCACGCCGTCGGCGACGGCTTCGCGCACCGCGGCGGCGACTTCGGGGTTCGCGTTGCCCGCGCCGGTGCCGGCCACCACCAGGCCACGGGCGCCGGCCGCGAGAGCGGCGTTCAGCAGCACCGCGTCGGCGTCGCTGTGGTGGGTGAGGATGTCGACCCGGGGGCCGACCGCGTCCACCGCAGGCATCGGCAGCGGGACCGGCCGCGGGCGGCGGCGGCCCCAGCTCACCCGGCCGAACTCCAGTCGGCCGAGCGGCAGTCCGTCCGGATCGCCGAAGGCGTGGGCGTCCACGGTGTGCTTCTTGACGGTGCCCCGGGCGGCGTACACCTGCCCGCCGAAGACGATCACGGCGCCGATGTCGCGGCCGGAGGCGGCGGTCAGCAGGGCGTCGTAGAGATTGCCCGCCGCGTCCCCGTCCTCGGCGTCCAGCGGCTTCTGGGCGCCGGTGAGCACGACCGGGCGGCGGTCGTGGTGGAACAGGTCGAGGAAGAAGGCGGACTCCTCCAGGGTGTCGGTGCCGTGGGTGACCACGACGCCGTCCACGCCGGGATCGGCGAGCGCCTCGTGCACGGCGTGCAGCAGCCTCAGTTGGTGGGCGGTGGTGAGCCGCGAGCTGTTCACGGTGAACAGGTCCACCACGCTCACGTCCACCCCCTCGGGCACGGCGCCCGCGGCGAGTACTTCCTGTCCGGCGGCCTCGGCCGCGTATCCGTCGCCCTGCCAGCGGCTGGCGATGGTTCCCCCGGTGCTGATGACCACGACGTGACGCACGATGCGCAGCCTCCCTGACTGGTGTCGCGCCTCCCCGGGCGCACGGCATTCCCCAGCACAATGATATGCGCGTAGACCTGCCATATGATTGCTAATACCGATCGGCAGTCCGCCATATCGTGGTAGGAATCCCTCTTATGGATGCCATCGACAGAAGTATCTTGCGCGAGCTCCAGGCCGACGGCCGGCTGACCAACCAGGAACTGGCCCAGCGGGTGGGCCTGACCCCCTCCCCCTGCCTGCGCCGGGTGCGGCAGTTGGAGGACGACGGAGTGATCCAGACCTACCGCGCGGTGGTCGAACCGGCCGCGGTCGGCCGGGGCTTCGAGGTCTTCGCGTCGGTCGAGGTGCACCGCGACCGCGACTCGGTCGCCGCGTTCGAGGCCGAGGTGCAGTCGACGCCCGACGTGGTGGAGGCGTACCGGCTCTACGGTGCGCCGGGCTGCCTGCTGCGCATCGCGGTGGCGGACTCCGACGCGTACGAGAGGTTCTGGACCGACAAGCTGATCGCGCTGCCGGGGGTCTCCGACGTGAACTCGCAGATGATCATGAAGCGGATCAAGTCGCCGCAGGGCGTCCCGGTGGACTGACCGCGGCCGGATGCCCGTACGGGACCGGGTTCCGTGGTCTACCGGGTTCGGCGGTCCACGAGGCGCGGCGGTCCGGCGGGCTCAACGGCCCGCGGGGCTCGGCGGCTCGCCCGGCTCGGCCGTCGGACGTGCGCGCTCAGCGGTCGGCGGTAAGCGCGGACTCGGGCGCCGGCGGCTGGCAGGTGGGGCACCAGAAGAGGTTGCGGTTCGCGAGCGGCCGGGTGCGCACCTCGGTGCCGCAGATCAGGCACGGCTGCCCGGTACGGCGGTAGACGTAGACCTCGCCGCCGTGGTCGTCGCGGCGCGGCGGGCGCCCCATGGCCTCCGGTTCGTGCTCGGGGCGCACCGTGTCGATCCGGTTGGTGCGCACGCCCTCGCGCATCAGCACGACCAGGTCGGCCCACATCGCGTCCCACAGCGGGCGGGACAGCGCCCGGCCGGGCAGGAACGGGTCGACGCCGTGCCGGAAGAGCGCCTCCGCGCGGTAGACGTTGCCGACCCCGGCGAGCACCTTCTGGTCCATCAGCAGCGCGGCGACGGAGATCCGGGAGCGGGAGATACGGGCGTAGGCGCGGCCGGGGTCGTCGCCCGCGCGCAGCGGGTCGGGGCCGAGCCGGTCGTGTACCGCCTGCTTCTCGCCGCCGGTGATCAGCTCGCAGGCGGCCGGGCCGCGCAGGTTCATCGCCTGGTCGCCGTGCCGGCCGCCGACCAGCCGCAGCCGTACGGTGTCGGTCACCGCGTCCCCGTCGAACGCGATCTTCCCGATCAGGCCGAGGTGGATGTGCACCCAGCCCCGCCCCTCGAAGCCGAGGAACAGGTGCTTGCCGTGCGCGTCCACGCCCTCCAGCACGGCGCCGTCCAGCAGCGCCGCGCTGTCGGCGAACTTGCCCTGCGGGCTGCCGACCCGGGTCGGCCGACCGGCGAACCGCTCCAGGCACTCCTGTGCCAGCCGGTGGATCGTGTGGCCCTCGGGCATCGGTGGTGTCGGTCCTGCCGTGTGGTGTCGGTCCCGCTGTGCGGTGTCAGTCCTGCTGCGGGTGGTGGGCCGGGATCGGGGGGAGCTCGCCGGTCGCCTCGTAGGCGTCGAGCATGTCGATCCGGCGCTGGTGGCGCTCTTCCTGCGAGTACGGCGTGGCGAGGAAGACCTCGGCGAACTTCAGCGCCTCCTCCTGCGTGTGCATGCGGGCGCCGATGCTCAGCACGTTGGCGTTGTTGTGCTGGCGGGCGAGCGAGGCGGTCTGCTCGCTCCACGCGAGTGCGGCGCGGACGCCCTTCACCTTGTTCGCGGCGATCTGCTCGCCATTGCCCGAGCCGCCGATCACGATGCCCAGGGTGCCGGGGTCGGCGACCGTACGGCTCGCCGCGCGCAGGCAGAACGGGGGGTAGTCGTCCACCGCGTCGTAGATCTGCGGACCGCAGTCCACGGGCTCGTGCCCGTTGGCCTTCAGCCACTCGACGAGGTGGTTCTTGAGTTCGAAGCCGGCGTGATCCGAGCCGAGGTAGACGCGCATGCGGTGATTCTTCCACCCCCCGGGGTGCCCCGCCCGGTCGCCCCCGGGACCACCTGCCGGTGGAGGGCTGGTCGCGCAGTTCCCCGCGCCCCTGGCAATGCTCGGCTCCTTCCGCGGAGGAAGGCCTCGCCCCAAAGGGGCACTGCGCGACAAACCCCCACCGGCAGGTGGTCCCTGGACCGACAGCACCGGGCACCCCGGGGGGTCAGGGGCACCCTTCTTCCTCAGCGGTCGAGGGCGCGCCACACCGCGGGGAGGAAGCCCATCGCGAGGGCGGCCTTGAGCGCGTCGCCGAGCAGGTAGGGGCGCAGGCCGAGCCGGAGGGCGTCGGCGGTGGAGAGGTGGGCGGCGTGCGCGAGGTAGGGCACGCCGACCGCGTAGACGACGGCGGAGCCGAGCACCATGACGCCGGCGGTACGCAGCACCGTACGGTCACCGCCGCGGCGGGCGAGCGCACCGACGACCGCGGAGGCGAGCATCATCCCGAGGATGTAGCCGAACGTGGGCATGGACCAGCCGGAGCTGCCCTCCGCGAACCAGGGCAGCCCGGCGACCCCCGCGACCGCGTACAACCCGAGGGCGGCGAAGCCGCGGCGGGCGCCGAGCGCGGTGCCGACCAGCAACGCCGCGAAGGTCTGCCCGGTGACCGGCACGGGCGACCCCGGCACGGGCACCGAGATCTGCGCGGCCAGACCGGTGAGCACGGCGCCGCCGACCACGAGCGCGGCGTCCCGCAGCCGGGCCCGGTTGACCGAGGAGGCGGGCAGCAGATCGGCGAGTACGGTGCCGGGGGCCGAGGAAGCGGCGGTGCTCATGGGTGACTCCGCGAGGGTGCGAGGGCGGTCGGGACATCGCGACGCTAGCGCAGCACCCGCGCGTTGATCATCGTCGGACCTCGACAAAGCGCGGCGGCCGCCCTTGGAGGCTTCACCCGCGACCCGAGCCCCACCGCCCCTCCCCCACCGGCCCGTCGCCGTACGCCCTTTCAGCAGCTCACGTGAGACTCGTCACGCCATGAAGACCCGCGGACACGGGTACGGGGCGGCCGGTGCGAGGCCGCCCCGTACGCTGCGGGCGCTGTGGGGTTCCACCAAGGCGCGTTTCCGCGCTACGCGGGCTGGAGCAGGTCCCAGCGGTTGCCGTACAGGTCGCGGAAGACGGCAACCGTGCCGTACGGCTCGCGCCGGGGCGGCTCCTCGAACACGACGCCTTCCGCGGCCATCCGGGCGTGGTCGCGGGCGAAGTCGTCGGTGTGGAGGAAGAAGCCGACCCGGCCGCCGCTCTGGTCGCCGATCCGCTCGGCCTGCGCGGGGGTGGCGGCGCGGGCCAGCAGCAGGGCCGACTCCCGGGCGCCGGGCGGCGCGACGACCACCCAGCGGCTGCCGTCGCCACGCGGGCTGTCCTCGCGCAGCTCGAAGCCGAGGGCGCGGGTGTAGAAGTCGAGGGCCTCGTCGTAGTCGCGTACGACCAGGGCCGTCAGGGCGAGGTGCGGCATGGCGGGGCGGGTGCTCCTAGTCGAAGATCGGGCCCTGGGTGCGGGTGCGCTTGATCTCGTAGAAACCCGGGATCGCGGCGACCATCAAGGTGCCGTCCCACAGTTGGGCCGCCTCCTCGCCCTTGGGCGCGGGGGTGACGACCGGGCCGAAGAAGGCGATCTGCTCGCCGTCGGCGCCGGGGACGGCGATCACCGGGGTGCCGACCTCCTGGCCGACCTTGTCGATGCCCTCCTTGTGGGAGGCGCGCAGCTGTGTGTCGTACTCGTCGGAGTCCGCGTGGTCCGCGAGCGACGCGGGCAGGCCGACCTCCTCCAGGGCCTCCACGATGGTCTCGCGGGTCTTGGGCTTCGCCTGGTTGTGGAAGCGGGTGCCGAGCGCGGTGTAGAGCGGGCCGACCACGGCGTCGCCGTGCAGTTCCTGGGCGGCGATGACGACCCGGACCGGGCCCCATGCCTCGCGCAGGAAGGTGGAGTACTGCTCCGGGAGGGTGTCGAGCTTGTCCTCGTTGAGCACCGCGAGGCTCATCACGTGCCAGCGCACCTCGACCGGGCGGACCTTCTCCACCTCCAGCATCCAGCGGGAGGTCATCCAGGCCCAGGGGCACAGCGGGTCGAACCAGAAATCGGCTGGGGTCTTCTCAGCGGCGGTCGCGGTCACGGCATGCTCCTCGTTCACAACATCGTGTCAGGGACGGGCGGTCGGCGGTCGTCGGGCGACACCTTCCACCCAGACGTACAACGCGCTCCGCACCCCGGGTCATTCCCCGCTGCCACCTCGCAGGGGCCGTGGGAGGATGCCAGGGCGCCGCGATCCGGCGCGTCCACCGGCAGGAGTGCCATGACTGAGAGGAGCCGCCACGTGCCCGGCGAGAACCTGAGCCGTGAGGAGGCCCGCGAGCGGGCCGCGATCCTGTCCGTGGAGCGGTACGACGTGGCGCTGGACGTGCGCTCCGCGGTCGGGCCGGCCGCCGCGGGCGAACCGCGCACCTTCCGGTCGACCACGGTGATCGACTTCCGCTGCGCGCGGCCGGGTGCCTCGACCTTCGCCGACCTGATCGCGCCCTCGGTGACGTCGGTGCGGCTCAACGGCCGGGAGCTGGACCCGGCGGCGGTCTTCGACGGGGCGCGGATCGCGCTGGACGACCTGGCCGAGCGCAACACCCTGGTGGTGGACGCGCGGTGTGCCTTCAGCCGGACCGGCGAGGGCCTGCACCGCTTCGAGGACCCCGAGGACGGCGAGGTCTACCTCTACACGCAGTACGAACCGGCCGACTCCCGGCGGGTGTTCGCGAACTTCGAACAGCCGGACCTGAAGGCGCCGTTCTCCTTCCGGGTGACCGCGCCCGAGGGCTGGACGGTGCTCAGCAACGGCGCGGCGGACGGTGACCCGACGCCGGCCGAGGGCGGCGGCGCCACCACCGCGTTCGTGCCGACCCAGCCGATCTCCACCTACATCACCGCGGTGGTCGCGGGGCCGTACCACGTGGAGCACGACCACTACGCGCGCACGCACCCCGACGGCGCGGTGCTGGACATCCCGCTGTCCGCGCTGTGCCGCCGCTCGCTGGCCCGGCACTTCGACGCCGACGCGATCTTCGACGTCACCAAGCGCGGGCTGGACTTCTTCCACGAGAACTTCGACTACCCGTACCCGTTCGGGAAGTACGACCAGGCGTTCGTGCCGGAGTACAACCTCGGCGCGATGGAGAACCCCGGGTGCGTCACGTTCCGCGAGGAGTACGTCTTCCGCGGGAAGGTGACGCGGACGTCGTACGAGCACCGGGCGAACGTCATCCTGCACGAGATGGCGCACATGTGGTTCGGCGACCTGGTCACCATGCGGTGGTGGGACGACCTGTGGCTCAAGGAGTCGTTCGCCGACTTCATGGGCGCCTTCGCGCAGGTGGAGGCGACCGAGTTCACCGAGGGGTGGATCACCTTCGCCAACCGCCGCAAGGCGTGGGCCTACCGGGCCGACCAACTCCCCTCCACCCACCCGGTGGTGGCCGACATCCCGGACCTGGAGGCGGCGAAGCTCAACTTCGACGGGATCACGTACTCCAAGGGCGCCTCGGTGCTCAAGCAACTCGTCGCGTACGTGGGGCGGGAGGCGTTCCTGGAGGCGGCCCGGCGGTACTTCAAGCGGAACGCGTACGGCAACACCACGCTGGCGGACCTGCTGTCGGTGCTCGCGGAGACCTCGGGCCGGGACATGGCCGCCTGGTCGGCGGCGTGGCTGGAGACCGCGGGCGTCAACTCGCTGACTCCGCAGGTGGTCTGTGACGCGCAGGACCGGATCACCGAGCTGTCGGTGGCGCAGACCGCGGACGGCTCGCAGCCGCGGCTGCGCCCGCACCGGGTCGCGGTGGGCCTGTACCGGCGCACGCCCGACGGCACGTTGGAGCGCTACGCCCGCGCGGAGGCCGACGTGGCCGGGCCGTCCACGTCGGTGGCCGAGCTGGCCGGGCAGCCGCGGCCGGATCTGGTGCTGGTCAACGACGACGACCTGACGTACGCCAAGACCCGTTTCGACGAGGTCTCGCTGGCCACCCTCCGCGAGCGGCTCGGCGACCTCGCGGACCCGCTCGCGCGGGCGCTGGCCTGGTCGGCGGTGTGGAACCTGACCAGGGACGCGTTGATGCCCGCGCGGGACTACCTGGACCTGGTGCTGCGTTTCGCCGGGCAGGAGAGCGACATCGGGGTCCTCCAGACCCTGCACCTCCAGGCGCGGACCGCGCTGGTCCACTACGTGGCGCCGGACGCGCGCGCGGAGGCGGGCGCGGCCCTTTCGGAGGGCGCGCTGCACGAGTTGCGGCTGGCCGAGCCGGGCAGCGGCCACCAGCTGGCGTGGGCCCGCTTCTTCGCGGCGGTCTCCTCCTCGGCGGCCGATCTGCAGCTGCTGCAGGGGCTGTTGGACGGGTCCGCGAAGATCGACGGGCTCGATGTCGACCAGGAGCTGCGGTGGACGTTCCTGGAGGCCCTCACGGCCGAGGGCGTGGCCGGCGCGGACGTGATCGCCGCGGAGCGGGCCAGGGACGACACCGCGTCCGGGAACCGGCACGAGGTGCGGTGCCTCGCGGCCCGGCCCGACCCCGAGGTCAAGGCTGCCGCCTGGGCCTCCGTGGTCGAGTCCGACGCCCTGTCCAACGCGCTCGTCGAAGCGACCATCGCGGGGTTCTCCCAGCCCGGGCAACGGGACTTGGGCGAGCCCTACGTCGCTCCCTACTTCGCCGCGATCGAACGGGTCTGGGCCGAGCGGTCGATCGAGATCGCGATGGATGTCGTGCGCGGGCTCTACCCCTCCCTCCAGCAGGGTTCCCTCGTCCTCGCGGCGACCGACGAGTGGCTCTCCGAACGGAGCGAAGCGGCTCCCGCGCTGCGGCGTCTCGTCCTTGAGGGCCGAGACGACCTGGCACGGGCTGTTCGTGCGCAGGAGTGCGACGCCCGCCGCTGAAGCTTTCGCCGGGTGGGCCGGCTCGCCCGCGGAAGCTTTCGGCGGGCGGGTCAACTCGCCGCGGGGGCTTGGCTTGCGGGCCCGGCGCGCCGCGGTGGTGGGCTGAGCGCGCAGTTCCCCGCGCCCCCTTGGGGCGCGGGGGCTGGGGGCTGGGGCTGGGGGGTCACGGCTGCGTCGTCGTGGCCGAGGGGGTGGAGGAACGTTCACTCGGGTGGCGGGGAGGGGAGGAGCTCGGCAGGTGCGGGGCGGGACTTTAGCCCGGCGTTGTCCTGGTTTGTCAACGAGCGTGTAACAACGGTTAGTAACCACCCGTTCTGCGGGAAACACTCGGCCATGAACGCGAACGACCTCACCCCCCACGCCCTGGACCGCCTCGACGACTGCGACGAGACCGTACTGACGTTCCGTCAGCTTCGTGAACTCGGCCTGACCGCGGCCGAGATCGCCGACCGCTGCCGCCCGGGCGGCCGTTGGCAGCAGATCCTGCCGCAGGTGTGCCTGCTGCACTCCGGTCCACCCAGCAGCGAGGAACGCGTACGGGCCGCGCTGCTGTACGCGGGCCGCGATCCGGGCGGCCCCGGCCCGGTCGGCGGCGGCCGGGAGGCGATGGTGACGGGGCTCGCCGCGCTCGCGCTGTACCACTTCGCGTCGGTGCCCCCGCTGATCGGCCTCCCGGTGATCGACGTGCTCGTGCCGTGGCAACGGCGGTTGCGCGACGCGGGTGATGTCAGCGTGCACCGCACCCGCGAACTGCCGCGCCCACTGGACGTGGTGGGGCTGCCCTGCGCTCCGGTGCCGCGCGCGGTGGCCGACGCCGTCGCCGAACTCGACGACACCGACGCCGTACGCGCGCTGCTCTCCGAGGCGGTGCGGTCCGGGTACTGCGACGGCACCGCCGTACTGCGGGAGTTGTCCCGGGCCGGACTGCTGGCCCGCCCGCAGGTGCGGCGCGCGGTGGACGTGCTGCGCAGCGAGGACCGCGCGATGGCCGAGCAGCGGCTGTACATGATGGTGCACTGCCACCAACTGCCCGACCCGGTATGGAACGTGGACCTGCGGCTGCCCGGCGGCCCGCCGCTGGGCGGGGTGGACGCGTTCTGGCCCGAGCACGGCGTCGCGGTCTGCCTCGACCCGGACGACGACGCGCTGTGGTCCCACTACGCCCGGCAGCGCGAGCACCTGGAGGCGCTGGGCATCACGATGGTGTTCCTGTCCCCCGCCAAACTGCACGACGCGATGGAACTGCAGGCGGCCGTGGTCAGGACCGCGCTGATGGCGTCCTGCGAACTCGACCCGGCCGCCTACGTGGTGGTCACCCCGCGCTGAGCGGCTCCCGTCCGGCCCCTCGGCGCGCCTGCACCGTCCTCACCGCTTCCTGAGCAGCAACTCGGCGTTGCGGTCGTGTGCGACACCGCTCGCCGAGGAGATGTCGGCGCCGGGCGCGTTGAAGGCCAACTCCCGGTACAGGGAGGCCAGTCCGCCGGTCGACAGATCGTGGAAGTCGGTCCGGTGCGGCGCCGCGGACTCGATCAGCGTGGTGATCAGCGACAGTGTCCCGTCGTGGTTGTCGACGATCTCGATGACCCGGCCGAGCTGCGGATAGTCCACGTGGGAGGCGGTGTTGACCTCCCAGAAGGTGCCGCGCGGGTCGATCCGGTTGTGGTGGCTGTGCCCGTTGATCCAGGCCAGCACGTTCGGGTGCTTCTTCAGCAGCGCGGTCAACTCCGCGCCGCTGTGCCGCTTCTCGCGCGGGCGGGCCGGGTCGGTGCGCAGGTTCGTCATGCTGTGGGCGGCGTGGTGGCTGAAGACCAGGATGTGCTGGTCCTCGTGTGCGGCCAAGGTGCGCCCCAGCCAGGCGAGTTGCTCGGAGCCGATCGAGCCGAGGAACGAGCCGCCCCGGTCGGTGGTGTCCAGGCTGATGCCGAGCACGCCGTCGGCGACCGGGAAGCTGTAGTACATGTGGTCGGCGTCCACGCCCTCGGCGGCGTAGCCGTGACCGACCGGACCGGCGCCCGTACGGCGCGGGTCGAGGTGCGCGGCCAGGTACTCCTGCGGGGTGAAGGGGGCGCGGCGCACGTCCGGGGTGACCGTGCGCGCGGTGCGGGCGTAGTGCTGGAGCACCTCGCGCACCAGCGTGCCGTCCGGGTCCTGCTGCGCGTTGACGGCCTTGTACACGCGCAGCATGTCGGCGTGCGGCACCTGCTCCAACTTGCGGTCGCCGACCGCGATCTGCCCGGCGAACGACCCGTGCGGGCCGGACCGGTAGGCACCGCTGAACAGGGCGTCGTGGTTGCCGACCGTCGAGTACCACGGGATCTTCAGCCCGGGCGCGGTGAGCGGGCGCATCGCGGCGGACAGATAGCCGGGCAGGTGCGGGAAGCCGAGCTTCTTGTCGGCGTCGGTGCGGGCGCTCTCCGGCTGCCAGAACAGCGGCAGCCCGGAGTTCTGGATGCCCTCGAAGGCTTGCGGGTCACCGGTGTTGGGGTCGATCCGGCCGCCGCTCATCGCGGTGAGGAACCAGTCCAGCTCCATCGTGGAGTTGTTGTCGGTGTTGTCGCCGGTGGTGATCGCGAACGACAGCGGGTGGCCGGTGACCGGGCCGCCGCGCAGGCTGTTCACCCGGTCGATGAGCGAGAGCGTGCTCAGTACGGACAGCGCCTCGTGCGGGCGCCAGTCGTGCGGGCCGTGCTCGCGCATCCACTCCATCCGCAGCGGCGACTGCACGTCCATCACGTGCAGGTCGGTGAGTTGGACGAACGCGGCGATCGCGGTACGGCGGTCCGCGCGGCCGGGGTGCGCGGGGGCGAGGTCGGCGCGGACCACCCGCTTCCACCCGGGGCCGTCGGTGAGCCGGCGGTACGAGCCCCTGCCGGTGGGGGTGGCCACGGAGTGCAGGGTGGTCCCGCTGGTCGTCGGCGCCGTCGGGGCCGCCGTGGTGGCGTTGGTCGCGGTGCTCGGGGTGGAGACGGACACGGAAGCGGTCGGCGCCGTGGCCGCCCGGGCGCTGGCCCGGTCGGAGCCGGGGCCGAACAGCCAGGCGGCGGCGCCTCCCGCTGCCGCGAGGCCGGTACCGGAGGCGATCAGCAGGGTGCGGCGGTCGACGTGGGGAGGGGTTCGGGCGGGCTCGGGTGCGGGCATTTCGTTCCCCCGTGGGGAGGCTGAGGCGTACGAGCGGCCCCGGGCGTGGGGCACCCACGGGGATGCTTGGCAGCGGAAGTGACGTGTGCCGTAACGCGGCACGAACGCGGAATGCCCATCTCCGGGCGCCAATGTCCGTTTCCGCGTGAGTCATCCCGCGGGGGGCCGCCGTTACGGTTCCCGTCTCGTTCCCGTCTCCCGCCCGGTGGGGGCCGGGCGGGGAACCGGCCGGGCGGCGCTACTCGGGCGGAGCCGTCGCCGCGGGACGCCGCAGGAGCGCCCGGGTGGGAAGGGCGGTGGCGGCCAGGGCCAGCACCAGCGCACCCCCCACGATGCCGCCGGCGGTGCCCGGCGGCACGTACGGGCTCGCGCCCGTCAGCCCGCGGGCGATCGGCACGAGGGTGATCCACGCGATCGCCCCGCCGATGACGAGCCCGCCCGCGGCGACGACCAGCGCCTCCCAGCGCATCATCCCGAGCACCTGCCGCCGGGTCGTGCCCGCCAGCCGCAGCAGCGCGATCTCACGGCGCCGGTCGAGGACCGTCATCACCAGGGTGTTGGCGGCGGCGACGGTCGCGAACCCGCCGAGCACGGCGGCCATCACCTGGTTGGACCAGGCGTTGAGTTCGAGGTTCTTGTCGGCCTGCGCGCGGTATCCGGCCCGGTCGGTGACGGTGAGCCCGGGCACCCCGAGCCCGGCCAACTCCCGTTGCACGGCGGCCGGGTCGGCGCCGGGCGCGTCGTGCACGAGCACCTGCGCGTCGTACGCCGTTTTCGCGTGTGCGGCGACCGCGGCGCGCGGCATGAGCAACTGGCCCATCCCGAGGCCCCGTTCGTAGACGGCGACCACCTTGGGCCGGACCTGGGTGCCGTCGCCGAGCCAGAGCGAGAGGTGGCCGCCGACCTTCACGTGGGCGCTGCCGGCCAGCAGCGTGTCGACCGCGACCGTACCGCCGTCGCCGGTGAGGTCGGCCAGCGAGCCGCTCTTCAAGCCGAGTTGGAGCACCTTGGGCAGGGCGGCGGGGTCGCCGGAGACGCCGATCAGGTTCTCCGAGTCCAGTGCCCCGCTCTCCCGGATGAGCGCGCCGGTGCGCAGGACGCCGACCGCGGTGTCCACGCCGTGCAGCGCGGCGGCGCGGTCGGCGGTGGCGGCCGGCAGTCCGGCGCCGTCGGAGCCGACCACCTGGTCCGCGACGACCGCCTGGTGGATCTGCCGGGACGTGGCGTGAGTGATCGACCCCTGCATGCACAGCAGGGTGCCGCAGAAGGCGGTGACCAGTGCGATCGGGGTGATCGCGGCGGCCAACCGGCGCGCGGCGGCACGGGTGTTGGCGGCGGCCAGCATCCCGGAGACCGAGCCGGACGCCCGCAGCGGCAGCCCCAGCAGGGACGCGGCGAGCCACGCCACCACCGGACCGAGGAAGGCCACTCCGGCCATGAGGCTGAACACGACGCCGAGTGCCACCGAGGCGGCGTCGTCGCCGGTCTCGTGGGCGGCGACCGCGGCCAGGAAGCAGCCGCCGACCACCGCGGCCACACCCAGCACGGTACGGATCACGCCGGGCCGGCGGCGTTCCACCGCGGCCTCGCCCAGTGCCTCGCTGGGCCGGGCCTTCGACGGGCGGCGCGCGGCGAGGTAGCCGGCCACGAGCGACCCGAGCAGGCCGGCGCCGACCGCGACCACCATCGGAATCCAGCCCACGGACAGGGTCACGCCGTGCGGCACCGCGTCCTTGTGGACGAGCTGGCGCAGCCAGCAGCGGGCCAGTTCGACGCCGGGCCAGATCCCGGCGGCGCCCGCGAGCGGGGCGACCAGCAGCGCCTCGGTCGCGACGGTCCTGCGGATCTGCCGCGGGGTGGCGCCGATCGCGCGCAGCAGCGCGATCTCCCGGGAGCGCTGGCCGACGGCGAGAGCGACGGTGCCCATCACCACGAACACGGCCGTGGCCGTGGCGATCCCGCCGAAGGAGCCGCCGATCGCGGTCATCATCTCCTTGGCCTCGGCGAGCTGCGGCTGCTCGGCCGCGCCCCGGTCGTCGCCGGTGCGCACCTTCGCGTGGCCGCCGACGGCGTGCCGGGCCTGGTCGGCCAGCGCGTCCGTGCCGACGCCCGGCTTCGGGAAGACCGCGATGGCGTCCGCCCGGCCGGGGTGGCCGGAGAGCGGACCGGCGACGGAGTCGGCGAAGTACGCGGTGGGGCCGGCCGAGCGGTCGGCGGGGACCAGCCCGGAGACGCGGTAGGCGGCGGTCCGGCCGGGCGCGGTCAGCGTCAGGGTGTCCCCGACGGAGACGTGGGCCGCGCGGGCGGTGCCGGCGTCGAGCACGACCTCGCCCGCGCCGGGCGCGTGAGCCGTGCCACCGGCGGCCGTACCGGAGGGGGCCGTATCGGCGGGGGTCGTACCGGAAGAGGATGCGGGGGGCTGGGAGATCAGGTGCGCGGACCAGTCCCGGCCGGTCAGTTGCGGCAGGCCGGCCGCCGAACCGGCACCCGCACCCGCACCCGCGGCGCCCGAGCCGCCCTGGTGGGCCGCGCCCACCGGGAACGCGATGTCGGGGACGGCCGCGGCCACGCCCGGGCGGGCGGCGATCCGGGCGGCCATGCTCGTGGCGAGCCGGGGCTGGTCGGTGAGCGGCTCGGAGTCGGAGTCCTGGTTGTCGCCGTGCCCGGTGGTGATGTGGGCCTGCGGGTCGGCCGCGACCACGACCGGCACGTGGGCGTACCGGACCGGCGGCACGTGCGCGGTCAGGCCGGTCTGGAGCAGGGTGCCGCACGCGGTGACCACGGCGGCCGCGAAGAGCAGCGCGACGAACGTGCCGACGAAGGACGCGGGCCGGAAGCGTACGGAGGCGCGGGCGAGGCCGTTCACGCCACCCTCCCCCGGGTGGCGCGGGCGGCCTCGGCCACGGAGTCCCGGTGGGCCCGGCCGTCGGTACCGCGGCCGGGCCCGCCGGTCCGCGAGGTGAGCGCGACCATCCGGTCCGCGACGGCCGTCGGGTCGGGCGCGACCAGCTCGCCCGCGAGGTTCCCGTCGGCCAGGAAGAGCACCCGGTCGGCGTACGACGCGGCGACCGGGTCGTGCGTCACCATCACCACCGTCGCGGCCGGGCCGGAACCGTCCAGGCCGCCGTCGACCGCCTGCCGCATCAGCGCCAGGATGTCGCGGGCCGTACCCGTGTCGAGCGCGCCGGTCGGCTCGTCCGCGAAGATCACCTCCGGGCTGGTCACCAGCGCACGGGCGATCGCCACGCGCTGCTGCTGCCCGCCGGAGAGCTGGCCGGGACGGCGCCTGCCGTACCCGTCCAGGCCGACCCGCGCCAGCATCGCCGCGGCCCGGCGCCGGTCGGGGCGCTGCCCGGCCAGGCGCTGCGGCAGCAGTACGTTCTGCTGGACGGTGAGGGACGGCAGCAGGTTGAACGACTGGAAGACGAAGCCGATCCGGCTGCGGCGCAGCCGGGTCAGCTTGTTCTCGCTCAGTCCGGTGATCTCCTCGCCGCCGAGCAGCACCGAGCCGCCCGACGGGCGGTCCAGGCCGGCCGCGCACTGGAGGAAGGTGCTCTTGCCGGAGCCGGACGGCCCCATGACCGCGGTGAAACTGCCGCGCGGCAGCGCCAGATCGACCCCGCGCAGCGCGTGCACCGCCGCGTCGCCCCGGCCGTAGGTCCGGCGCACACCGCGCAGTTCCACCGCGTGGGTCGCGGTGCCTGTCGCGGTGCCTGTCGCGGTGCCTGTCGCCGTGCCGACCGGCATGCTCGGCGTGCTCGTCGTCGGGCTGGTCATCGGGCTCGCTCCGTATTCGTCCACGCTTCGAAGCTACGAAGCGCGGGCCGCGCGAACCATGGCGCTCTCCGGCGTCCTCGTGGTGGGGTTTTCCCGACCAGCCACCCGGAGGGATCTCCCCGACCGGCCCCTGTTCGCCCGCGCCGGCGGCGGTTCCGCGCGGGTGAGACCCCCGGGGCGGGGTAGGAGGGGGGCGCCCCGGGGTAGGGGTGTGTGCACCCACTGTGAGGACGGAGGCCCGATGGACCGGGTACGGCTGGCCGGGTTGTACGGCGTGGACGTGACGTACCGCCCGACCGCGGATACGGAAGTGCCCGTGCCGGAGGAGACGATCGTGGCCGTGCTGGCTGCGCTCGGGGTGGACGCGAGCACGCACTGCTCGGTGAAGAACGCGCTGGCGGCGTACGAGCGTCGCGAGTCGCACCGGCTGCTCAACCCGTGCACGGTGCTGCGGGTCGGCCACGGCACCCTCGACACGGTCCGGGCCCGGCTGCCGCGCGGCACCCGGCTGACCGTGGCCACCCGCACCGGCGAGCCGCTGCCGGCCGCCCCGACCGCGCCGGGCCGCTATGTCCTGCGCGCCACCGCCGCCGACGGGCGGACCGCGACCGGCGATCTGGTGGTCGCGCCGGAGCGGCTGCCCGGCCCGCCGGAGCGCACCTTCGGCTTCATGGCGCAGCTCTACTCCACCCTGTCGTCCCGCTCGTGGGGCATGGGCGACCTCGCCGACCTGGCCGACCTCGCCGCGTGGTCGGGCCGGACCCTGGGCGCGGGCTTCGTGCAGATCAACCCGCTGCACGCGGCCGTGCCCGGCCGCCCGACCGACCCCTCGCCGTACCGCCCGTCCTCGCGCCGCTTCCCCGACCCGGTCTATCTGCGGGTGGAGGAGATCCCCGAGTACGCCTACCTGCCGGCGGAGTCGCGCGAGCAGGCCGCGGACGTGCTGCGCGAGGCTGCCGAACTGCGCGACCAGGTGCTGCTCAAGGACGCGCTGATCGACCGGGACGCGGTGTGGGCGCTGAAGTCGCGGGCGCTGGAGCTGCTGCGCACGGTGCCGCTGAGCCCGGGCCGCCGGGCCGCGTATGCCGACTTCCTCGCCGAGCAGGGGCAGGCGCTGGACGACCACGCCACCTGGTCGGCGCTGGCCGAACTGCACGGCCCGGACTGGCACAACTGGCCGCCCGGGCTGCGCGACCCGCGCTCGCCGCAGGTGGCGCGGGCCCGCAGCGAGCTGATGGAGCGGGTGGACTTCCACTCCTGGCTGACCTGGCTCACCGACGGACAGCTCGGGGCGGCGCAGCGGGCCGCGCGGGACGCGGGGATGGCGGTCGGGGTGGTGCACGACCTGGCGGTGGGCGTGCACCCGGCCGGTTCCGACGCCTGGTCGATGCAGGACGTGCTGGCCGCGGGCATCTCGGTCGGGGCGCCGCCGGACGCCTTCAACTCCCGCGGCCAGGACTGGGGGCTGCCGCCGTGGCGGCCGGACGCGCTGGCGGCGACCGGCTACGCGCCGTACCGCGACCTGGTCTCCCGGATGCTGCGGCACGCCGGGGGCCTGCGGATGGACCATGTGATGGGCCTGTTCCGGCTGTGGTGGGTGCCGCAGGGCCGGCCGCCGACGGAGGGCACCTACGTCAGGTACGACGCGGAGGCGATGCTCGGGCTGCTGGCGCTGGAGGCGTACGAAGCGGGCGCGGTGGTGATCGGCGAGGACCTGGGCACCGTGGAGCCGGGGGTGCGGGAGGAGTTGGCCGACCGGGGCGTGCTGGGCACGTCCGTGCTGTGGTTCGAGCGGGACTACTCCGGGGCCGACCCGGACCGCCGGCCGCTGCCTCCCTCGGCGTGGCGGGAGTCGTGCCTGGCGACGGCGACCACGCACGACCTGCCGAGCACCGCGGCCCGGCTGACCGGCGAGCACGTCGGGCTGCGGCACCGGCTGGGACTGCTCAGCCGGCCGCTCGAAGCGGAGCAGGCGGAGGACGCCGCGGAGGTCGCGGAGTGGATCGCGCTGCTCGGCCGGCTGGGGCTGCTACCGGAGGGCGCGGCGGACGAGGAGGCGGTGGTGAAGGCGGTGCACCGGTTCCTGGCCCGGACCCCGGCGCGGATGATCGGGGTGTGGCTGCCGGACACGGTCGGGGACCGCCGCCCGCAGAACCTGCCGGGCACGTCCACGCAGTACCCGAACTGGCGGCTGCCGGTGGCCGGGCCGGACGGGCGGCCGCTCACCCTGGAGCAGCTCGCCGCGTCGCCGCGGCTGCACGCGCTCGCCGACGAGGTGCGGCGGGCGCTCGCGACGCGCCCGACGCGCCTGTAAGGCACCCCGCGCGCACGGGTCACAGGTGTGGTCACTACATTGAGTACGTGGACAAGAAGCTCACCAAGAAGGTCGTGCGCGCCGGGGTCGTCACCACCGGTACGGCGCTGCTGCTGTTGATGTCGTCCCCCGCCTTCGCCGTGGCGCACGACGACGGTGACGACCCGGGTTCGGGTCTGAGCGTGCTCCAGACCCTCGGCCTGTTCGTGGCCATTCCGCTGGTGCTGTTCGGGGTCATCGCCGGGCTGGTCATCGTGACGGACAAGTCCCGCAAGCAGCAGCAAGAGCACTGATCGCGCGGTAGGACGACCGAGGCCGGGCGGCCCGGCCGTCCCCGTACGCGTCCCCGCCCATGCCCGTGCAACCCCCGCCCGCGCCAGGCGCGTCCGGGGGTTCAGTGCTGCCCGGAGCCGTCGGCCCGGCCGGCTGACGATCCCGGTGCGCCCGGTGCGCCCGACCCACCCGGCGTGCCCGACGGGCGGGCCTCGGTCGAGGCCAGCAACTGCCGCAGCAGGTCGGCCAGCAGCTCCGCCTGGCTGTCGTCCATGCCGTCGAGCGCGGCCTGTTGCACCTCCACCCCGGCGGCGACCGCCTCGTCGATCACCCCGACCCCGCGCGCGGTGAGCGAGACCCGCAGACCTCTGCGGTCGTCCGGGTCGGGCGAGCGCTCCAGCAGTCCGGCCCGCTCCAGCTTGTCCAGCCGACCGGTCATCCCGCCGGTGGTCAGCATCAGCGTCGCGGAGAGCTGCCGGGGCGAGAGGGTGTACGGCTCGCCCGAGCGCCGCAGGGTGGAGAGCACGTCGAACTCGCCGCGGCCGATGCCGAACCGGCGGTACTCCTTCTCCATCCGGTCGCCCATCAGCCGCGACAGCCGGTAGATCCGGCCGAACACGGCCATCGCGCGCGTGTCCAGTTCCGGGCGCTCACGGTTCCACTGGCCGGTGATCGCGTCGACGGCGTCGGTTTCCATGCTCCGAGTATCGGCGCGAGGTCGGTCGAAGGCAAGAAAGTAGCTTGAAGGTAAGTTACTTCTCGGAAAGTCACTTGCCTGCGAGTCGCTTATTGCTAAGCTACTTAGCAACGACTTAGTCTTGCGGGGGTTCCGATGCAGCGCAGCAGCACACGTTCGGCGGCCCGGACCGGCCAGGAGGCCCGGCGCCGGCCGGGGATTCCCGGCGAGCGGGCCATGCTCACCGCGATGGGGGTCGACGCGGTCGGCTCGGGCATGTACGTGCCGTTCAGCCTGGTCTTCTTCCACCACATCACCGGGCTGTCGTTCACCGTGGTCGGTGCGGTGCTCACCGCGGTCGGGCTGGCCGGGATGGCCGCGCTGCCGCTGGCCGGCACGGCCGTCGACCGCTACGGCGCGCGCCGCGTGCAGCTCCTCCTCTACGGGGTGCGCGGCATCGGCTTCGCGCTCTACCCGTTCGCGACGACGCTGCCGGCCTTCGCCGCCGTCGCCCTCTTCACCGCCTTCGGCGACCGCGCGTTCCCCGCGGTGCAGCAGGCGTGGATCGGCGAGGTCGCCTCCGGCACCGACCGGGACCGGCTCCAGGCGGCGTCCCGCGCACTGCGCAACGGCGGGCTCGGCGCGGGCGCCCTGCTCGCCTCCCTGGCCATCTCGGTCGCCGGCGGCAACGGGTTCACGGTCGCGGCCTGGCTCAACGCGGCGAGCTTCGCGGTGGCCGCCCTCCTCGTGCGGGGCGCGCGGGGCGTACAGGGCGCGGCGCCGGTGCCTGCGGCCGCGGGCCGCCGGCCGCTCCGGCCGCTTCTTCCGCTCCGGCACGGTCGCGCGGGTCAGGGCTCGGCGGCGGGCTACCGGCTGGTGCTGCGCGACCGGGCCTTCCTGGGCCTGACCGGCGCCAACTTCCTCACCGCGCTGGGGTATTCGGCGCTGCCGGTGATGTTCCCGCTGTTCATCGTCGGCCGGCTGGGGCTGCCGCAGGCGCTGACCGGGGCCGCGTTCACGCTGAACACGGTGCTGTGCGCGGTGGGCGGGGTGGCGGTGGCCGGGGTGGTACGGCGCCGCGGCGGCCGGCGGACCCGGGCGGCGGCGCTCGGGGCGACCCTGTTCGCGACCGCGTTCGCCGGGCTCGCGCTGCTCGGCACGGTCCGGCCGCACTCCGGATGGGTGCTGCCCGCCGGGCTGTTCGCGCTGGTGGTGCTCTACACGACCGCCGAGACGGTGCACAACCCGGCGTCCGGCTCGCTCGCCGTGGCAGCCGCACCCGGTGAGCTGCGCGGCCGCTACATGGCCACGTACCAGCTCTCCTGGTCGCTGGCGAGCACACTCGCGCCCTCGCTCTTCACCGCGCTGAACGCCGCCGACGCGCGGCTGCCCTGGCTGCTGCTGACCGGGACCGCGCTGTCGGCCGCGGCGCTGCTGGTCCGTCTTGAGAACCGGCTCCCCGTGGACGCCGTACGGTTCACGGCGCCGGCCGCGGTGATGACGTCCCTCCCGCCGGGGGCCGCCGCCGATCCGGCCACCGCGCCGGCCGCCGCGGCTCCCGCGGGCACCGGCCTGTGCGCCACCGTACGCACCGCGCCCGGGGCCTCCCGCCGGGCCGTTGCCGCCGGCTCGGCATCCCGGACCTTCTGACCGGCCCGCCGTTCGCGGCAGGGTCCACACGTGCGGTCCCGCGCCTCTGGAGGGGGGCACGGGACCGTTTCGACGACTTGCCTGCCGGTCACGTGTGGGGGCGGTTGCCCTTCTCCTGCTTGGGGAAGCTCTGGTCGGCGCCCGGGAGCGTCGGCTTGGGGAGGGTGGCGACCTCCTGCTCGGCCTCGGCCAGTTGCTCGGCGGTGTTGTCGGGCAGGCGCGGCGGCTTCCGCGTCGTGTCGGAGAAGCGGAACGCGGAGGTGAGGTCGCCGAAGGTGCGGCGGCGCCACTGCGAGATGTTGGGCTCCTCGACCCCGGTGAAGCGCTCCAGGAACCGCAGCGACGAGGTGTGGTCGAACGCCTCGCTCGCTACCCAGCCGCCGACCGTCCACGGCGAGATGATGATCGACGGCACCCGGAAGCCCGCGCCGATCGGCAGCCCGTTGATGAACTCGTCCGGCGTGCCGGCCTTGGGGGTGGGCGGCACCACGTGGTCGAAGAGGCCGTCGTTCTCGTCGTAGTTGAGGATGAACGCGGTCTTCGCCCACACCTTCGGGTTGGACGCGATCGCCTCGATCTTGGAGGCGACGAAGTCCGCGCCGGCGGCCGGCAGGTAGTCCGGGTGCTCGGACTGGTAGCTGGTGGGCAGAATCCACGACACGGTCGGCAGCCGGTCGTTGCGGGCGTCGTCCTCGAAGGTGCCCTCGGGCTGGAAGACCATCGCCCGGTCGTGCAGCGGCTCGCCCGGCTTGGCGTCCTGGAACTGCTGGAACTCCGACAGCATGTTGGTGCCGTAGTTGTCGGTCTCCTGGTAGACCCGCCAGTCCACGCCGGCCGTCTGCAGCCGCTCCGCGTAGGTGGTCCAGCGGTACGGGCTCGGCGCCACGTTGCTGATGATCGGGCCGCCCTTGGTGCCGCCCGGGTCGACCGTGCCGGTCATCCAGTACAGCCGGTTCGGCCAGGTCGGGCCCATCATCGAGCAGTAGTAGTTGTCGCAGATGGTGAACGTCTCGGCCAGCGCGAACTGGAACGGGATGTCCTCGCGCGTGTAGTAGCCCATCACGTAGGGGCCGTTGGCGCCGTCGGCCGCGCGGTGCGCCGGCAGCCACTGGTCCATCGCGCCGCCGTTCCACGCCTGGTGCTGCACCGCGTAGGCGTGGCTGGTGGAGGGGATCGCCTGGGCGCTGGTGCTCTTGGTGTCCAGGTGGAAGGGGAGCGTGTAGCCGTCGGGGTTCTCGGCGTCCGGCTGGTAGAAGACCGAGCGGCCGGTGGACAGCCGCTTGGCGTGTGGGTCGTTGAAGCCGCGCACGCCGGACAGGGTGCCGAAGTAGTGGTCGAACGACCGGTTCTCCTGCATCAGCATGACCACGTGCTCGATGTCGCGCAGCGAACCGCTGCGCGGCGGGCCGGCGGCGACCGCCTTCTGCACGCTCGGCGGAAGCAGCGCCAGCGCGGCCGCGCCGCCCACCACTCCAGCCGTCGATCCGAGGAGTCTGCGTCGAGTCAACTCGGCCATGAACGTCCCTCCTTGAGCCGTCAGTGCGGCCCCCTTTGCCGAGGCCCCAGGGCACTCTGAACGGAGGGAGGCATGGGCCGATGGGGGCCGCCGGTGAACAAGTGGCCAACGTGCAGAAAGCAGTTGGCCACACCTTTACCTCTGTTACCGCTACGCCACTCCCGCCGCAGCGTGTTGTTCACCTGAGCGCCGCACGACCATCCGAACGCGCCCGCCACGCACGGCCGATGACGCTCCCTCAGCCCACGGCAGACGCAACGGTGCCCCGGCCGAAAACGACCGGGGCACCGTCGTCGAACCATGCGCCCGCCAGGCGCGAGGCGCTGCTACGAAGCGGCCGTCCGGCCCGCGGCCTCGTCGGCGGCCTGCGCCTTCAGGGCCCGCTCGACGCCGGAGCGGGACTCCACCACCAGCCGGCGCAGCGCCGGCACCGGCTCGGCCGAGGCCAGCCACGCGTCGGTCGCGTCGAGCGTCGACTGCGAGATCTGGAGGGACGGGTACAGGCCGACCACGACCTGCTGCGCCATCTCGTAGCTGCGCGAGTCCCACACGCCCTTCACCGAGGCGAAGTACCGCTCGACGTAAGGGGCGAGCAGCTCGCGCTGGTCGCTCTGCACGAAGCCGCCGATGACGGCCTCCTGGACCGCGTTGGGCAGCTTGTCCTCGTCGACGACCGACGCCCACACCGCGGCCTTGTTCTCCGCGCCGGGGCGGGCGGCCCGGGCCGCGGCGGCGTGCTGCTCGCCGGCCGAGGTGGGGTCGCGGACCAGCTCGGCGTCGATCGCGTCCTCGCCGGCCCGGCCGGTCGCGGCCAGCCGGGTCAGCAGCGCCCAGCGCAGGTCGGTGTCCACCGCCAGGCCGTCGATGCTGTCGCTGCCGTCGAGCAGGCCCTGGAGGACGTCGAGCTGCTCGGGGGTGTGGGCGGTGGCGGCGAAGGCACGGGCCCAGGCGAGCTGGTGGTCGCTGCCGGGGGCGGCGGCCCGCAGGTGGTCGAGGGACGCCTGCGTCCAGCGGGCCACACCGGTCTCCCGCCACTCCGGCGCCACATACGAGTCGAGGGCCAGCTTTACCTGGCGGTGCAGGGTCTGCACCACACCGATGCCGCTCTCCTTGCCGATGCCGTGCAGCACCAGCTCCAGGTAGTCGCGGGCGGCCAGTTCGCCGTCCCGCGTCATGTCCCACGCGGCGGCCCAGACCAGAGCGCGCGGCAGCGACTCGGTGAAGTCGCCGAGGTGGTCGCGGACCACGGCGAGGGACTGCTCGTCGAGCCGGATCTTGGCGTACGACAGGTCGTCGTCGTTGAGCAGGAAGACGTCGGGGCGGGGGGCGCCGGCCAGCTCGGGCACCTCGGTGAGGGCGCCGTCGACGTCCAGCTCGACCCGGCGGGTGCGGACGAGGGCGCCGTCCTTCAGGTCGTACGCACCGATGGCGATGCGGTGCGGGCGCAGCACCGGCACGCCCTTGGCGCCGATCGGCAGCTCGGGCGCCTCCTGGCGGACCGCGAACGAGGTGACGGTGCCGTCGGCGCCGATCTCGATCTCCGGCCGCAGCACGTTGATGCCGGCGGTCTCCAGCCATGCCTTCGACCAGGACTTCAGGTCGCGGCCGGAGGTCTCCTCCAGCGCGCCGAGCAGGTCCGGCAGCCGGGTGTTGCCCCATGCGTGGCGCTTGAAGTACTGCTGCACGCCCGCGAAGAACTCGTCCATGCCGACGTAGGCGACGAGCTGCTTGAGGACGGAGGCACCCTTGGCGTAGGTGATGCCGTCGAAGTTGACCAGGACGTCTTCCAGGTCGTTGATCTCCGCCATGATCGGGTGGGTGGAGGGGAGCTGGTCCTGGCGGTACGCCCAGGTCTTCATGCTGTTGGCGAAGGTGGTCCAGGAGTGCGGCCACTTCGAGCCGGGGGCGTGCGCCTGGCAGGCGATGGAGGTGTAGGTGGCGAACGACTCGTTGAGCCAGAGGTCGTTCCACCACTCCATGGTGACCAGGTCGCCGAACCACATGTGGGCCAGCTCGTGCAGGATCGTCTCGGCCCGCAGTTCGTAGGCCGAGTCGGTGACCTTGGAGCGGAAGACGTACTGGTCGCGGATGGTGACCGCGGCCGCGTTCTCCATCGCGCCGGCGTTGAACTCCGGGACGAAGAGCTGGTCGTACTTGGCGAACGGGTACGGGTGGGCGAACTTGTCGTGGAACCAGTCGAAGCCCTGCCGGGTGACGGCGAAGATCTCCTCGGCGTCCAGGTGCTCGACGAGCGACGGGCGGCAGTAGACGCCCAGCGGCACACTACGGCCGCCCTCGCCCTCCCAGGTGCTGTGCACCGCCGCGTAGGGACCGACGATCAGCGCCGTGATGTACGACGAGATGCGGGGGGTGGGCTCGAAGACCCACACGCCGTCGGCGGGCGGCTCGGGCGTCGGAGAGTTCGACACGACGGTCCAGCCGGTGGGCGCCTTGACGGTGAAGGCGAAGCTGGCCTTGAGGTCGGGCTGCTCGAAGCTGGCGAAGACCCGCCGCGCGTCCGGCACCTCGAACTGCGTGTACAGATAGGCCTGCTTGTCGACCGGGTCGACGAAACGGTGCAGACCCTCACCGCTGTTGGTGTACGCGCAGTCGGCGACGACCCGCAGCTCGCTGGGACCGGCCGGCAGCGCGTCGAGCGCGATCCGGGAGTCGGCGAACACCTGGGCCGGGTCGAGCGAGGTGCCGTTGAGCACCACTTCGTGGACGGCGGGGGCGACCAGGTCGATGAAGCTCGACCCGGGCTCGCTCGCCGCGAAGCGCACGGTGGTGACCGAGCGGAAGGTTCCTCCGTCCTGGGCGCCGCGCAGGTCCAGCTCGATGTCGTACGCGTCCACGGTGAGCAGGCGCGCACGCTCCTGCGCCTCCACACGCGTGAGGTTCGTACCAGCCACGACGGCCCTCTCCTTCGCTACCGAACTTGTCGAACGGATCGATCCGGATATCGCTCACCCGGGTCCCGCTCACCGGATCTCCCCCGATGGCACGACCATCCTCGCACGTCCGGGCGTTCACCCGCGGAGCCCCTGTGGATAACTCACGGGCGGCTCCTCGGCGGCCTTCCGGCCACGTTGCCGGGGCCGGGCGACGGGCCGGCCCGGCTTCCGGAAACGCCCGCAACGGCCTACCTGTTGGCGGTGGACCCGCGTGCGCCGCACGGCGTGCGGCCGTACCCGTGGTGCAGGCGTACCCGTGGTGCAGGCGTGGCGGATGCCGCCGTCGCGTTCCGTCTGTCGCGATCATGCAGCCCGCGTGTCACGGGGTTGTCGCGGTCATGGCTGCGGGCAACCGGCTCGGGTGCCGCGGAACTCCATGAACGCAGAAGGGTCCGCACCGCGTGGGCCGGCATCCGATCTACGGAGTAGCAATGCGCAGCAGCAAGAGGCTCTCGGTCATCGCTCTGGTCGCCGTGGCCGCCGGACTGTCCCTGACGGCTTGCGGCCCCGACGACTCCAGTGCCTCCGGCCCGACCTCGTCGTCCAGCGCGCCCGGTTCGTCCGACGCCACGCCGCCGACCATCGCGCCCGGCGCGTCCGACGCGACGTCAGCGCCCAGCACCACGGGCGGCCAGGACGGCTCCTCCGGCAGCGGTTCCAGCGGTACGTCCGGCAGCGGTTCCAGCAGCTCCGGCGGTTCCAGCGGCACGGGCGGCGGCTCCGGCTCCTCGAACTCCGGTTCCGGCTCGACCTCCAGCGGCAGGTGCAAGACCGCCGACCTCGCCATCTCGGCGACGCGCGGCCCCGCGGGAGAGGGACTGGAGCTGGTCGACTTCACGAACATCGGCCAGCGCTCCTGCACGATGCACGGCTTCGCCGGCGTCTCCCTGCGGGGGAGCTCGGGCCAGTCCGTCGACGTCCCCCGCCGCGACCCCGACACCACGCCCACCGTCAAGCTGGCCCCCGGCCAGGGGAACGGTTTCTCCCTCTACTACGCGCTCAACGGCAGCAGCGACAAGAGCAGCGGCTACACGTACACCACCATGATCATCACGCCGCCCGACGAGACCCACTCCAAGTCCCTGAAGGTGGCCATCGACGTGCCCGTCTCCGACCCGGACCAGAGCTACGTCAACAAGAACCTGGAGATCTACGCGGTCGGCACGACCCGGTAGCGAACGGAGCCTCCCTGCCGACGAGGCACGACGGTGTCCCCGATCCCGCGTACGCGCGGGGTCGGGGACATCGTTTCGAAAATAGCTGAGCCCGGATCTCAGGCTGATATGCCGTCGATCCGGGCCAGGGCGTCATCCGCGCCGAAGGGTTGCAGGTATGGCAGCCACCTCGGGTCCCGATGACCGGTCCCGATGATCCGCCAGGCCAGCCCCGACGGTGGGGCCGGTTGATGGCGCAGCCGCCATCCCAGCTCGGCGACATGGCGATCGGCCTTGACGTGGTTGCAGCGTCTGCACGCCGCCACCACGTTGTCCCAGGCGTGCTGGCCGCCACGGCTGCGCGGGATGACGTGGTCGACGCTGGTGGCGGCGGCCCCGCAGTACGCGCACTTGCCCCCGTCGCGGGCGAACAGCGCCCGGCGGGTCAGCGGCACGGTGCCCCGGAAGGGGACGCGGACGAATTTGGTGAGTTTCACGACACTCGGCGCGGGCAGCGCCTGGGTCTCGCTGTGCAGGTAGGCGCCGGATTCCTCCAGGCACACGGCCTTGTTGTTGAGCACGAGGATGAGTGCGCGGCGAAGCGGTACGACGCCGAGCGGCTCGTACGACGCGTTCAGGACCAGGACATGCGGCACGGATGCCTCCTTTGGCGCCGGCGGCGCGTGGCTCGCGCCGGGACGATCTGGCCTCAGTCTCTCCGGAATGCGGTGCACCGCGCCACCATGCCCGGGTAACGGACCGAAGGTGTTTTGGACCACACTTCTGCTCCTCCCATCTCACTTCCCCTGGTGTGGCAACGCCGCCTCACCCTCCATACATCCCCCGATCAGAGCCCTTCCGCCCTTCCAACGTGCAACGGAACGACATCGTTCACATGTTTTTCGCGCCGTTAGATTGGAGCCTTCGCACTCCGACGGAGGTCTCGTACGTGTCCAGCCCGACGCCGCAGCCCCAGAACACGCTGCCTTTCACGGACGTCCCCCGTTCGGCGGCACAGGCCAGCAGCTGGGTCGACGACAACTGGGCGAACTGGCTCAGCTCGGGACTGCGCATCCTGCTGATCGTCGCGATCGCGGTCGTACTCCGTTCGGTGGTACGCAAGACGATCAGCCGCCTGATCGAGCGGATGAACCGGGGTGCCGAGGTCGCCGCGAACACCGCGCTCGGCGGGCTGCTGGTCAACGCGGAGCGGCGCCGGCAGCGCAGCGAGGCGATCGGGTCGGTGCTGCGCAGCGTGGCGTCGTTCCTGATCCTGGGCACCGCGGCGCTGACCGTGCTGTCCGTGCTGAAGATCAACCTGGCGCCGCTGCTGGCCAGCGCGGGTGTGGCCGGGGTCGCGATCGGCTTCGGCGCCCGCAACCTGGTGACGGACTTCCTCTCCGGGGTCTTCATGATCCTGGAGGACCAGTACGGCGTCGGCGACGTCATCGACGCGGGCGTGGCGTCCGGCACGGTGGTGGAGGTGGGCCTGCGGGTCACGAAGCTGCGCGGCGAAGGCGGCGAGATCTGGTACGTCCGCAACGGCGAGGTGAAGCGGATCGGGAACCTCAGCCAGGGCTGGGCCACCGCCGTGGTCGATGTCCAGGTCGGCGCGGGCGAGGACCTGGAGCGGGCGCGCGCGGTGATCGCGGCGACCGCCGACGACATGGCCAAGGAGTCCCCGTGGGACGAGCGGCTGTGGGAGCCGGTGAAGGTGCTCGGCCTGGAGTCGGTCGGCACGGACTCCGTGGTGGTACAGGCCCAGGCCCGCACGATGCCCGGGCAGGCCGCGAACGTCTCCCGCGAGCTGCGCTGGCGAATCAAACACGCGTTCGCCCGCGAGGGTATCGTGATCACCGGCGGCCCCGCCGTCCCGGTGCCGGCCCAGTCCGGCAGCGTGGAGGACGGCCCTCCGGCCGCGGCAGGCGCCGCGGAGGCGGGCGACACCCAGGGAGGGAACGAATGAGCACCGATGCCGTGGCCAGGAGCGCGGGCGGGAACGGGACGGCCGCTGGAACGGCTGACGGCACGGCCGCCGGAACGGTGACCGGGCCGGCCACCGACCGGACCGCCGCGGATTCCGCCGCCGGTCAGACGCCGCGCCCCGCGGACTCCGCCGCCGGCTGGTCGCTGCGCCCCGCGACGCCGGCCGACGTCGAGACGGTGGCCGAGCTGAAGGTCGCGGTCATGCGCGCGGACCTGGAGCGGCTCGGGCGGTACGACGACCACCGGGCGCGGCAGCGGGTGCGGGACGGCTTCTCGCAGAAGCACACCTCGCTCATCACGGTGGGCTCCGACGTCGCCGGGTCCGTCACCTTCCGTCCCGCCGACGACGGCTCCCGCGTCCTGGAACACTTCTACCTCGCCCACCGCCACCAGGGCCGCGGGCTGGGCACCGCCGTACTGCGCTCGCTCCTCGCCCGTGCCGACGAGGAGGGCGTCACCACCCGCCTGATCGTCCTCCAGGGCAGCGGCGCGCGCCGCCTCTACGAGCGCCACGGCTTCACCGTCGAGTCCGAGGACCCGATCGACGTGTTCATGATCCGCCCGCCCGCGCTCAGCGGGGCGGGGCTCCCTTCGAAGGGATGAGGCCCGAGGTGATGGTCATCGGGTCGGCGGTGAAGACCGTCAGGTAGAGGTGCTGGTGCGGGGGGAAGCCGCGGTAGCCGCCGGGGGGCGTGAGGCGGTAGGTGGTGGAGGCGTCCGGGGGCAGGGTGCGGGCGCCGGATCGGATCGCCCACCAGCCGGAGGAGCCCTGGCCACTGCGGGAGGCGAAGTGCGGGGTCAGGGTGGTGGACCCCTTGTTGGTCACCCGGACGGTCACGGAGGTGAGCCCGTGGTGCGCGCGGGCCGGCTGCGTGGTGATGGTCATCGACAGCGGCGGCGGGCTCGCGACGGCCACCGCCACGCACAGCACCGACGGGACCAGCAGCCCGGCCACCACCGCCGCCTTGGCACGGCGGCCGCGCAGCCGCTCCGGCAGCCGCGGCTGCCAGGCGTGGGCCAGCGCCGAGGCGGGAACGGTCGCGAGGGTCGCCAGCCACAGCGGCGTGAGCATCAGGAAGTAGCCGTCCTGCGAGCGGGTGGCGAAGTAGAACGACGCCCACGGCAGCACCGTGACCGCGAGCCCGAGCCGCCGCACGAACAGGCAGGTCGCGGCGAGCAGGCCGAGCAGGAGCAGCACGCTGGCGTAGGAGTAGAAGCTCAGCCGGCTGCTGCCGTCGGTGAAGTAGTACGAGATGTCCACGACGCCCTGCCCGTGCAGGATCGCGTTCTGCGTCAGCGGCAGCATGATGCCGTGCAGCCAGCCCACCGGGTCCTGCGCGGCGAAGTACGCGTTCAGGATGCCCCAGGACACCAGGGCGGTGCCCGTGTAGCGGGCCGTCAGCGCCAGCGCCTCGCGCCTGCCGAGTTCGCCGCGCCGCACCGCGTAGAGCGCGACGAGCAGGAACGGCGTGAGGAACCAGGCGAGTTGCTGGGAGGCGCAGGCCGCGCCGAGGCAGACGGCGCGCACCACCCCGGCACGTCCGAGCCGGCCGCCGGCTCCGGTCTCCGGCCAGCGGACCACGACCGGGACCAGCAGGGCGAAGGCGAGCATGGCCGGGTAGCCCTCGCGGGCGTACTGCGGCAGCAGGTCGAAGCCGAGGCACACGGCGGTGGCCGCGGACCGCCACGGCGCGGGCAGCATCAGCCACAGCACGACGGCGCCCGCCATCAGGGCACCGGTGCTCACCATCGTGGCCGCGGCGGTGCTGTGCACCACCAGGTGCACGGGCGCGGTGAGCAGCGCGGTCAGCGGCGGGTAGCCGTACGTGTAGTCGGCGCCGCCGCTCATGGTCTTGGTGAGCGCGATGCCGCTGTGCTCGAACAGCCATGGCCACGGCTGGTCGTAGATCGGTTGGCCGTGCGCGATGGCGTGGGCGGCCTGGGCGGTCAGCACCCCCTCGTCGGCGCCCGCGTGGTGGAGCGCGTAGCGGCAGACGACCAGGACGAGGGCGATCACGAGGACGCCCGCGTCGACTCTCGCCAGCGCGCGGCGGGTCCGCACGGCGCAGGCGGCGACGCCGGCGACGAGAATCCCGGCGTAGCAGACCGAGATGAGGGCGGCGAGCGACGGGTGCCTGCCCATCGCCTCGGTCCAGGTGCCGCGGGTCCCGATGAACAGGCTGATCGTGCCGATCAGCGTCATCCCGCGGTGCCACTGGGCGGGGGTGGCCGCGGCCGCCGCGGACCCAGGCGCCGAACCGCCCGGTTCCGCGTGCTCCGCCCCCTCCCGCGCCCCCTCGTGCCGGGCCGGCGCCGCGGTGCCGTCCACCGATGCCGGTGGTCGTTGCGCCACTGCCCCGCCGCCCGGATACGAGCCTGCATCCATACCGACCGTTTCCTCCCCCGGCCCCGACGCCCGCCGGTGGTCCGGCGGCACGGCGCGGGCACGCGCGACTACTTGTGTGGAGGGGAGCCGAGGCTCCGGCGTTGCGCCGATCCGGTGTGGATTTCCCCCGACAAGGACGACCGCGCGACCTCCGCCCGGGTTGTCCTCACAGGGCGTTACGAATGGGTGAACTCTCGCCGACGCCCTTGCTACGTAAGGGATTTCGCCGCTCCCGGGCCCCTCGCGCCGGGGTGCGCCGCGCGGCGGTCGGTGGCCCGCCGCCCGCCGACCGATGAGTTAGCGCCGTCCCGATCGTCAACCCGGGTGAACCACCGACGCTCAGGAGCCGGCCGGTCGGTTCCTGAGTCCGTCGGCGGGTCCGTAAGCCGGTCCGCCGGCCGGTCCGTCAGCCAGTCCGTCAGCCAGGAGGAATCGTGCGTGAGTTGCGAGTGGACATGTTCAGCACCGTGGACGGATACGGCAGGGGCGGGCCGCAGCCCGCGCCGTACTGGGGCTACGGCGCCCCGGGCCTGTACGAGTGGATCGACGCGCAGCTCGCCGAGGACCATGTGATGCTCATGGGCGCCACGACGTACCGCGAGATGGCCGAGATCGTCGCGCAGCACGACGACCCGACCTTCCCGCGCATGGCCGAGCTGCCCAAGATCGTCTTCTCGAAAACCCTCAACCCGCCACTGACCTGGGCGAACACCACGGTCGTCGATGAGCCGGTCGAAACGTCCGTGCCCCGGCTGAAGGCCCTGCCGGACGGGCTGCCGATGCGGACCATCGGCAGCCCGTCGCTCGTCCGGAGCCTCTTCCGGCTCGGTCTGGTGGACCGGGTGCGCATCATGCTCTTCCCGACGATCCACGGCACCGCCGGCGAGGGCCCGGTCTTCGCGGACCTGCCCGACATGCGGCTGAGCCTGCTCGGCACTGCAGTGCTCGACGACCGTGTCGTCCTGCTCGACTACAGCGTCGGGAAGGACTGACCGGCCGCCCCGGCCGCCGCGCCCACCCCGTGGCCGGGCGCGACGTTCGCCGGCGTCGTAGGAGCGCCGTCAGTCGAACTGGCCGGCCACGTAGTCACCGGCCGGCTGCCGCACGATGACGTTCAGCCGGTTGAAGGCGTTGATGACGGCGATGGTCGTCACCAGGGCGACCAGTTGCTCCTCGTCGTAGTGCTTCGCGGCGTTCGCCCACGCCTCGTCCGTGACACCGCCGCCCGCGTCCGCGATCCGCGTGCCCTGCTCCGCCAGCTCCAGCGCGGCGCGCTCGGCATCGGTGAAGACCGTGGCCTCCCGCCAGGCGGCGACCATGTTGAGGCGTACGGAGCTCTCCCCCGCGTGGAGGGCGTCCTTCGTGTGCATGTCGAGGCAACCCCCGCAGCCGTTGATCTGGCTGGCGCGGATCTTCACCAGCTCCAGCGTCGCGGCCGGCATCGCGGAGCCGTCCACCGCCTTCCCCGCCTTGATGAGGTGGCCGAGCGCCTTGACCCCGACCGGGTTGTTCATCACGTTCAACCGAGCATCCATCGTGTTCCCTGCCTCTGCCGTACTGTCGCACTGTTCTGCGTTGACGCCCCTCTGACGAGACAGCCCGCCGGAATGTGACAACGCCCCCGGTGGCCCTGGTCAGCGGCGGTGGGAAGCGGGAGAAGGACGACGGACGAGGAGCGAGGAATGGACGGCAGCGTGCCCCTCGCGGTCCGCTGCTCCCGGGAGCCGTACGAGACGCACGCGCGGCCGCGCCACGCGGACCCGCGCCGGCTGACGCGTGCAGGTGCGCCCCCTCGAACGGGCTGACGCGGTGGTCAGGAACACCGACCCGGCCCACCCGGACCTGGTCCTGCGCTGAGCTGCCGCGCGCGTGCCTCCCGTCTTGGGCCCCTTGGCCACGGCGACTCGTCGAAGGTCAAGTCCGCTGTTCCCCAGGGCCGTTCGGCGCCGCGCCGGCGTCACCTCGGGGCGCTGCCATCGTCACCGGAAACAGCGTGCGGGCGGTCGCGGCGAGCACCGCCCGGTCGGAGTCGGGGAGCCCCTCGCGGTCCCGCTGGGCCCGGTACAGCAGTGCCAGCGCACGAGGGGTGTTCAGGTCGCCGCTCATCGCCGCGTCGAACCCTGCGAGAACGCGTCTGCCGTCCGGGGACAGCAGCGCCACGGCATCGGCATGGGACCGAACCTCCGGTAGTGGTTCGAGACGCTCCGTGAGACGCGCCCACCGACGGCGGACGGTCGGTGCGTCCCAGAAGGCGATGCCGCGGCGCAGATCCGTGCGGTTGACCTTCCGTGGATGGCGGTAGTGCCCGGAAAGGAGGAGGCCCAGTGCGACGTCGGGTATCGACACGCCGAGGTCCGCGAGCTCGTCGAGGGTCGGCAGACGCCGCTCGCGGTGCCAGTCCGCGGGCAGATACATGCTGAACCTGCTGATCCAGACCACGTCGACCACCATGTGGCAGAGCGTTCCCGGCACGTCGGCGCGCGGCGATGCGCCTATGTGGACGCACACGCGCCCGGCTGCGGACGCAGGGCAGCCATCGCCCCGAGGCGGCAGCCCCCGGCCGGTTGCGTACCCTTTCCAGACCAGCAGGCGGCGCAATGTCTCGGCCGTCAAGGCGGCACGTGTGTCACCTATGGTCGGCGAGGGTGGGGCGGGCGTCCGCGACAGCAGGACCGGCCCCTCAGCCGGGGGTGGGAGCGGGAGTCTCCGCCGGCTCCCCGCGTCGTACAGGAACACCGGCTCCCCGTGACTCATCACCGGCTCGCGTCGGAAGCGAAGAGACCCGGGATCTCAGCCGGTTGACTGGCCGGCAGCTCTCGCGGACGCTCGGGGCCGACGACGGGGTGGTTCACCTCTCCCATCGTAGGGCTCCGAAAGGCCGGTCGGTTCAGAGGCTGATCGCCGCGATGCCGGCGAGGACGATCGCGGCGCCTATGACGCGGCGCGCGAGGTGGGCTTCGTGGAAGAGCCGCCAGGCGAGGAGAGATCCGATGACGATGGAGGACTCGCGCAGGGGCGCGACGAGTGCGACGGGTGCGGTCCGCATGGCGGTGAGGACGAGGACGTAGGCGAGCGGGGAGAAGACCGCGATGGTGACGATCGGCGCCGCGTCGACCCGGAGGGCGGTCGGGATCTGGTCGCGCCGGCGGAGCGCGCGTGGCGCCAGGATCAGGCCCTGGAGCAGGAACGTGCCAGCGAGGTAGGTCACCGGGGCCAGGTGCAGGGAAGTGACCGAGTGGCTGTCCCAGAGGGTGTAGGCGGCGATCGTGGCACCGGTCGCGGCGCCCCAGAGCACGCCGTGAAGCGCCTGGCGTCCACCGCCACGGAACGGGTTGCCGGCGACGACGACTATGCCGACGACGACAACGACGGCGCCGAGGGCCGCGATCGCGCTGAGCCGTTCGCCGAGGAGCAGGATCGCGGACAGCATCGTCACGACAGGCCCGGTCCCGCGCGCGACGGGGTAGACCACGCCGAGTTCGAAGCGGTCGTAACCGGTCTGCAGGGTCAGGGAGTACACCACGTGCATCACGGCTGAGACGGTCGAACCGACCACAAGCTGCCAACTGACCGGCTGCGTACCGGTGATCACGGGAACGACGCCGAGCGGGACGCACACCAGTGCCGCCGCGCAGGTGTAGGCCCAGACGAACAGGACGGTGTCGCCCCGTTTGTACTTCGACGCCGTGTTCCAGATCGCGTGCGCGACCGCGGCGACCAGGACGATGGCGATCGTGCCGCCCGGCATCAGGTGATGTCGGGGAGGTCGATGCCGGCGCGCTCGGCTCGGCGGCTGTGCTCCGGGTCCCGGATGGCGAGGGCGGCCACCAGCGCGTCGACGACCACAAGGTCGGCGAGCCTGCTTCCCGCGGCGGCCATCTGCGTCGGCAGCGGCGCGCCGCCGACGACGAGGGCGATGTCGGCGAGGACCGCGAGCGGCGTGTCGTACTGGTTGGTGATCGCGATCAGCGTCGCGCCGGCGGAGGAGGCGGCATCGGCGACGCTGAGGGTCGATGAGGTGCGCCCGGTCGAACTGACGGCGATGACCACGTCGTCGGGACCGAGGAGCCGCATCGCGATCATCGCCGACTCGTGGTCCGGGATGGCGACAGCCCTCGCGCCGAGTGCGCGGAGGCGGAACACGGCGTCCGCGGCGACCGGGGCGGACGTACCCGCGCCGACGACGACCACCTGGCCCGCTCCTTGCACCGCGCTGACCGCTTCGTCGAGAGCCGCGAGGTCCAGGGCGCCGCCGAGCGCGGTCAGCGCGTCATGGCCGGTTCGTATGGACGTCTCGAGCACCGCGGCTGTCGAGGCGTTCTCGGTGAGCGCTTCGGAGGGCGCGAAGAACTCGGTGGTGCCGCGGGCCCGGGCGATCTCCAGCTTGAGTTCGGTGAAGCCGTCGAACCCGATCGCTCGCGCGGCGCGGACCACGCTCGGGGCGGATACGCCTGCACGGGCGGCGACTTGAGCGGTGGTGCTCGTGCCGACGAACAGCGGATCGGAGAGCAGGAGCTTCACCACCTTCGCCTCGCTCGCGGCGAGATCACCGCTGCGGGCCTGCACGATCCCGAGCCAGCGCGTGAGCGGGTCGTCGCCACGTCGCGAAACACGATTACCTGTTCCGTCGTCCATGCGTAACAGAGTAACCTGGCGGCCATGGCTCATATCGACTCCTCGGCGAAGAGGACAACTCCCTTGCCCCCGACCGTCGCAGTGGTGGGTCCGGGGGCGATCGGCACCACCGTCGCGGCGGCGCTCCATGAGGCCGGCCGCACCCCGATGCTCTGCGGCCGCACGGCTCGCGAGCGCCTGGAACTGCGCGTGGGACCGGGCCCGGAACCGCGCGTGGAACCGCGCGTGGAACCCCAGGGCGCCGACGGTCTCATCGTCGTGCCGGGGCCGGTGCGGACCGATCCGGCGCAGACCGAGGAGGCGGTCGACCTTGTCTTCCTCGCCGTCAAATCGACGCAAGTCGACGCGGCGGCACCGTGGTTGGCGGCGCTGTGCGACACGGACACCGTGGTCTGCGTCCTGCAGAACGGCGTCGAGCAGGAAGCGGCTGTCGCGCCCCACGTCCCCGGCTGCCCCGTGCTGCCCTCGGTCGTGTGGTTCCCGGCCCAGGTGCAGCCCGGCGGTTCGGTGTGGCTGCGCGGCGAGGCCCGCCTGACCGTGCCGGACACGCCTGCCGGCCGCGTGGTGCTCGACGCGCTGCGCGGCACCCGGTGCTCGGTCGACGCGGCGGAGGACTTCACGTCCGTGGCGTGGCGGAAGCTGCTGCAGAACGCGGCCGCCGGGTTGATGGTCCTCACCGGCCGCCGGTGCGGCATGTTCGCCCGCGACGACATCGCCCGGCTGTCCCTGGACTACCTGCGGGAGTGCCTCGCGGTCGCCCGGGCCGAGGGCGCGGTCCTGGGCGACGAGGTGCCGCAGGAGATCGTCGACGGATTCCGGGCCTACCCGGCCGACATGAGCACCTCCATCCTCGCCGACCGCGCGGCGGGCCGGCCGCTCGAATGGGACATCCGCAACGGTGTCGTACGGCGACGCGGCCGGGCCCACGGCATCCCGACGCCCATCAGCGATCTGGTGGTGCCGCTCCTCGCGGCCGCCGGCGACGGACCCGGCTGACCCGTCGGACGAACGGGAGTCGGACCAGGGGGATTTCGGCCTTGGAGCCTAGGACCGGCCGCGGTGGGCAAGGACCCCGGGACCAGGACCGACAGCGGTAGGCCGGGGCCTCCGGACCAGGACCGACGACCGATCGCGGCCGTGATCGCCGGACGGGTACTTTCCTGGTGGTGGATCGGTCCGCTTCGGGACCGGCTCCGGTACGGGATCGGCCGAGTGCTGGATCGGCCGGACCGTGCACAACCCGCTCACCCCGACCAGGGAGACTCCCATGCGCGTCATCGCTTTTGACCATCTGGTGCTCAATGTCGAGGACGCCGACCGTGCCCTCGCGTTCTACTGCGGGCCGCTGGGCCTGGAGCCGGTACGCGTGGACGAATGGCGTGCGGGCAAAGCCCCGTTCCCTTCGGTCCGGGTGAGCCCGACCACCATCATCGACCTGGTGGCGCACCCCCGGGGCGAGTCCAACGTGGATCACCTCTGCCTGGTCGTCGAGCCCCTGGACTGGCACGAGGTCGTGGAATCGGGCGTGTTCACCGTCGTGGACGGCCCGGGGACGCGGTTCGGCGCGCGAGGAGACGCCCAGTCCCTCTACGTCCTCGACCCCGACGGCAACACGATCGAGCTGCGCTGGTACCCCGAGGACGCCGCCTGAACGGCGGCCGGGCGCACGGGATCGGGCCCACGGGGGGGACGGCGTTGCCCGCGGGGATACTGGACGGGTGAACCCCGTTGGCCCTGTTGACCCCGTTGCCCCCGTTGACGCCGCCGGGCCCGTAGACCCCGTGATCCGTTTCCGGTTCGGGTTGACCCCGTTGGCAGAGGTCGAGCCGTGGGGCGCCGGGCGCGAACTGCACTGGTTCGGGCTGACCGACGGGTGGTACGGCATCGATGCCGGCGGCCACGAACTGCTGCGGTACTCCGAGCGGACCGTTCGGGAACTGCGCGGCGAGGGCGAGCGCGACGGCCGCGGCGCACCGCACCCGTACGTGGAGTACTACGTCGTCCGCCTGTGGGAGGACCTGCTCGCGCTCGTGTCGGGGGCGATGGAGCCGGTGCCGCCCGACCTCGTGGGCATCGCGGCTGAGGTCGAACAGGAATGGCCGCACCTCGACACCGTGGAAACCCCCGAAGCCGACGCCGCGTTGACCTGGCACGGCGCGGGCTACCTCTACACCGGCTATCTGCGCATCGCCCCGGCCGTCCGCCTCTGGCGCACCGTCGTCGGCGACGACGACACCGTGACCGTCGCCTGGCGCCATGAACCCGACCCCGAGGGCGTCATCGAGTTCACCGGCCCGCGGACCGGCCGGGTGACCGTACCGACCAGTGCCTTCGTCGCGGCCGTGGCCGAACTCGACCGCGCGCTGCTCGCCGCGATGGACCAACGCATCGCCGAACTGGCGGAGTTCGGCGCCGCGTCCGATGTCCGGCTGGACGTCGAGCAGTTGCGCCGCGACCACCACGAGCGTGCCCGCCGGCTCCCCCGCGCCCTGGCCCACGCCCCCCGCACGGACTGGGACGCCGTACGCACCGGCCTCCGCGCTCTCCTCGGCCGAACTCCCTGACCGCGCCGCCCTCCGCGTACGCCTTGCGAAACCGGGGTGTTCAAGGGGCGGCCTTCGTCGGGTCGGTCACCGCGGTAACGGCCTTGGCAGCTTCGGAAGTTGAAGCGGCGGCGGTGAGGGTGCGGCGGGCGGACCAGGTCAGGGCTGCTGTCGCGGTCAGGGCGAGGAGGGGGACACTGAAGCCGGCGCGGGCGCCGGCCGGGCCGTCGACGAGTCGGCCGACCGCGGCGGCGGAGACGGCGATGCCCGCCGCGCACGCGGAGTTCGTCCAGGTGAAGGACTGGGTCAGGACCGACCGGTCCACGACCGACTCGACGAGCGTCGAGCAGACGATGATGCACGGCGCGACGCCCACGCCGGGCAGCAGGAGCGCGCAGCCCAACCACAAGGGGGTGTCGGCCAGCAGCGGCAGCAGCGACGCACCGGCCAGAAAGCTGAGGATCAGGGGCAGTTGGGCCGCGGGCGGGGTGTGCGGGCGGTGCCGCCCGTAGGCGAGCCCGGCCAACAGGCTTGCCGCGCTCATCAGTCCGTACAGGAGCCCGGCCGAGGAGGCCGCGTGGTGGGCGTCGGCGAAGGCGCTCACCGAGACCTGCGTCGAGCCGAAGAAGACGCCCAGGGCGAGGTTGACCGCCAGCAGGGTGGCGAAGTTCCGGGTCCACAGCGTCCTCGGGCGCGCCGTGGTGGGTGTACGGGCCGGGGCGGGCGGGCCTGCGGATGGGCCTCCCGGCGGGCCGGCCGGTGCCGGGGTCGTACGGCGCTGCGCCGCGAACGCCAGCCCGCCGCCGACGACGAGCGCCCCCGCCAGTACCGTGCCCGCGGCCGGGTGCAGCCGGGTCGCCGACAGCACCGCGAGGGCGGGGCCGAGGAGGAACGCGGCATCGCTGCTGATCGTTTCGAGCGCGAAGGCCGCGGGGAGTTCTGGCCTGCCGTGCAGCAGCACCGACCAGCGGGCCGCCGAGAGCGCGCCGACCTGCGGGATGGTCGCGCCGGCGGCGAGGCCGGCCGCCATCAGCGACGCCGTGGGCGCCCCCACCAAGGCCAGCGTGACGAGGGCGGCGAGCGCGACGGCGTGCGCGCACAGGAGGGGGACGAGGACGCGCGGCTGCCCGAGCCGGTCCATGAGGCGGGCCGTCTGCGGGCCCACCAGGGTCTCCGCCACGGCGTACGCGCCGGTGACCAGGCCGGCCACCCCGAACGACCCGGTCTCGCCGTGGATCAGCCAGACGATGCCGAGGCCGGCCATGGCCACGCCGACCCGGGCGGGGGCGGCGGCCAGGAAGAAGGCCGACGCGCCGGGGGTCCGCAGGGCGGAACGGTAGGAAGCCGCTCCCGGCCGAGCCGCCACGGGGGTGCGGGACCTCCGCGCGGTACGGCGGAGTCCGGGCGCGGCACGCCCCAACTCCCCTGTGGTGGGTCGGGATTCGGGTGCGATACGACGGAACCAGTGCCGTGGTGTCACGGCGAACCTTCCGCTGCGCGGTGGGGCGGTCCGGGGGGGCGGCGCCCGTTCGCGGGCACCGCCCTCCCACCACCAGGAGTCGTCCATGGTGACGCGGGCGGGGCGGAATCGAAGTCCGCGCCCGCCTCCGCGTCGGCTCCATCGCCGGCAGAAACGTCGAGTAGTGAGATCGGGAAGCAAGACGCGCGGTCGGCGTCCGGTTCAGGGCCGACGTGCGGATCGAGCAGGAGTCGACACTAGCGGTGCCGCCGGGCGGAGAGAAGCCCGTTCCCCTCGCTCGGAGATCCCCCAATGATCACTTCCCGAAGACAGGTGGACACTTTCCGTCAGCCCTTGGCACACTGGGCCCCACCCGTCACACAGCTCCGACGCGTGACGGCACGTGACACATACGGCCCGGGGGGGGACGCATGGGAAAACCGCAGGGTGACGGCGATGACTTCAGCGGCATAGATCCGCAGCATCTGTGGGAGTTGATCGGCTCGATCAAGTCGCACGCGACCGTCGACGGCAGCAGGTCCGCGCAGGCGGCCGTCAACGACTGGCGGTCGAAAGCGAACAGCATCGGACTCCTGACCACCGAACTCGGCAAACTGGACGCCCACTTCGCCTGGGCACGGGACCAGATACCGATGCTGACGCGACGGCACAGCCTGGCCGCCGACCAGGCGAAGGAGGAGAAGGACTTCGGCGTATCGGGCATGGTGCCCAACGGCGCCGCGTCGCTCGGCAATTACCCGACACAAGCCGCGGCGAAGAAGGCAGCCCAGGCCGACGCGAAGAAGTACAAGGACGGCAAGATGTCGGCCAAGGACTACTACGCGAAGCTCCAAGAGAACCAGTTCGACCCGGACTACAGCTTGGCGGCGGTCAACGCGCTCGGCGAGACGAAGCTGTTCGAGCTCGAACAGGAAACGTCCTACGTCAACCCGGACGATCCCGACCAGCCGCGGTCGGCGCTGGCCAACACCGTCGCCACCGCCATGCGCGGCGGCGCCACCTTCAAGGACCCGGCCGGCCACGAGGACATCGCGCTGCTTTCCCCGCTCGTGCCGGACGCGCCCTTCCCGAAGAACGTGCTGCTCGATCTGGCCGACCAGTCCCGTGCGGTCGGCAACTTCCCGTACGCCGACAACGTATGGAAGGGCTTGGGGCATGACCCCGCCGCTTCGACCGAGTTCCTCCACGACCACCCGGATCTGCTCGGCAAGTCGATCACCACGTCCGAGACCAGCCGTGGCGGCATCCCGTCCAACCAGGTCGCATCCTTCGCAACCGTCATCGCCTCCGGGACCCAGGGCAGCGCCGGCTCCGACCCCAACATGGCCGCCGCCAACGCCACTACATTGGTCAAGTACTTCGGCAACCATCCGAACTCGCATACGTACGGACCCATACAGCAGGTCTTCGCGCAGGACATCGACCTCTACTGGAACGACATGGTCCCCTCCGTCACCGACCCCGCCCCCGTCGACGACTACGGCCCCGGCCATGTCTCGGTCTCGGCGGACGAGTGGAAGGGGTTCATCGACGAGTCCATGCGGGACCCGCACTCTGCGGCGTATCTGATGGCCCTCGCAAATACACGGAGCGACGAGCTTGCCAACAGCGATCATCACAACCCCGAGATTGTGCACGCGTCAACGCTGCTCCAAGGCTTTTTCAACCAGCAGGCAGTGACGGTCTACCAGCAGATGGGCGCGGACAAGTCCGCCAACGGCAAGCAGTGGCAGACCAGTGTCAGCACTTGGCTCAACAGCGCCGAACTCAACGCGGTGAACATCGTGTTCGACCCGTCGGCGGTAGCGGTGCCGCTTACAAAGGCAGTGCTGACCCAGACCGCGAACTTCTTCACCCATGACATCGTGCCGGCCGGCAACAGTGGGAAGACGTTCATTCCGAAGGTAGAAACGTGGCAGGGTCGGTGGCAGAGCAGCGCCGCGATGGCCTATACCGACGACTCGACGGTCGGCGACCCGAAGAAGTACGCCGCCCTGTACAGCGACGGCAAACCATTCCTCGATGAGAACGGAAAGCTCGTGCCAGACGCGTCCAAGGGTCAACAACGCGCCTACAACGCCTGGCTCCAAGACCCGGCCACGTCGAAAAAGGCCCAACCTTACTTCGCCGAGCAGGACAGTGGCCACTTCGATGGACTGGAGGAAGGGCAGTGAGCAGGTCCCGCATGTCAGCTGCCGTGATCGGCGTGCTGCTGGTCTTGACGGCCGCCTGCGGTAGCAGTCCGAGTACCGCCAGCCTCGCGGGCAAGCAACGGCGGCCGGTGGCGAAGGAGTACTGGAAGATCTACCGGGCCGTTCACGACGTGACGAACGGCTGGGATGTCACCGACGGCACCTTCGAGTACTGCGCGGGCAAACGGCCCCGACTGGACTACAGGATCGTCTATTTCGCGGCCGGCCTGTCCGGCAAGGAATCGGAGGCTCAGATCGACGCCACCCTCGTGGCCCGGCTCAAGACGGTCGGCTGGAACCTCGCCCCCGCAGGCAGCAAGCGTTTCTCGGCGACGCGTGGGGACCTCACGGTGCGAACGTACGAATTGCCCGAGAGTCCCGAGACCGGCAAACGGGTGGTCACCGTCAATGTGCAGAGCGGCTGCGTCGACTACGGGAAGAACGTCGCCCGCGTCCTCAAGGTGGTGGACGAATACCCCCAGAAGGACGCCGCCTCTCCCCCCGTCCCGACAGGACTGGCTCCTCTGAAGTCCTGAGCAACAGCACCCGAGGGAGTGGCAGTGAGCAACCAGCGGGTGGCAGGCGCCGCGCTCGGCGGGCTGCTGCTGACCCTGGTGACCGCGTGCAGCGGCAGTGCACCGAGCGCCATCAGCCTCGCGGACAAGCAACGGCGGCCGGTGGCGCGGGAGTACTGGAAGATCTACCAGGCCGTTCACGGCGCCACGGGCAACTACGACGACACCACCGGGCGCTTCAACTACTGCGCGGGCAGCAAGAGCAGGCTGCGCTACGAGGTCATCTACTACGCGTTCGGGCTCACCGCGAAGGAGCCGCACTCACAGATCAACGCCGCGCTCATGGCCCGGCTCAAGACGATCGGCTGGAACCTCTCCCCCTCCGACTCCCTCCACTACTCGGCGACACACGGTGACCTCACCGTGCAGACGTTCTGGCCGTCCAGCGAACCGAAGAACGCCCAATGGGTGGTCACGCTCGTCGTCCATGGCGGCTGCATCGACTACGGGAAGAACACCGCCAGCGTCCTCAAAGTGGTGGACGAATACCCCAAGAAGGACGCCGCCTCCTCCCCCGTCCCCACCGGGCTGGCCACGCGGACGCCCTGACGGGGAGGGGGAGTTGGGGGAGGTGAAGGGTCAGGTGGTGGTGAGGAGTTGGAGGGTGTCGATCACGCGGTTGGAGAAGCCCCACTCGTTGTCGTACCAGGCGACGACCTTGATGTGGCGGCCGTCGACGCGGGTGAGGGCGGAGTCGAAGATGGCGGAGGCGGGGTTGCCGGTGATGTCGGAGGAGACGAGGGCGTCCTCGGAGTACTCGAGGACGCCGGCGAGCGGGCCCTGCGCCGCGGTGCGGTAGGCCGCCAGGACGTCCTCGCGGGTGACATCGCGGGAGACGGTCGTGTTGAGCTCGACGATCGAGCCGACCGGGACCGGCACGCGGATCGAGTCGCCCGAGAGCTTGCCGTCGAGGTCGGGGAGGACCAGGCCGATCGCCTTGGCGGCGCCGGTGGTGGTGGGCACGATGTTGACGCCGGCGGCGCGGGCCCGGCGGGGGTCGCGGTGCGGGCCGTCCTGGAGGTTCTGCTCCTGCGTGTAGGCGTGCACCGTCGTCATGAAGCCGTGCTCGATACCGGCGAGGTCGTGCAGGACGGCGGCGAGCGGCGCGAGCGCGTTGGTGGTGCAGGAGGCGTTCGAGACGATGGTGTGCAGGGCCGGGTCGTACGCGTCGGTGTTGACCCCGAAGGCGAGGGTCACGTCGGCACCGTCGGACGGCGCGCTGACCAGGACCTTCCGGGCACCCGCGTCGAGGTGGGCGCGCGCGGCCTTCGCGGAGGTGAACCGGCCGGTCGACTCCAGCACGATGTCGACACCGAGGTCGGCCCACGGCAGCTGCGCCGGCTCGCGCTCGGCCAGCACCTTGATGCGGCGGCCGTCCACCACGAGGACGTCGCCGTCGACGCTCACCGGGCGGCCGAGCCGGCCGGAGGTCGAGTCGAAGGCGATCAGGCGGGCGAGGGCGGCCGGCTCGGTGAGGTCGTTGACGGCCACGACCTCCAGGTCGGTGTCCCGTTCGAGCAGCGCGCGCAGCACGTTGCGCCCGATGCGGCCGAATCCGTTGATGGCGATGCGGGTCATGAGTGTGTCCCCAGTTCCTGAAGTCTCTTCGCGTTCGCCACCCAGGTTCGCGCGCGGCGGCGTCGTACGGCGTAGGCCCGAGCGCCACGGTTCGCAAGGATCGCGCCACGCGCACTCCACAGGCGTCCCGCACCCGGTCACACCCGCGCCGCAGCAGGTCACGCCCGCGCCGCACCCGGCCACACCCGGCCATCAGGCGTCCCGCACCCGCCCCGGACCCCGCTACTCGCCGCGCGTGAACGTACGCCGGTACTCGCTCGGCGTCGTCCCCAGCGTGCGCTGGAAGTGCATCCGCAGGTTCGCCCCCGTGCCCAGTCCCACGTCCGCCGCGATCTGCTCGACGCTCCGCTCGGACCGTTCCAGCAGCTCGCGCGCCACGTCCACCCGGGCCCGCATCACCCACTGCATCGGCGTGTACCCGGTGTCCTCGATGAAGCGGCGCGAGAACGTACGGGGCGACACCGCCGCATGCCGGGCCAGCACGTCGAGGGTGAGCGGCTCGCCGAGCCGGCGCAGCGCCCACTCGCGGGTGGCGGCGAACCGCTCCCCCAGCGGCTCGGGCACGCTGCGCGGCACGTACTGCGCCTGGCCGCCGCTGCGGTACGGGGCCGCCACCAGGCGCCTGGCCGCGTGGTTCGACGCGGCCACCCCCAGCTCGCGGCGCAGCACGTGCAGGCACAGGTCGATCCCCGAGGCGGCGCCGGCCGACGTCAGCACGCTGCCCTCGTCCACGAACAGGACGTTCTCGTCGACCCGGACCCGCGGATGCTTCGCCGCGAGCGCGCGGGTGTAGTGCCAGTGCGTGGTGGCCCGCTTCCCGTCGAGCAGGCCGGTGGCGGCGAGCGCGAACGCGCCGGTCGAGATCGCGGCGAGCCGCGCGCCCCGCTCGTGGGCCGCGATCAGCGCATCGACGACGGCCCGCGGCGGGTCCTCCCGGTCCGGGAAACGGTAGCCGGGGATGAAGACGATCTCGGCCCAGCCGAGCGCGTCCAGGCCGTCGGCCACGTGGTACGACAGCCCGTCGCCCCCCGCGACCAGCCCGGGCGCGGCACCGCACACCCGTACCTCGTACGGCATGCTCGCGCGGGTCGAGAAGACCTGCGCGGGAATCCCGACGTCGAGCGGCTTGGCCCCTTCGAGCACGAGGACGGCGACGCGATGCAGGTGGGAGGCGGGCACGGGCACCAGGGTAAGCGGCGGCGCCGGGGCGACGGCCGACCCGCGCGCGCCGCGCCGGACCGGGCCGAGCCGGCCGAGGCCGGGCAGAGTCGCGGCAGGCCGCCCCCGGCCGAACCCGGCCGAACCGCACGCGCCGCACCACCCGGAGCCACGCCGCGCCACACCACGCCGAGTCGGCCCCGCCAACCCCCGTACCGCACCGCCGACACGCACCCCAAACCGGCAGAACGGGCGTTATTCGTAGGGCGGCTGACGACTGTTCACACAGGCGTCATCATCCCGCCCGAAACGATCCGCGCGGAATCCGTTGCCCTGCACATCAATAAGGGCCATGATCTCTCACTTCAAGGTCGGCTGGAGAACCGTGGCGGCAGTCGCCGCGGCGCTGACCGTCCTCGGCCTCGCAGGGGCCGACGCCGAAGGCAGTACCGCCACCGCGGCGACCACCGGCCAGCGGTACTCCGCCGGCTGCCCGGCCGCGGACGTGGTGACTCCCGCCCTGAACAGCAATCTGATCGCCAACCCCGGCGCCGAGGACTTCACCGCGGTCACCTCGCTCGGCGCACCGGCCGGGGACACGCAGGACGTCCCCGACTGCTGGGAGGCGTCCTCTCCGATGAACGCGCCGGGCGCGGTCCTGGAGTCGACCTCGTCGTCGGCTCCCGGCCAGACCGGCAGCCGCACCTTCTACGGCGGCTACGACTACGACTCCCCGCAGGTCTCGATCGTGGGCGTCACCACCACGGCCACCCAGATGATCGACGTCAGCCCGCTGGACGCGGGCGGCAAGTCGTTCACGCTGACCGGCGCGATCGGCGGCTACACCACCCAGAGCGACTACGCCACCGTCACCGCCGCGTTCCAGGACGCCGACGGCGCCACCCTCGGCTCCGCGGCCCTGGCCCCGGTCAACGCCGCCCAGCGCGGCAACATCACCAGCCTGATTCCGGAAGCGGCGGCCGGCACGGTCCCGGCCGGCACGAAGAAGATCTTCGTCACCGTGGCGTCGACCGGCGTCAGCGCCGGCTACGGCATCGACGGCCGGGCCGACAACCTGAACCTGACGATCGCCCCGAGCGATTCGGGCCAGCACTACACCGCACCCTGCCCGGCCGCCGACCAGGTCACCCCGGCGCTCAACGCCAACCTGATCGCCAACCCCGGCGCCGAGGACCACACCCCGGTCACCTCGCTCGGCGCGCCGGCCGGCGACGACCAGACCGTCGCCGACTGCTGGACCAGCGCCTCCCCGCTCGACGCACCCGACGGCACGCAGGAGTCGGCGCCCTCGACCTCACCCGGCGTCACCGGTGACCGGGTCTTCTACGGCGGCTCGAACCCCGACGGCGTCTCGGCCGCGGGCATGGTCACCAGCGGCACCCAGCTCGTCGACGTCGGCTCGCTGCACGCGGACGGGCAGCCGTACAAGCTGACCGGCCAGGTGGGCGGCAGCGCGTCGCAGGGCGACTTCGCACAGGTCATCGCCACGTTCGAGGGCACGGACGGCGCGACTCTCGGCACGGCGTCCATCGGCCCGGCCACCGCGGCCCAGCGCGACAACACCTCCGCGCTGCTCTCGGACGGCACCTACGGCACGATCCCGGCCGGCACCCAGAAGGTCCTGGTCACGATCATCACGGCGGCCGTCGACGACGACCGCGACAGCGACGGCGCGGCCGACAACCTGAACCTGACCATCGGCCAGAAGTCGGTCGGCCAGACCTACACGGCGCCCTGCCCGGCTGCCGACCAGGTCACCCCGGCGCTCAACGCCAACCTGATCGCCAACCCCGGCGCCGAGGACTACACCGCGGCGACGGCGCTCGGCGCCCCGCTGGGCGACGACCAGACCGTCGCCGACTGCTGGACCAGCGCCTCCCCGCTCAACGCACCCGACGGCACGCAGGAGTCGCGGGCGTCGACGTACCCCGGCGTCACCGGCAGCCGGGTCTTCTACGGCGGCACGAACCCCAGCACCGTCTCGATCCCGGGCATCGCCACCACCGGCACGCAGACCATCGACGTCGGCTCGCTCGGCACGGGCAGCCAGCCGTTCAAGCTCGCCGGCGACCTCGGCGGCTACTCGACGCAGAGCGACTACGCGACCGTCACGGCCACGTTCGAGGACGCCAAGGGCGCCACCCTCGGCGCGGGCATCATCGGCCCGGTCACCGCGGCCCAGCGCAACAACGTCTCCAGCCTGGTCCACCAGGCGTGGTACGGCACGGTCCCGGCCGGCGCCGCGAAGATCCTCGTCACGGTGGCCACGGTCGGTGTCAGCAGCGGCGCCAACAGCGACGGCACGGCCGACAACCTGAGCCTGACCATCGGGTCGGGCGCGGTGCCGTCGGGTCCGGTCCTCCAGACGATGCCGTACGCGTCGGTCGGTGACATTCCGGGCACCCACGTGGACCCGGGCACCGGCGCCGTCGTCCCCAACGTCACGCCGGGCTCGCTGTACCGGCCCGCGGGCGTGTCCGTCGGCGGCAACTCCGCGCAGGGGACGCAGGCGAAGGCCGACGTCCGGGCGGAGCTGACCAGCGTCGGCGACGGCTCGGTGTACGTCTCGAACACCGGCGACAACGTGGTGGCCAAGCTGCGCAACGGCGACACCGCGATCATCGCCGGCTCCCTGGAGGACAACGGGGAGAAGGGCGACCGCGGCAAGGCCACCGACGCGACGCTGTACCAGCCGGCCGGCACCGCGGTGGACGCGAGCGGCGACGTCTTCATCGCGGACAGCGGCGACAACGTGGTCCGCGAGATCACCCCGGACGGGCTGATCCGGCGGTTCGCCGGCACCGGGACCGCAGGCCGCAGGACCTCCTCCAGCGCGCTGTCGACCCAACTCGACGGCCCCGCGGCGGTGGCGGTCGACGCGGCGAGGAACGTGTACGTCTCCGACACCCACAACAACCGGGTGGTCGAGGTGTCCTCGAAGGGGAAGGTCGTCCGGGTGATCGGCACCGGCAGGGCCGGGTACGCCGGAGACGGCAAGGCGGCCACGCGGGCGCAGCTGAACCAGCCGAACGGGCTGGCGCTGGACGCGAAGGGCAACCTCTACATCGCGGACTCGGCCAACAACGTGATCCGCCGGGTGGACGCGAGGACCGGGACCGTCACCACGGTGGCCGGCAACCACGCCGCGGCCAAGGCGAGCGACGGGCTCGGCGGGTTCGCCGGCGACGGCGGCCCGGCCACCGCGGCACGGCTCAACGACCCGCAGGGCGTGACCGTCGACGGCGCGGGCGACCTGTTCGTCGCCGACACCTTCAACAACGCGATCCGGCAGGTCACCCCGGACGGGACCATCACCACCGTGGTGAACTCCTCGGCCGCGCCGGGCGGGGAGAGCAGCGGCGCGGCGCCGGCCGCCTCGAAGCTCAACACCCCGATCGCGGTCGCGGTGGACCTGTCCACCCACCTGCTGTACATCGCCGACACGCACAACAACGCCGTCGCCCAGGTGCTCGGTGTCGCCCAGTCCGGCGCCGCGGCCGGCCCGGTGGCCCCCGCGAAGTCCTGACCCGGCCCTCACGAGACGAAGAAGAGAGACGATGAGCAACACCGCTTCCGAACAAGCGGGTTCGGCCCGCTCGGGTGCCGCCCGCACGGGTTCGGCCCACTCCGGTTCCGCCCGCACGGGTTCGGCCCACTCCGGTTCCGCCCATTCCGGTTCCGCCCGCTCGGGCATGTCCCGCCGCCGGTTCATCACCAGTGCGGCGACGCTGGCCGGCGCCGCCGGTGCGGCCGGCGTGCTTCCGGAGAGCCTGGCGAAGGCCGCGGCCGCGAGCCCGGCCAAGGGCAGCCTGTCCCAGGTCAAGCACGTCGTGTACGTGATGATGGAGAACCGGTCGTTCGACCACTACTTCGGCACCTTCCCCGGCGCCCGCGGGTTCAGCGACCCGACGGCCATCAGGCTGCCGAACGGCGACCCGGTCTTCAAGCAGCCCGACCCGGCCAACCCCGACGGCTACCTCGAACCGTTCCACATGTCCACCATCAGCACCGGCGCGGCCGCGATACCGTCGCTGTCGCACGACTGGCGCGACCAGCACGCCTCGTGGAACCACGGCGCGATGGACGGCTGGATGACCACCCACCTCGCCTCGGACGGCGAGGTCAACGGCTCCTACACCATGGGGTACTTCACCCGCGAGGACATCCCGTTCCACTGGGCGCTCGCCGAGTCGTTCACCCTGCTCGACAACTACCACTGCTCGATCCTGGGCCCGACGGACCCGAACCGGCTGGTGTGGATGTCCGGCACCAACGACCCGCAGGGCAAGTTCGGCGGACCGGTGCTGGAGACCGTGACGCCGAACCCGATGACGCACCCGTCGGCGGCGGAGATCCTGTACGACGCGGGGTACAGCGTCAAGACGTACTTCTCCGGCGCGACCAGCGGGTTCAACGTGTTCTCGTGGTTCGCCAACTTCCAGAACCGGACCACCCTGCCGGCCGCCCTGTACAACTCCGTCATGAGCGGCGGCACGCTGTACGGCGACGGCACGCCCGGCCGGGTCGGCGACCCCACCAGCCCGACCGCGGCGGCGGACCCGAACCTCGGGTTCGAGGAGGACTGCGCCAACGGCGTTCTCGCGGACGTGTCCTGGCTGTACATGCCGAGCGCGGCCGACGAGCACCCGCCGAACCTCCCCGCGGCCGGCGCGCAGTACCTCGCGTCGAAGCTGGAGGCGCTCGCGGCCAACGAGGACCTGTGGAACTCGACCGTGTTCGTGCTCAACTACGACGAGAACGACGGGTTCTTCGACCACGTGCCGCCGCCCGTCCCCCAACCGCACAAGTACCCCGAAGAGTTCGTGACCGTGGCCTCGCCGAAGGGCACCCCGGGCGGCGGGCTGCCGGTCGGCGCCGGCTTCCGGGTGCCGTGCATCATCGTGTCCCCCTGGACCGTGGGCGGCCGGATCTTCTCCGAGGTCTCCGACCACACCTCCGGGCTCCAGTTCATCGAAACCCTCACCGCGGCCGGCGGCCTGTCCGGCAACGGGCCGGTCACGTTCACCCCGATCAGCAAGTGGCGCCGCCGCACCTTCGGCGACTTCACCGGGGCGCTGCGCCTGCACGACCGCAAACCGGCCCCGAGCAACCCGCAGTTCGAGCCCGGCACCACGGCGGCCAACCTCGCCGCCCAGACCACGGCCGCGGCCCAGCCGATGCCGCCCCGCCCGGGAGCGACCCAGACCATGCCGAAGCAATCCCACGGCCCCGGCACCAAGGACTGACCCTCTCCGCAACCCCACTCCCCCGCCCCCAACCCCCGCAGGCCGTCCGCCCCACCGGACGGCCTGCGCCGTTCTCTCCCGGAATACCTGGCGAGGCGGCTTCGGACGGGTCAGGGGATGGGTGGGGATTGGGCGGTGGTGATGTGGAGGGTGACCGCGGCGAAGAAGGGGGCGCGGGTGAGGTGGTCGAGGAAGGCGGCGGCGGTGCGGGGGGTGAAGTAGCCGGCGGCGAGGGCGCGTTCGGTGGTGCGCTGGAGGCCGAGGACCTGGTCGGCGGTGCGCAGGTCGCGGAAGACGGTGGGGACGGGGAGGACCGCGGGGACGGTGAAGCCCGCGGCGGCGGCGAGGCGCGGGAGTTGGCGGCCGATGGCGCCGTTGCGGACCACGCGGTCGGTGAGGTGGCGGGTGTAGGCGCGGGTGAGGTCGAGGTCGGGGTGGTCGATGGAGAGGGTCTCCCAGTCGGGTTCGGCCATCACCAGCAGTCCGCCCGGGCGCAGGACGCGGCGGGCCTCGGCGAGCGCGCGGGCGGGGTCGGCCACGTGCTGGAGGACCCGGTCGGTGTGCGCCCGGTCGACGCTCGCGTCGGGGAAGGGAAGGGCGTGCAGGTCGGCCAGTTGGACGTGGGTGGAGGGAAGGAGGGCGGTACGGGTACGGGCCCGGGCGGCCATGTCGGGGTCGCGGTCGACGCCGAGCACGGTGCCGCCCGGGCCGGCCTCGTCCGCGAGGGCGGGCAGGTCCGTGCCGGGGCCGCAGCCGAGGTCGAGGACGGTGTGGCCGGGCCGTATCGCGAGGGCGTCGAGCGCGGCGCGCTTGTACGCGCGGGCGGCGCCGGTGGCGGCCAGCCGGTCCTGGTAGGCGATCCGGTCGGGCACGGCCGCCTCGAACACGGCGTCCGCGGTCCTGGCCAGCGACCGCGCCTCGCGGGCGAGCACCTCCCGCCCGGCGGCGGTGAGCCGCAGCGGGCGCTGCCGCTGCCCCGGCCGGTTGTCCAGGTACTCCACGAGCCGCTTCGCCGCCAGCCGGGCCAGCGCGCCGGACAGGCTGCCCCGGCCGAGCCGCGCCCCGGTCATCCGTTCGACCGCGCTGTTGACGGCGTACCCGTGCAGGGGCCCGTCGGCCAGCGCGCTCAGCACCAGCATCTGGGCGTCGTTTGTCCGCATGGGGGTCAACTCCTGTGCACCGGAGGGTGAGTTGGGGACGGTTCCCGGCGAGCCGGACGTCCGGGGGTGCCGGGTGCCCGGCAGGCCGCCGGCGGCCGGGGGACCGCGGGCGGCGCGCTCGGGGCGCCGCGCACCCGGGTGCCGAATTCCGGCCCGCGGGACGTAACACGCGGCGCGTGTCATCGTTTCGTATTATGGCGGGTCCGCTGACAGGTTCCGCACTCCTCCGGAAGGACCGCGGCATGCGCATGGCCGACCCTCTCTACGCCCTCTACACGCGGCGGTTGCGCCGCCGGGTCGCCGCGTCCGCGCCGCTGCCGCGGCACATCGGGCTGATCATGGACGGCAACCGGCGCTGGGCCCGGCAGATGGGCATCGCCAACCCGAGCCTGGGGCACAAGGCCGGCGGCGAGCACGTCGAGGACGTGCTGTCCTGGTGCGACCGCCTGGACATCCGGCACGTGACCGTCTTCGTCTGCTCCACGGAGAACCTGGCCCGCCGCGACAGCGCCGAAGTGGCCTTCCTGATGGGCCTGATCGAGGACCTGGTGGGCCGGCGCCTCGCCCGCCCGGACGCCCGCCGGCAGATGCACATCGCCGGCTCGCTGGACGCGCTGCCCGACCGTACGGCCGAGGTGCTCAAGGAGGCCGTCGAGGTGACCCGCGACTGCGCCACCGGGGCGCACGTCACGCTCGCCATCGGCTACGGAGGCCGCCAGGAGGTGGTCGACGCGCTGCGCGAACACCTCTACGAGCAGGCGGAGTCCGGCCGGACGCTGGGCGAACTCGCCGAGGAGATCGACGTCGAGGACGTGGCCCGGCACCTCTACACCGCCGGGCAGCCCGACCCCGACCTGGTCATCCGCACCAGCGGCGAGCAGCGCATGTCCAACTTCCTGCTGTGGCAGAGCGCTTACGCGGAGCTGTACTTCTGCGAGGCGTACTGGCCCGCCTTCCGCGAGCTGGACTTCCTCCGCGCGGTGCGCAGCTACTCCGACCGCCAGCGCCGCTGAGCGGGCCCGCACCCGGCGAGGGGCGCGTCCCCACGGGCGGAAGAACCCGGCCCCGCCGGCGGAATCACCCTGACACGGCGGCCGGCCGGGCGGTACGGTCGTCGGGCCCGCCACGCGGTGGCGCGAGGATCTGGGGGGATCTGGCGATGAACCGGTCGACCGTCCGTCGCGTGTCCAGGGCCGCCGCGGCGGCCCTCCTCGTCCCGCTCGCGCTGGCGTCGTGCCAGGGCGCCGCACCGCACCACCAGCACCGCACCGCCGCTCCCACGGCAAGCACGCCGGCCCCGAACCCGCACACCGCCGATCCCGACCCCCGGCACCTGGCCCTCGGCGACTGCTTCACGGCCGACCGCACCCTCACCCTCATCGGCGCCACGATGCCGCTCGCGCCCGTACACATCGTGCCCTGCACGCAGCCGCACACCGCGGAGGTGTACGGCCGGTTCACCTACTACCAGGGCCGCCTTCCCTACCCCGCCGCGGACAAGCTGACGGACGTCGCCGAGGGCGACTGCGAGAACCTCGTCACCGCCTACGACATGGACAGCTGGACGCTCTCCCCGACCGTGGACCTGGCCCGGTCGCTGCTGCCGACGCGGGCGGAGTGGGCGGCGGGCGACCAGGACATCATCTGCTACTGGGTGCCCCGCGGCGGCTCCCCGACCACGACGGTGCTGCGCCACGACAAGACCTCGCTGCGCCCCGACCAGTACACCTACCTCGACGCCGCCGACCGGCCCGAGTCCGCCCTCGCAACGACCCCGCGGTCGCAGGGCGAGGACGACCTGAGCTCCTACCAGTTGTGGGCGGCCGGCGTGGCCGACTCGTTCACGACCGAGGCACAACTGCTCGACGGGCACCACTGGCCGGCCAGTGCCCAGGGTCCGGCCAACGCGCTGCTCCAGCGGGTCCGCGCGCTCGCCGCGCAGTGGCGCGACGCCTCCGAGAGCGCGTCCCCGACCGGCATCAAGCGCACGACGCACACCCTCCAGGGCGAGAACTCCGTGCCGCAGGAGCGCGCCGTCCGCCAGGCACTGGGCCTGGCCACCACCCGCGCGCGCTGACGCCGCGACCGGCGGCCGACCGACCCCCGCCGCCCGGGGCCGCAACCGGCGTCACGACGAAGCCGCACCCCCACTTGGTAACGAGTTGGACGAGGCTGCGCCGAGCCCCCTTGACGCTCCACTGACAGCGGGCCTACCTTGACATTCGCCAATAGGAAAGTTTCCTAACAGTGAACTGAGGGAGGATGGCGCGCATGGCTGGCACCCCAGGAACGCCGCGCGTACTGCGCGCCATGAACGACCGCGCCGCGCTCGACCTCCTGCTGGAGCACGGAACGCTGTCCCGGACCCGGATCGGCAAGCTCACCGGGCTGTCCAAGCCGACCGCGTCGCAACTGCTCGCGCGGCTGGAGGCGGCCGGGCTGGTGCTCGCCACCGGCACCACCGCGGGCCGCCCGGGGCCCAACGCCCAGTTGTACTCGGTGAATCCGGCCGCCGCCTACGTAGCCGGCCTGGACGTGAAGACCGAGCGGATCAGGGCCGCGGTCGCCGACATCACCGGCCGCACCGTGGGCGACTTCCGGCTGCCCACGCCGAGCCACCGCGCGGGCAGCGCGGTGGAGCACGTGCTGCGGGCGCTGGAGGGCGCGGTGAAGGCCGCCGGGCTGAACCGCTCCGACCTGCACCGGCTGGTGATCGGGACGCCCGGCGCGTTCGACCCGAGCACCGGACGGCTGCGCTACGCCAGCCACCTGCCCGGCTGGCACTCCCCCAGCCTGCTCGACGAGCTGGCCGCCGCGCTGCCGATGCCGCTGGAGTACGACAACGACGTGAACCTCGCCGCGGTCGCCGAGCAGCGCATCGGCGCGGCCCGCGGGCACGGCGACTTCGCCCTGCTGTGGAACGAGGAGGGCATCGGCGCCGCGTTCGTGATAGGCGGCAAGCTGCACCGCGGCTGGACCGGCGGCGCCGGCGAGGTCGGCTTCCTGCCGGTGCCCGGCACCCCCCTGGTCCGCAACGTCGTCAAGGCGAACAACGGCGGCTTCCAGGAGCTGGCCGGGTGCAACGCGGTGCTGCGGACCGCCCGTGAGCTGGGCCTCGACATCCCCGAGGGCAGCCTGGAGGACGCCGCGGCCGCGGTGCTGTGCCGCGCGGCCGCGTTCTACGAGGAGGCGGCGCGTGAGGACAGCGGCGGGGAACCCACCGGTCCCTACGCCGAGTTGCTCGCCCGCTGCGCCACCGGCCACGCCATCGGCCTGGCGTCGATCGTCGCGGTGCTCGACCCGGAGCTGATCGTGCTGGCCGGGAACGTGACGGTGGCCGGCGGCGAGCCGCTGCGCGCCATGATCCAGGCCGAGCTGGCCGAACTGGCCGTGCCCCGGCCCCGGTTGGTGCTCGGCACCGTCGAGATGCATCCCGTACTCAGCGGCGCCCTGGAGAGCGCGCTCGCCACCACCCGCGACGAGGTGTTCGACACCTCGCGCTGACCCGTAACCGCCCGCCGCCGACCGCCACCCGCAGCCCCGTACGCCCGCACCCGCACCCGCAGAGCCCGACACCCGCACCACATCGCACCCGCCGAGAACAGCGGAACGGCAGCCACCCGCCGTCCCGTCGGCACCGCACACCCTCGACCGCCCCGCCCCCACCCCTACCTCCCGGAGGTAAAGCGCAGTGTCCCGTCTGACGAAGGCCGCGGCCGTCGCCGCCGCCGCCGCGATATCCCTGCTCGCGAGCGCGTGTACCGGCCAGAGCTCTTCCGGCGCCACCGACGACGCCAGCAAGGACGTGACCATCAACTTCTGGCACGGCTGGTCCGCGCCCAACGAGTTGAAGGCGATCAACGACAACGTCGCCCGCTTCGAGAAGCTGCACCCGAACATCCACGTCAAGGTGCAGAGCAACATCACCGACGACAAGATCAACCAGGCGCTGCGGGCCGGCGGCAGCAAGGCCCCCGACGTGGTCTCCTCCTTCACCACCGACAACGTCGGCCAGTTCTGCTCCTCCGGCGCGCTCACCGACCTCTCGCCGTTCCTGAAGAAGTCGAACATCGACACGGCGAGCACGTTCCCGAAGACGATGCAGGAGTACACCCAGTTCAACGGCGTGCAGTGCACGCTGCCGCTGCTGGGCGACGCGTACGGGCTGTACTACAACAAGAAGGAGTTCGCCGACGCCGGCATCTCCGCCCCGCCCAAGACGATGTCGGAACTCAAGGCCGACGCCGTGAAGTTGACCAAGTCCAAGGGCGACTCCTACTCCCAGCTCGGCTTCATGCCGGACTTCCACGGCTACGAGTCCACCCCGGGCCACTTCGCCGCCCAGTGGGGCGTGCACTACTTCGACGCCAACGGCAAGGCCCAGATGGCGTCGGACCCCGGCTTCGCCGCGATGTTCAACTGGCAGCAGGACATGGTGAAGTCGCTCGGCGGCTTCTCCAAGCTGGAGAAGTACCGCAACACCTTCGGTGACGAGTTCGGCGCGAAGAACCCGCTGCAGACCGGCCAGGTGGCGATGGGCATCGACGGCGAGTGGCGGCTGGGCATGGCCAAGGACGCCGGCATGAACGACCTGGGCGTGGCACCCTTCCCGGTGCCCGACAACCAGGCGAGCAGCTACGGCAAGGGTTACGTCACCGGCACCATCGTCGGCATCGCCGACACCAGCACCAAGAAGAACGCCGCCTGGGAGCTGGTGAAGTTCATGACCACCGACACCGACGCGGTCGTCTCCTTCGCCAACGCGATCCACAACGTGCCCTCCACGCTGGCCGCGCTGAAGTCCCCGAAGCTCGACCAGGACCCGGGCTTCAAGACCTTCATCGACATCGCGCAGAACCCGGCCAGCACCACCACCCCGCCGAGCGTCAACGGCGGCGCCTACCAGGTGACGTTGCAGGACTTCGGCTACGACTACGAGTCCGGCAAGTCCAAGAACCTCAAGTCCGGGCTCGAAGGCGTCGACACGCAGGTCGACAAGGACATCGCGCAGGCCAAGTGATGAGCGCCGTCCACCCCCTGCTGCGCGCCAAGCGCAGAAAAGCCGCCCTGCGGAACCTCGCGTTCCTCTCCCCGTGGATCATCGGGTTCGCCGTCTTCTTCGCCTACCCGCTGCTGTCCACCGTCTACTTCTCGTTCATGCACTACAACGGCTTCAACCCGCCGACGTGGACCGGCGGGAAGAACTGGTCGTACGTCTTCACGCAGTACCCGCTGTTCTGGCCGGCGCTGCGCAACACGCTGTGGCTGGTCATCGTGATGGTCACCCTCCGGGTGATCTTCGGGCTGGGCATCGGCATGCTGATCACGAAGATCAAGACCGGCGCGGGCCTGTTCCGTACCGCGTTCTACCTGCCGTACCTGGCCCCGCCGGTCGCCGCCACCATGGCGTTCGTCTTCCTGCTCAACCCCGGCACCGGCCCGGTGAACAACATCCTCGGCGGGCTCGGACTGCCCACCCCGGGCTGGTTCACCGACCCGCACTGGGCCAAGCCCGCGCTCACCACGCTGGCGCTGTGGGGCATCGGCGACCTGATGGTCATCTTCATGGCCGCGCTGCTCGACGTCCCCAAGGAGCAGTACGAAGCAGCCGAGTTGGACGGCGCGGGCCCCTGGGCCCGGTTCCGGTACGTCACGCTGCCGAACATCTCGCCGATCGTGATGTTCGCGGTGGTCACCGGCGTCATCCAGACCATGCAGTACTACACGCAGCCGCTGGTCGCCGGGAAGGTCGCCTCCGGCATCATCGGCAACTCCGGCCAGCAGTTCGAGCCGGGCTACCCCGACAAGTCCACCCTGACCCTGCCGCAACTCGTCTACAACCTGGGCTTCCAGCGCTTCGACTACGGCTCCGCGTGCGTGGTCGCCCTGGTGCTGTTCGCGCTGGCGATGGCGTTCACGGCCCTGCTGATGCGGCGCCGCAGCGGCTTCCTGGCCGCGGAGGACTGACCCGAGATGACGCACATGACCGACACCACCCTCGCCGCCGGATCGGCGCCGTCCCGCACCGGCCACGCCCCCGACCCCCGCGCCCTCAAGGCCGCCCGGCGCAGGCGCACCCTGCACTGGATCGGCGTGCACTCGCTGGGCATCGCCGCGGCCGCGTTCTTCGTGCTGCCGTTCGTCTTCGTGGTGCTCACCGCGCTGATGAGCGACAACCAGGCGCTCACCCGGTCGCTGTGGCCGCACCCCTTCGAGTGGTCCAACTTCCGTACCGTCTGGGACACTCCGGGCTTCCTGACCTGGTGGCGCAACACCCTGGTCTACTCGGTGGCCGGCACCGTGCTGACCGTCGTGTCGTCGCTGCCGGTCGCCTACGCGCTGGCGAAGTTCCGCTTCCGCGGCCGCAATCTGATCATGGTGCTGGTGATCTCCACCATGATGCTGCCGCCCCAGGTGATCATCATCCCGATGTACCTGTTCTGGACCAAGCAGCTGCACATGGACGGCACGCTGTGGCCGCTGATCATCCCGATGGCCTTCGGTGACGCCTTCACCATCTTCCTGCTGCGCCAGTTCCTGCTGACCATCCCCAAGGAGTACACCGAGGCGGCCAAGGTCGACGGCTGCGGCGAACTGCGCACCCTGCTCACCGTGATCGTCCCGATGATCCGCCCGGCGATCGCCGCGGTCGCCCTCTTCCAGTTCTTCTACTGCTGGAACGACTACTTCGGCCCGCAGATCTACGCCAGTTCCAACCCGGCGGCGTGGACCCTCAGTTACGGATTGGAGTCCTTCAAGGGCGCCCACCACACCAACTGGAATCTGACCATGGCGGCCACCGTTCTCGTGATGGCCCCGGTGATCGTGGTCTTCTTCTTCGCTCAAAAAGCCTTCATCGAAGGCGTGACCCTGACAGGAGTCAAGGGATGAAACTGGCGGTCGTGGGCGGCGGGTCCACATACACACCCGAACTCATCGACGGGTTCGCGCGGTTGCGCGACACCCTGCCAGTGGAGGAACTGGTACTGATCGACCCGGCCGCGGACCGGCTGGAGCTGGTCGGCGGGCTGGCCCGGCGGATCTTCGCGAAGCAGGGCCACCCCGGGCGGATCGTCACCACCGACAACGTGGCCGCCGGGGTGGAGGGCGCCGACGCGGTGCTGCTCCAGCTGCGGGTCGGCGGGCAGGCGGCGCGCAACCAGGACGAGACGTGGCCGCTGGAGTGCGGCTGCATCGGCCAGGAGACCACCGGCGCGGGCGGCCTCGCCAAGGCGATGCGCACGGTGCCGGTGGTGCTGGACATCGCCGAGCAGGTGCGCAGGTCCGCGCCGGACGCCTGGATCATCGACTTCACCAACCCGGTCGGCATCGTGACCCGGGCGCTGCTCCAGGCCGGGCACAAGGCGGTCGGGCTGTGCAACGTGGCCATCGGCTTCCAGCGCAAGTTCGCGCGGCTGCTGGACGTGGCGCCCGAGCAGGTACACCTCGACCACGTGGGGCTCAACCACCTCACCTGGGAGCGCGGGGTGCGGCTGGGCGGCCCGGACGGCGAGAACCTGCTGCCCAAGCTGCTCGCCGAGCACGGCGACGCCATCGCCGAGGACCTGCACATGCCGCGCCGGATCGTGGACCGGCTCGGCGTCGTCCCGTCGTACTACCTGCGCTACTTCTACCAGCACGACGCGGTGGTGCGGGAGTTGGGCAGCAAGCCGTCGCGGGCCAGCGAGGTCGCCGCGATGGAGAAGCAGCTGCTGGAGATGTACGGCGACCCGGCGCTCGACGAGAAGCCGGAGCTGCTGTCCAAGCGGGGCGGCGCGTTCTACTCGGAGGCGGCCGTCGCGCTCGCCTCCTCGCTGCTGCGCGCCGGGTCGCCGTCGTGGAGCGGCGACGTGCAGGTGGTCAACACCTACAACAACGGCACCCTGCCCTTCCTCGCCGACGACGCCGTCATCGAGGTGCCCGCGCTCGTCGACGGCACCGGCGCCACGCCGCTGCCGGTGCCGCCGCTGGAGCCGCTCTTCGCCGGCCTGGTCGCGAACGTGACCGCGTACGAGGACCTGGCGCTCGAAGCGGCGCTGCGCGGCGGCCGGGACCGGGTGTTCGCCGCCCTGCTGGCCCACCCGCTGATCGGGCAGTACGAGTACGCCGAAGGTCTGACGGACCGTCTGATCGCGCACAACCGGGAGCACTTCGCGTGGGCGTGACTTCGGAGCCGCTCGTCCCCGGTGGCGTCCTCGCCATCGACGCGGGCAACAGCAAGACCGACGTCGCGCTGGTCGCCGCCGACGGACGGGTGCTCGGCAGCGCCCGCGGCGGCGGCTTCCAGCCGCCGATCGTCGGGATCGACCCGGCCGTCGCGGTCGTCACCGAGGCGGTGGAACGCGCGGCCGCGGCCGCCGGGCTGCCGGCGGCCGGCGACCGCGGCGGCCGGCCGCTGGCCGAGCACACCTCGGCGTGCCTGGCCAACGCCGATCTGCCGGTCGAGGAAGAGCAGTTGCAGGCGGCGGTGCACGCGTGCGGGTGGGCGCGCAGCACGTACGTCGCCAACGACACGTTCGCGATCCTGCGGGCCGGCGTCGAACAGCCGCGCGGCGTCGCCGTGGTGTGCGGCGCCGGCATCAACTGCGTCGGCCTGCTGCCGGACGGGCGCACCGCGCGGTTCCCCGCGATCGGGAAGATCTCCGGGGACTGGGGCGGCGGGTCCGGACTGGCGGAGGAGGCGCTGTACTTCGCCGCGCGCGCGGAGGACGGGCGCGGCGAGCCGACCGCGCTCGCCACCTCGCTGCCCGCGCACTTCGGGCTGCGCACGATGTACGAGCTGATCGAGGCGCTGCACCTGGAACGCATACCGTACGTACGGCGGTACGAACTCACGCCCGTGCTCTTCGCCACCGCCGACGCCGGTGATCCGGTCGCCTGCTCCGTGGTCGACCGGCAGGCCGAGGAGATCGTCTGCCTCGCGACGGTCGCGCTCCGGCGGCTCGACCTCCTCGACGACGAGGCCGACGTCGTCCTCGGGGGTGGTGTCATGGCCGCGAGCAATCCCCGTCTCATGGGCGGGATCACCGCGGGGCTCGCCTCGACCGCGCCCAAAGCCCGCGCGCACGTGGTCACGGCGCCCCCGGTGCTCGGGGCGGCCCTCCTCGGCCTCGACCACACCTCCGCCCCCGCCTCCGCCCAATCCACCCTCCGCACCCACTACCCGTAGGGCGCCCCTGGCCCCCCGGGCACGCGAGTGCTGTCGGCCCCGGGACCACCGGCCGGTGAACGGCTGAGCACGCCGCGTTCCCCGCGCCCCTTGGTGGTGGCTGGTCGCCGCGGAAAGAGGTGCACCATCCAGGGGCGCGGGGAACTGCGCGAGCAACCAGGCAACCGCAGGGAGGTCCGGGGAGGCGCTGCGGGGGCTGGGCCTGCGGCCCAGCGGGGTGGGCACCCCTTGGCAAAGAGTGCCCAAGGAACCGTGCAGCCGCCGGAGGCGTGTGCAGAGGTAGGCGGCGGCAGCCATACTGCTGCTGCAAGCTGACCGCATCGTGGGGAGGGCGCGTGACGCAGACGCCGACAGGTGGCGTGCCTGTGCAGAGCCAAGGCCGAAGCCAGGTCCAGGGGTACGCAGGGGGATTGACCGGTGGGCCGCACCCCGGGGTGCAGCCGGAGCACGCCGCCGCACCCGGAGCGGCCCCGCGCCGCGCCTGGGCGGAGTCCACGGCCCGGCTCCGCGCGGCGACCACCACCGAGCCCGGCCGGCTCCGCCTGATCGGCGCGGTCCTCGCCGTCCTCGTCATCGCGTTCGGCGCCGTCACCGCGTGGCAGGTCGCCGAACGGCAGTCCGCCGCGGGCCATGTGATCGACCACAGCGCCCCGTTGAGCGCGAACGCCGCCGAGATCTACCGCTCCCTCGCGGACGCGGACGCCACCGTCGCGGGCGGCTTCCTGGTCGGCGGCGAGGAGCCGAAGGAGGTGTCCGACCGCTACCAGAGGGACATCACCACGGCCGCCAAGCTGATCGCCGACGCCGCCGCGAACAGCGCGGGCTCGCAGGAGGCCCGCACCCAGATCGCCACGCTGAACAGCCACCTCCCGCAGTACACCGAGCTGGTGGCGACCGCGCAGGCCGACAACCGGCAGGGCCTGCCGCTGGGCGGCGCCTACCTGCGGTACGCCGACACGCAGATGCGCAAGCCGGGCGGCCTGCTGGACGCGGCCGACAAGCTGTACCAGGCCGAGAACGCCCGGCTGGGCTCCGACTACTCCGACGCGAAGGCGCTGCCGTACGCGTCGTGGGCGCTGGGCGTGATCGCGCTGGCCGCGCTGGTGTGGGCGCAGCGCCGCCACTACCGCCGTACCAACCGGGTGTTCAACCGGGGCATGCTGACCGCGACCGCGGCGTCCGCGGTGGTGCTGCTGTGGCTGGTCGCGGCGCACACCGTGGCCCGTACCGACCTCGCCGACTCGTACACGCACGGCGCGAAGTCGATGCAGGTGCTCAACAACGCCCGGATCGCGGTGCTCCAGGCCCGCGGCGACGAGAACCTGACGCTGGTGGCGCGCGGTTCCGGCGACGAGTACGAGTCGAAGTTCGAGAAGGAGATGGCCACGCTGGCCGGAAAGTCCACCGCCGCGAGCGCAAAGGGCGGCGGCGAGCTGGCCCAGGCGCTGGCGCTCGCCGACAAGGAGGCGGGCCGCGCACCGGTACGCTCCGCGATCGAGAACGCGAGCGGGTGGCGGCAGCGGCACACCCGCGAGCGCGCGGCCGACGACGGCGGCGACTACACCACCGCGGTCGCCGAGGTGATCGGCGTGAAGAACAGCGGTGGCGAGTTCACGGTGGCGAACACCACGCAGGAGAGCTTCAGCGCGGTCGACACCAGCCTGGGCAAGGCCATCGCGCAGGAGCAGAAGGAGTTCCACCAGTCCGCGACCGACGGCCGCGGCGCGCTGTCGCTGCTGCCGTACGGCGCGGGCCTGCTGGCCGCGCTCGCCGCGGGCGCCGCGCTGATCGGCATCGGGCGGCGCCTGTCGGAGTACCGGTGAGCGGCGTGCGAACGTACCGAGGGTGGGGCCGGTCCGGCCGGGTGGAGACGAGGGAGGTCGCGGTGAGCCGTACAGCACGTGGATGGGGCGGGGTCGCGACGATGGCGGTGGCCTGCGCGCTGACCGTCACGGCGGCGCTGAGCCCGCTGGGTGTCGGGCCGTTCGGCGGCACCTCGGGGGCAGGGCGTACGTCGTCGCCCGCGAGCGGCGGGCCGGTCGCGCACGCGCGGGACGCCGCCGCCACCGACTCCGGCACCTGCACCACGCCCGAGGCGAGCCTGTCGCCGTCGTCCGGCTCCACCGACGGAGCGGCCGTGGAACGGATCAGGAAGCGCGGGCGGCTGATCGTCGGCGTGGACCAGAACAGCTATCTGTGGGGCTTCCGCGACCCGGAGACCGGCGCCATCGCGGGCTTCGACATCGAGATCGTGAAGGCCATCGCCCAGAACATCCTGGGCAGTTCGGCGAAGGTGCAGTACCTGACCGTGCCGACGAACAAGCGTGTGCTCGACATACAGCAGCACAAGGTGGACATGGTGGTGCGCACCATGTCCATCACCTGCTCCCGGTTGAAGGACGTGGCCTTCTCCATCGCCTACTTCGAGGCCGGCCAGCAACTGCTGGTCCCGAAGGACTCGCCGATCACCGGGTACAACGACAGCCTCAAGGGCAAGACGGTGTGCACCGCGTCGAGTTCGACCGGGGAGGCCAAGCTGAAGCAGGGCGCGCACGGCGCGAAGATCAAGCCGGTCGACAACCAGCTGGACTGCCTGGTGCTGCTGCAACTCGGCCTGGTCGACGCGGTGTTCACCGACAACGCGCTCGCCGCAGGACAGGCCGCGCAGGACCCGACCGTGCACCTGGTGGGAACTCCCGTCACCGAGGAGCCGTACGGTGTGGCCATGAACCTGGACGACCAGGACCTGGTGCGCCGGGTCAACCAGGTGCTGGTGGCCTACGAGGCGGGCGGCGCGAACAGCGAGTGGATGCACCAGTACCAGACCTGGCTCGCCAAGGACCTGCCGGACGTCACGGGACCGCCGCAACCGAAGTACAAATAAGGGAAGGGGTGTTCCGACGCGTACGGCGGTCTCGGCCGGCACGGCGCACGCGCGGGACGCGCGGGACACGCGGAGCAGAACGGGCAGGGCAGGCGGGGCAGGCACGAAGGGCACGGCGACGATCACGGCAGTCGGAGCGGGCAGGGCAGGCACGGCAGACGGGAAGAGGGTGTGATGGCGGTCGTGGGAGCATCCGGACCGGTGATGGGCCGGGAGGACGTGGATCTCGCGCTGGAGCGGCTCGGCGCCGAGCACGAAGCCGTCGAGACCTCCCTGCTCGCCCTCCAGGACCACTCCGGGCGCAGGCTGCTCGAAGGCGCCGAGTTGACCGGTGTCACCAAGGAGCGGTGGCAGCGCACCGACACGGCGGTCACCGCGCTGTGGGCGCACTTCGAGGCGTACACCGAGGCGTTGACCGCCGCCCGCGAGCTGCGGGCCCGCCGCCGCTGGCCGACCCAGACCGAACTCGCCCGGCTCACCGAGCTGTTGCGCGGCGACGGGATCACCGTGCTGGGCGGCACCGTGCCGGACCACGAGCGCTCGCTGACCGGACCGGCCCGCGTCAGCGAGCAGATGAGCCTGGACGAACTGGTCCGGCGGATGAACAGCTGGTACGACCAGGCCATGGAGACGGTGGCCGCCGCCGACGCCGTGTGGTCCGCGCTGCCGGCCAGGATCGACCTGCTGGCCGCCGAGACGCAGCGGGTCCGCTCGCTGGCGCACTCGGTCGGCGTCCGCCCGGGCGGCCACCCCGCAGGTGACGAACTGGAAGCGCTGGTCGAGGAGTTGACGCGGCTCCGGGCCCGTACGGTCTCCGACCCGCTGGCCTTCTGGAACCCGCGCCCGGCCCCCGGCCGCCCCGACACCTCGCGCTACGACGACGCCGGCCGGTGCCTGGAGGAGATCCGCCGCGAGGTCGAGGCGGTCCTGCACGTGCGCGACGACGCCGAACACCGGCTCGGGCGGCTGCGCGACGTGATGTCCCGGGCCGACCGCACCCTCACCGAGGCCCGCGGCGCCCGGGTCGAGGTGCTGTCGAAGATCCTCGCCTCCGACGTGCCCGCGGTCAGCGGCCCGGCCGCCGCGCTGCACGAACAGCTCGGCGCGGCCGAGCAGTTCGCCAGGACCGCGCAGTGGCACCGGCTCTCCCCGCTGCTGGACAGCCTGGAGGGGCACGCCGACGACGAACTGCTGCGGGCCCGGGAGTCGTTGACCGCGGTGACCGCCCCACTGGCGGTCCGCGCCGAGCTGCGCGGCCGGCTCGACGCGTACCGGGCGAAGGTGGCCCGGCTCGGCATGGCCGAGGACCCGGTGCTGATCGAACGGTACGACCAGGCGCGGCGGCTGCTGTGGAGCGCTCCGTGCGACCTCGGCGCGGCCGAACGGGCCGTACGCCGCTACCAGCAGGCGGTCACGGAGCTGGGCAGCACCCCGCGCACCCCCACCGACCGCCGGGGGCCGGCATGAGCGGGCACCCGCGCACGACCGGGGCGACCGTCACCCGTAGAGGCACGGATACGGGTCCGGGTTCGTGTGCGGCTTCGGCCGCGGCCACGGACCCGCGCGCGACGATCGGCAGCAGTACGGAAATGGCGTCAGGGACAGGGAAAGGCTGAGGGGGAGACCGTGAGCGAGTGCCAGCGACCCGGCTGCGACGGGACCTTGGAGGACATGGGCGGCGGGGACCTGTACTGCGGCACCTGCGGTCTGGCGCCCGTGGTGGTGGCCGCACCCGCGGGACCGGTGCCGGGCGCGGGCGCCGTGGGCGGGTTCGGCGCGGGCTCCGGCGGCGCGGCCGTCCCCGGCGCGCGCTCCGGCACGGACTCCGGGCAGTCCTCGGCCGGCAGCTCCTCCGCGCGCTCCTCCCGCTCGTCCCGCTCCTCCACCTCCCAGGCGTCCCGCCGTTCGGTGTCGGGCCGGCTCTCCCAGTCGCTGGCCGGCAGCTCCACCGGCCGCTCGGTGTCGGTGCGCACCACCCGCGGCACCGGCAGCGGCCCCACCCGCGGCAAGCTGGGCGCCGGCCTGGTCAGCGTGCCGACGGTGCCGAAGCCCGACCCGGCCGCCGCGGTGCTGGAGAACCCCGAGGTGCCCGAGCGCAAGCGCTACTGCAGCAAGGGCGACTGCGGCGCGCCGGTCGGCCGCAGCCGCGAGGGGCGGCCCGGCCGCACCGAGGGCTACTGCACCAAGTGCGGGCACCCGTACTCCTTCACGCCCAAGCTGCGCCCGGGCGACCTGGTGCACGGGCAGTACCACGTGATGGGCTGCCTGGCGCACGGCGGACTCGGCTGGATCTACCTCGCGGTGGACCGGGCGGTCTCCGACCGCTGGGTGGTGCTCAAGGGCCTGCTGGACACCGGCGACGAGGACGCGCTGGCCGCCGCGCTCTCCGAGCGGCGCTTCCTCGCCGAGATCGAGCACCCCAACATCGTGCGGATCTACAACTTCGTCGAGCACCTCGACCAGCGCACCGGCACCCTCGACGGCTACATCGTGATGGCGTACGTCGGCGGCAAGTCGCTCAAGGAGATCGCCAACGAGCGCCGCGCCCCCGACGGCAAGCGCGAGCCGCTGCCGGTCGCGCAGGCCATCGCGTTCGCCATCGAGGCGCTGGACGCGCTCGGCCACCTGCACAGCCGCAACCTGCTGTACTGCGACTTCAAGGTGGACAACGCGATCCAGACCGAGGACCGGCTCGAACTGATCGACATGGGCGCGGTGCGCCGGATGGACGACACCGAGTCGGCGATATACGGCACGGTCGGCTACCAGGCACCGGAGGTGGCGGAGGTCGGCCCGTCGGTCGCCTCCGACCTCTACACCGTCGCCCGCACCCTGGCGGTGCTGACCTTCGACTTCCAGGGCTACACCAACATCTTCGTGGACAGCCTGCCCGACCCGGACAAGATCGAGGTCTTCCGGCGCTACGAGTCCTTCTACCGGCTGCTGGTGCGCGCCACCGACCCGGACCCGCACAAGCGGTTCGCCTCGGCCGAGGAGATGTCCGACCAGCTGCTCGGCGTGCTGCGGGAGGTCGTCGCCCTGGAGTCGGGCTCGCCGCGGCCGGCCCTGTCCACCCTGTTCGGTCCCGAACTGCGCGTGGTGGACACCCAGTTGGTGCGGCCGGTGACCGGCGACACCTCGCGGCTCGGCGCGGTGCGCCCGCCCGACGGACACCGGCGGTCCAGAAAGGACAAGGGCGCCCCGGCGCTGCCGGCCGCTCCCGCGGGTGCGCCGGGGCTGCCGGGCGCGCCCCCCGCGGCGCTTCCCGGGCAGGTCGCGCAGGCCGCGCCGGCCGGGGTGTTCGGGCCCGCGACGGGTGGCGCCACGCCGCCGCCCGGTCTGCCCGTCGCACCGCAGGCACCCACCGGGGCTCCGGCGGGCGGCGGTTGGGGCCCGGGCCGACCGATCGTCTCCCGGCTCGACGCGGCCGCGGCCGTACTCGCGCTGCCCGTACCGCATGTGGACTCCACCGACCCCAACGCGGGCTTCCTGGCCGGCATCGCGGCCGCCGCCCCCGGCGAGATGGTGACCGCGCTGCGGTCGGCGCCGCTCGACTCCGTGGAGAAGCGGCTGCGCGAGCTGCGGGCCCTGCTGGAGCTGGACGACACCGCCGGCGCCCAGGAGGTGCTGAGCGGCCTCGACGGCTCCGGCGACGACAGCGCCGACTGGCGGGTGGTCTGGCACCGCGGGCTGGTCGGCCTGTGCACCGCCGACCACGCGACGGCGGCGCTCAGCTTCGACGCGGTCTACGACGCGTTCCCCGGCGAGCCCGCGCCGAAGCTGGCCCTGGGCATCTGCGCGGAGGTGCTCGGGCAGCTCGACAACGCCGCCGAGTACTACCGCCTGGTGTGGACCACCGACCACAGCTACGTCAGCGCGGCCTTCGGGCTGGCCCGGGTGCTGCTGAAGTCCGGTGACCGGGTCGGCGCGGTGCGCGCGCTGGAGTCGGTGCCCGAGTCCTCCATCCACTACACCGCCGCCCGGGTCGCCGCGATACGCGCCCGGCTGCGCGACCGGGCCCCGCAGGAGCCACTGCTGCCCGACCTGCACGCGGCGGCCCGCCAGGTCGAGGACCTCCAGCGGCAGGGCCTGGACCACGACCGTCGCGAGCAGCTCGCCACGGAGGTGTACGGCAGCGCGCTGGACTGGGTGCTGGCCGGCCGGACCGGCGCGGGCACCGCGCCGACCGGGCCGGTGCTCGGTGCCGAACTGGACGAGCGCGGACTGCGGTTCGGCCTTGAGCGGTCCTACCGGGTGCTCGCCCGGCTGGCCCGCCAGGGCGGTACGAGGATCGAACTGGTGGAGCGGGCCAACCGCTTCCGCCCCAGGACCTGGGTGTAAACCGATGCCACCACTGCCCGAGTCGGCGCCCTCGGCGCCCACGGCCCGCCCGACGATCTGCCCGGGCTGCTCCGAACCCCAGGCCCCCGACGACCGGTTCTGCGGGGGCTGCGGCCGCGACCTGAGCGCGCCGCCGCCCGAGCCCGAGCCGGATGCGTCGGAGCCGAACGCGTCGGCGCAGGGTGTTCCGGCGCCGGGTGCTCCCGCGCCGGACGCGCCGGGTCTCGACGCCGCCGCGCCCGCCGTGAACGGCGCCGCCGCCGACGCCACCGGTGCCTTCCTGCTCGCTCCCCCACGCAGCGGCTCCTCCGAGGACACCCTCCCGCTCGGCTTCACCGCCCGGCTCTCCGACGGGGGCGAGAACGGCGACGACGAAGGCGAACCGACGGCGGGCGGCGGCCCGGCCGCGACCGGGACCGGGAACGCGAACGCAACCGGGAGCAGGAACGGGACCGGCTCGACCGGCCGTTCGGCCACGACCGGCACGGTGTGCGTGGCCTGCGGCCTCGGCGGGGTGGACGACGACGGCTACTGCGAGCACTGCGGGCACGCGCAGCCCCGCCAACGCGACCACCAGGAGAAGGAGTTGGAGGGCGTGGCCGCGGTGAGCGACCGCGGCCTGCGGCACCACCGCAACGAGGACGCGTTCATGCTCGGCACCGCCGCCCTGCCCGACGGCAGCGCCGCCGTCGTGGCCGTGGTGTGCGACGGCGTGTCCACCGCCTACCGTCCCGACGACGCGTCCGCCGCGGCCTCCGCCGCCGGCAGCGAGTCGCTGCTCGCCGCCCTGGAACGCGGCACCTCCCCCGACGACGCGATGCGCGACGCGCTGATGGCCGCGTTCGACGCGGTGGGCGCGCTGGCCGAGGAGGAGTCGCCGGAGCCGATCACCGCGCACCACAACGCCCCGGCGTGCACCTGCGTCAGCGCGGTCATCACCGGCCCGGTCTTCACCGTCGGCTGGATCGGCGACAGCCGCGCGTACTGGGTTCCGGACGACCGCCGCACGCCCGCCGCACGCCTCACCGAGGACGACTCGTGGGCGGCGCGGATGGTCTCGGCCGGGCTGATGTCGGAGGCCGAGGCGTACGCCGACGAGCGGGCGCACGCGATCACCGGCTGGCTGGGCGCGGACGCGGTGGAGGTCGATCCGCACGTGGCGGCCTTCCAGCCGGAGGGCCCGGGCGTGATCGTGGTGTGCACCGACGGACTGTGGAACTACGCCGAATCGGCCGCGGAGATGGCCGAGGCGCTGCCGGCCGACGCCCGTACCCGGCCGCTGGCGAGCGCGCGTTCGCTGCTCGGCCTGGCCCTCGACGGCGGCGGCCACGACAACGTAACGGTCGCGGTGCTGCCGTTCCCGGCAAGCGTCGCACGGGCAGGATTCCCCTCCGCCTAGCTCTCGCCGGCGCGACGCGCACGGCGGGGGGCGGACGAGCAATGGCGTGAAGGAGCACAGGAAGCGATGCCAAGTCTTTCGAAGTCGAACGTGCCGCAGTTCTCGGTGGACGTGTACCAGAACGAGTACCTGCCCGAGGGCGGCCGCGAGGTCAACGCGATCGTCACGGTGACCTCGACCGGCGGCGGCACCTCGGGCGGCCGCCCGCTGCCGGGCGACGCGGCGGCGGCCGGCGTGGTCATCATGGTCGACTGCTCCGGCTCGATGGAGTATCCGCCGACGAAGATGCGCAACGCGCGGGACGCGACCGCGGTCGCCATCGACACGTTGCGCGACGGGGTGTCGTTCGCGGTGGTGGCCGGCACCCACCAGGCCCGCGAGGTCTACCCGGCCAACGGCGGCCTGGCGGTGGCCGATCCGAGCACCCGCGCGCAGGCCAAGCAGGCGCTGCGCAAGCTCACCGCGGGCGGCGGCACCGCGATCGGCACCTGGCTGCGGCTCGCCGACCGGCTGCTGGCCGGCTCCGATGTGGCGATACGGCACGGCATCCTGCTCACCGACGGCCGCAACGAGCACGAGAAGCCGGAGGACCTGCACAGCGCCCTGGACGCCTGCTCCGGCCGCTTCACCTGCGACGCGCGCGGGGTGGGCACGGACTGGGAGGTCAAGGAGGTCACCGGGATCGCCTCGGCGCTGCTCGGCACGGTGGACATCGTCGCCGACCCGGCCGGTCTGGCCGGCGACTTCCAGGCGATGATGGAGAACGCGATGGGCAAGGAGGTCGCGGACGTCGGCCTGCGGCTGTGGACCCCGCAGAACGCCGAGATCGCCTTCGTCAAGCAGGTCGCGCCGACCGTGGAGGACCTTACCGAGCGGCGTGCGCGGACCGGGCCGCGGATGGGCGACTACCCGACCGGGTCATGGGGCGACGAGTCACGCGACTACCACGTCTGCGTGAAGGTGCCGCCGGCCGTCGTCGGCCAGGAGATGCTCGCGGCCCGGGTGTCGCTGGTGCTGCCGGAGCCCGACGGCACCACGCAGGTGCTGGCGCAGGGGCTGGTCCGGGCGCTGTGGACCGACGACATGGCGGCCTCGACCCGGATCAGCCCGCAGGTGGCGCACTACACCGGGCAGGCCGAGTTGGCGCAGGCCATCCAGCAGGGCCTGGAGGCCCGCAAGTCCGGGGATCTGGACTCCGCGACCGCCAAGCTGGGCCGCGCGGTGCAGCTCGCCAGCGCCTCGGGCAACGAGGACACTGCCAAGCTGCTGGCCAAGGTGGTCGACGTGGTGGACGCGGTGAACGGTACTGTGCGGTTGAAGCCCAAGGTCGCCGACGCCGACGAGATGACCTTGGAGACGCGGTCCACAAAGACCGTACGCGTGAAAAAGTAACCGTCGGGTACTACGTGCTCGCGCACAACCTTGGGAGCCGCCCGACCGGGCGGAGGGGGAGCCGACGCCATGCCGATCTGTGCCAACGGCCACCAGACCAGCGCCACCGACTGGTGCGAGGTCTGCGGCCTGCTGATGCCGGCACCGGCCGCGGGGTCGCGGCCGGCGTCCTCCGCGTCGTCGTCCTCGGCCTCGCCGGTCTCGCCGCCGCCCTCGTCGCCGTCGCCGCCCGGATTCACGGGCGAGCCGGCAGGGGGTGGCGAGGAGTGCTGTCCGAACTGCGGGACGCCGCGGGAGGGCTCGGCGCTGTTCTGCGAGCAGTGCCGCTACAACTTCCGCACCCACACGGCGACCGTGGTGCCACCGCAGCCGACCGCGCCGGGCGTCCCGCCGTACCAGCGGTACGAATCGCAGCGGTCGCGGCCGTCGCAGATCAACCGGCCGGCGGAGGCGCTGCCGGACGACTCGGTCACCGTGACCTCCGGTTCGGGGGACTTCCTGCTCGACCCGCCGTCCGGGTCGGTGCGGTCGGTGCCCGGTTCCGGCGGGACGACGTCGGGCGGACCCGCCAGCGGGCCGGTCAGCGGACCCGTCAGCGGACCCGTCAGCGGGCCGGTGAGCGGACCCGTCAGCGGGCCGGTGAGCGGACCCGTCGGCGGAACCCTCGGCGGGCCTGCCGGTGGAACCCTCGGTGGACCCGTCAGCGGGCCGGTCAGCAGCCCGGTGATCGGTCCGCAGGGCGGGCCGAACGGGCCGGGCGAGCAGGGCGGTTCGGGTGGTTCAAGTGGTCCGGCCACCACCGCCGTCGGGCAGCAGCCGCCGCTGTCCGTCGCGACCGGCACCGGTACGGCCTGGGTGGCCGTGATCACCGCCGACCGGGCGTACTTCACCGCGATGATGGCGCGCAGCGGGCCGGACGCCGAGCAGCTGTACTTCCCCGCCTACTCCCCCGAGGTGCAACTGCCGCTCACCGGGCACCAGGTCACGATCGGCCGCCGCCGGCACAGTACGGGTGAGGCGCCCGACATCGACCTGTCGCGTTCGCCGGAGGACCCCGGGGTCTCGCACCATCACGCGGTGCTGGTCCAGCAGCCCGACGGCTCCTGGTCGGTGGTCGACCAGGACTCCACCAACGGGACCACGGTGAACCTGGCGGAGGACCCGATCCGGCCGTATCTGCCGGTGCCGCTCGCCGAGGGGGACCGTGTGCACGTCGGGGCGTGGACGACCATCACGCTGCACCGCGCCTGAGCGGTGCGGCGGGCGCTTCCGGGTGCCGGCGCGGCCGGTGTCAGGTGGTGGTGAGGGGCCAGGTCAGGGGGCCCTCGGGGCTGTCGCGCCAGAGCCATTGGCGGGGGCCGTCGACGGTGAGGCCGTAGCGGGTGCGGTCGGGGCGGGTGATGCCGCCGAAGGCACTCTGGCCGAACACCTCGGCGGCGAGGCCGTGTTCGGCGGCGCCGTCGGGGGCGCCTGATCCGCCGCGCAGAGGCACGAAGTAGGCGGGCGTCGAGAGGAACCGGCCCTCCGCGTGGCGCGGGCCGTGCACGGTGAGGGCGACCAGGCCGGTGGCCAGCGGCAGCAGCAGGAGGCCGCCGGGCGTGCACTGCTCCAGCCAGGCCGGGGGCACGAAGGGAAGCTCGCAGGTCGCGATGACCCGGTCGTAAGGGGCGCGGGGCGGGTGCCCGAGGGCGCCGTCGCCGGTGACCACGACGACCGAGCGGGCGGCCTCGGTGCCGTACGCCTCCAGGTGGGCGCGGGCCGCGGCGGTGATCTCCGGTTCCAGGTCGATGGTGGTGACCGTGTCCGGGCCGAGCCGGTGGGCCAGCAGCGCCGCGTTGTAGCCGGTGCCCGCGCCGATCTCCAGCACCCGTTCCCCGCCGCGCACGTCCAGCGCCTCGCACATCAGCGCCATGAGCGACGGCTGGCTGCTGGAGGAGACCAGCTCACCGCCGACGACGCGGGTGGCGATCGGCCGGTCCGCGTAGGCACCCGTGAGACGGCTCATCGCGCGGCGGTGCGACGCGGCCACCGGACCGCGGCCGTAAACCGGCCCCTCGCCGTACGCGGACCCCTCGCCGTACTCCTCGTATCCTCCGCCGTACTCCTCGTCGTACTCCCCGCCTGGCCCCGGTTCCCCGCCGTACCCGGTGTCCTGGTCGTCCAGGACGAAGAGGTGGCGCGGGACCTCCGCGAAGGCCGCCCGCCAGGCGGGGTCGGTGAGGCCGCCGCCGGACTCGATCCGGCGGACCATCCGGGCCCGCAGGGACCCCGCGGCGACGGCGTACCGCCGCTCGAATCGCCCCTCGCGTCGCCCGTCGGGCCCTGTCGCGCCCATGCTTCCATCGTGCGCCCGGAGCGGCGGGGAGACGAACCGGGACACCACGGCGGCCCGCTCGCCGCATCTGCGACGATGGAAGGGTGAATGAGATCCGGCGCGGCGAGTTGCAGCAGCAGACGTTCTACGAACTCGTCGGCGGCGAGGAGACCTTCCGCCGCCTCGTACACCGCTTCTACCAGGGCGTCGCCGACGACCCCGAGCTGCGCGCGATGTACCCCGAGGAGGACCTCGGCCCGGCCGAGGAGCGCCTGACCCTCTTCCTGATGCAGTACTGGGGCGGCCCGCGCACCTACAGCGACGAGCGCGGCCACCCCCGGCTGCGGATGCGGCACGTCCCCTTCGCGGTGGACCGCGCCGCCCACGACGCGTGGCTGCGCCATATGCGCGTGGCCGTCGACGAGTTGGCGCTGCCCGCCGAGCAGGAACGCCAGCTGTGGGACTACCTGGTCTACGCCGCCGCGTCGATGGTGAACACCCCGGGCTGACCCCGCGTGGCCGCCGGGCCACGCACCGCAGCGGACCGCTTCTTCCCGCACGGCTCGCCGGCCGGGCGTCCGCTGGGCGGACCATCACGATCGGATTGCGACATCCGCGGTCCGGGTTCTGCGCCGCTGCGCGGTTTGAGAGCATCCCGTCAGTACATGACGGGGGGAACATGTGACCGGATTCGTGCTGCTGCGTGTCCGCGCACACCGACTACTTCTCGCCGCCGCCCTGCTCACGGTGTTGCTGACCACCTGCGTGCTCGCGACGTTCACCGCCTTCACCGGCGCGATCGGCGACGCGGCCCTGCGGCGCACCCTCCAGCACCAGGCGGCCGCGCAGTCGACGGTCGAGGTGCAGACCCAGCTGAACGGGACGGACCCCAAGGCGCTCGACGCGGCGGTGCGCAAGCACCTGCGCGGCTCCTTCGCCGGGCTGCCCACCAGCGTCCACGGCAGCACCCGCTCCGGCCCCTACGGGCTGCCGAAGCGGCCGCGCTCCTCGGCCCAGTCGGCGAACGGCGAGCCCGACCTGACGCTGCTGGCCACCTTCGACCGCGCCGAAGTCCAGCTGGTGAAGGGGAGTTGGCCGACCGCGGCCGGGCGGGGCGCGGCCCGGGTGCAGGTCGCGGTGCCGCAGGTGGCCGCGCTGATCCTCGGCACCGAGCCCGGCGACGTCCTCACCCTCGCCGACCGGCTCGGCGGCGCCCCGCTGAAGGTCCAGATCAGCGGGATCTTCCAGCCGCGCGACCCGTCCTCCCCGTACTGGCACCTCGACCCGCTGGACGGCCGCGGCGCGCACACGGTCGCGTTCACCACGTACGGGCCGATGCTCGCCGACCCCGGCAGCTTCGACTCCGGCCGGGTCAAGGCCGCCGCGATGGCCTGGCAGGCCACCGGCGACTTCCGGCAGTCCACCGCACACGACATGAACACGCTGGAGAAGGGCGTCCAGCAGACCCTCGACGCGCTGCACGACGACCGGACCACCGCCGTCACCGAGGGCACCAGCAACCTGCCCGACCTGCTCGACGCACTGCGCCGCAGCATGCTGGTGACCCGCTCCACGCTGCTGATCGGCGCGCTGCAACTGGTGATCCTGGCCGGTTTCGCGCTGCTGCTGGTGGCGGGGCTGCTCGCCGAGGAACGGGCCGGGGAGACCGCGCTGCTGCGCGCCCGCGGCGGATCGCGGGCCCGGGTCGCCCGGCTGGCCGGGTGGGAGGCGCTGCTGCTCGCGGTGCCCGCGGCCCTGGTCGCCCCGCTGCTGGCCGGGCCGGTCACACGGGAGCTGGCCGGCACCGGCGCCATGGCCCGTACCGGCGTCAGTCTCGGCTCCGGCGACACCGGCCTGGCCTGGCTGGTCGCCGTGGCCGCCGCGCTGGCCTGCGCCGGCGCGGTGATCGTGCCCGCGCTGCGCACCGGCGGCTCCTACGCCGCCGAGCGGGCCGAGCGCGCCCGGCGCCGCTCCCTGCCCGGCGCGCTGCAGGCGGGCGCCGACGTGGGGCTGCTGGTGGTCGCCGCGATCGCCTACTGGCAGTTGGAGCGGCGTGCCTCGGGCAGCGGCGCGCTGAGCGCCAACGCGGGCGGCGGGCTCGGGGTGGACCCGATCCTGGTCGCCGCGCCCGCGCTGTGCCTGCTGGCCGGCACCGTGCTGGTGCTGCGGCTGCTGCCGCTGGTCGCGAAGCTCGGCGAGCGGCGGGCCGCACGCGGCCGGACCCTGCCGCTGGCGCTCGCCGGCTGGCAACTCGCCCGGCGGCCGCGGCGCGGCGCGGGAGCGGCGCTGCTGCTGGTGCTCGCGATCGCGATGGGCGTCTTCTCGATCGGGCAGAGCGCGAGCTGGGACCGTTCGCAGCGCGACCAGGCCCGGTACGCGGTCGGCGCCGACCTGCGGGTGACCGGCATGACCACCCCGCCGTTCGGGCAGCCGGGGATCTTCGCGCATCAGCCCGGCCTCGCCGCCGCCGCGCCCGCCGCGGACACCGGCCTCTACCTCGACCAGGACCGTACGGCGACCGTGCTGGCCATCGACTCCGCGCGGGCCGGGAAGACGATGCTGTTCCGCTCCGACCTCACCGGCGGACGGTCGGCCGCCGCGGTGCTGGCGCCGCTGCGCAAGGGCGTCCGCGCCGGCGGCGGCTTCCCGCTGCCCGCCGACGCCCGCAAGGTGACGTTCGACGCCGTGCTGCGGCCCGGACCGGGCGGCGGTCCCGCGACCGCGGACACCGTCCAGCACGTCAGCGTCACCGTCCTGGACGCCGAGGGCGTGCCGTACACCGCCGCCGTCGGCGACCTGCCGTCCGACGGCAGACCGCACCCGCTGGTCCTCGACATCGCCGCGCTGTCCGGTTCGGCCGGCGGCGCGCCCGCCGGTCCGCTGCGGGTCACCGGCCTGGCCATCGCCTTCGACATCCCGGTCAAGGAGCGGACCTACACGCTGACGATGTCGGCCACGCGGGTCGCGGACGGCACGGGCACCGTCCGCCCGCTGACGGTACCCGTCCAGCAGTGGTCGGCGACGGCGTCCAACGACGGCCCCTCGTTCGAGCAACTGCCGGGCGCCGACGTGCCGAGCGCCGGAGTGCCGCGGGTCGGCGGGGGCACGACGATGACGCTGGACTACGACACCGGCACCGCGCCGGCGCCCCAGGACAGCTACAGCCCGATACCGACCGCGACCGTGCAGGCCGGGGCGGACACGCCCGCACCGCCGACTCCTGCGGCTGTCGCCACCGACGCCTTCCTCACGTCGCAGCAGGCGAAGGTCGGCAAGAGCGTCAGCGTCCAACTCGGCGGAATTTCGGTGCCGGTGCGCATCGTGGGCTCGGTCAAGGCGATCCCCGGGCTCGGCGACGGCCAGGGCGCGGAGGCCGGGAACGGGTCCGGCGGATCGGGCGCGGATTCGGGCGCCGGGTCGGGCTCGGGGACGGACGCCGGATCGGGTACGGGCCGCAACCAGGACGTCGGCGGCATGGTGGTCGACCTGCGGGCGGTCAACCAGTACCTGCAGTACCACGACGCGCGGGCCATGGAACCCACCGAGTGGTGGCTGGCCGCGCGGCCGGGCCGGACCGCGAAGGTCGCCGCCGCGCTGCGCGCCCGCGCCGACGTCGACACCGTCCTGGTCGCCGACGAGACGGCCGCCGACCTGCGCGCCGACCCGCTGGGCGCGGGCCCGCAGTCGGCGCTGCCGGCCGCCGTGGTGGCCGCGGTGGTACTGGCCGCGCTCGGCTTCGCGGTCTCCTCGGCGGGCGCGGTCCGCGAGCGCACCGCGGAGTTCGCGATCCTGCGGGCCCTGGGTGCGCCCCGGCGCCAACTGGCCCGGCTGATCGCGGCCGAGCAGGGGTTGCTGGTGCTGGTGTCGCTGATCGTCGGCGCCGCGCTCGGTGCGCTGCTGACCCGGCTGGTGACGCCGCTGATCGTGCTGACCCCGCAGGCCACGACTCCGACGCCGTCGCTGGTCGTACGGCTGCCGGCCGGCCGGCTGCTCGAACTCCTCGCGGAGGTCGTGGTGGTGCCGGTGCTGGTGGTCCTGGCGACGGCGGCACGGCGTGGCGATCCGGCGACGGCACTGCGGCGGCAGGGGGAGGACTGAGATGGCGGCGCGAGAGCGGGACGACAGCGGGGCGTGGGAGCCGGAGGGCGGCGCGGAAGCGGGAGCGGAAGCGGAAGCGGGAGCGGAAGCGGGAGCGGAAGCGGGAGACGGCGGGGGCGTGGACGGGGACGGGGGCAGGGGCGGGGCATCAGGTGGCGGCTCGGGCGCGGCGGACGGCTCGGGCGTGCCCGGCGGCGACGACGTGCAGCTCGCCTGGGTGCGGGCGCGGCTGCGCGCCTCCCGCCGCGCGGCCCTCGCGACCTTCGGGCTCGTCCTGGTCACCGCGTTCCTCGCGGCGGGCCTGCCGCGTTCCGTGGACCGCTACGAGGACCGGGCGCTGCAGCACGCGGTGCGGGCCGGCCAGTACCGGGACCGTGGGATCGCCCTGAGCGAGAGCTACAACCCGCAGCAGGGGCTCTACGGGACCAACCCGCTCGACGTGGCCACCCTCGACGCCGTCCAGAGCGCCGTCCACTCGCTGCTGTCGCGCACCACCCCGCTCGCCCCGCACTCCGCGGTGTACGGGGCGCGCACCGGCCAGGCGTCCGAGGTCCCCGACCCCGGCCTGCCGCGTCCGTCCTCGCACCCCCCGACCGCCGACCTCGTCGCGCAGGCCGATCTCGGCGCGCACACCCGGCTGGTGGCCGGCCGGATGCCGCAACCGCCGCCCGCGGTCTCCGAAGGACAGCGGCCGCCGCCCGTCGACGCCGCCGTGACGGTGCTGACCGCCCGGAAACTCCATCTGAAGGTCGGCCAGTCCGTCCACCCGAGCGGGACGAACTCGAAACCGCTGACCGTGCACATCACCGGAATCGTGGCCCCGCTCGACCCCACCTCGTCGTACTGGAACGAGGACCCCGACCTGCTCGGGCCGGTCCTCGGCTCCCAGCCCGGCGAGCGCGGCGAAGAACCCAAGGCGTACTGGCACTTCACGCTGCTCACCCACCGCGACGCCGCCGACTCGCTGCCGGAACTCGGCGCGGGCGTCAACGTCTACTGGTACGAACCGCTGGACATCGGCCGGCTGACCGCGCACGGTGTCCCGGCGCTCCAGAACATGCTGTCGTCGCTGAGCGGCGGCCCGCTGGCGGTCAAGCTGCAGGACGCGAGCGGCGCGCAGGTGAGCGTCAGCGACGCGCTCGGCACCGTGCTCACCGGCTTCCTCCGGGAACGCGACGCCACCACCCCGTTGATGCTGATCGCCGCGGTCGGCGTGGGCACCACCGCGCTCGCCGTGCTGCTGATGGCCGGGGGGCTCGCCGCCGAGCGGCGGCGGGTCGAGATCGCGCTGCTGCGCGCCCGCGGCGGCTCGCTGCGCGGCGTCACCGGCCGGCTCGCCGCGGAGACCGCGGCCGCGGCCGTGCCCGGCGGGGTGGCCGGCACGCTGCTCGCGCTCCTGCTGCTGCCGACCGGCCGCTGGCTGCTGCCGGTGCTGCTTGCCGCGCTGGTCACCGCGGTCGTGGTGCTCGCGCTGCCGTTGCGGGCCGCCTTCGCGGTACGCCGGCCGGGGCCGGGCGGGCGGGAGGACGTGGTCTCTGCCCGGCCGTCGCGGCGCCGTCTCGTGGTCGAACTGACCGTGGTGGTGCTGGTGGTGGGCGCGGTCGTGGCGCTTCGGCAGCGGGGCGGAGGGAGTTCGGGCGGCACCGCCACCGGCGGGGGCAGCGGTCCCGGCAACGATCCGTTCCTCGCCGCCGCGCCCGTGCTGGTGGCGATCGGCGCCGCGCTCGTCCTGCTGCGGCTGTACCCGGTGCCGCTGCGGCTGCTGGCCCGTCCCGCGGCGCGGCTGACCGGCGCGGTCACCCACCTCGGCCTGGCCCGCGCGGGCCGCTCCCCCGCCACCGGTCAACTGCCGCTGCTGGCGGTGCTGGTGGCGCTGACCGTGACGTCCTTCGGCGGCTCCGTGCTGGCCGGGATCAACCACGGCAGGGACCGGGCGGCCACGGCGACGGTCGGCGCGGACGCCCGGATCGACGCGGTCACCGCCACGTTGTCGCCCCAACTCCCGGGCCGCGTACGGAAGGTGCCCGGCGTCGGTATGACCACCACGGCGCGGGTCGAGCAGCACTCCGCCGATGCGACGTTCAACGGGTCGTACGCGGTGGTCCTGGTGGACCCCGCTGCGTACGACAGGCTGACCAGCTCGGTCGGGCTGCCCTCCTTCCCGGCGCACGCGCTGTCCGGGCACGGGGGCCAGGCGGGCGAGCAGGTGCTGCCTGCCGTGCTGTCGCCCGGGCTGGCCGGGCAGATCGGCCGGAAAACGGTGTCGGTCGCCACCGATCTCGGCTCCGTCTCCATCCGTACCGCTGCCGTCCTGCCGACCACCCCGGCCGCACCCGGCGGCGACTTCGTGATCGTCTCGGCGGCCGCGCTCGAGGCCATGCACCCGGAGGCCGAGCAGTACCCGCAGCAGACGGCGCCGACGACCCTGCTGGCGATGGCGGCACCCGGCCGGCACATCGACGCGAAAGCGCTGCGCAAGGTGGCCGCGTCCGATGTCTCGTCGGTGTCGGTGCTGCTGCGCAGCGAGGAGCGGGCCTCGCTCGCGGACACCCCGCTCCAGCACGGCGCCCGCCGGCTGTACCTGGCGGCGGTCGCGGCGGGGGCGGGCTACAGCGCGCTGGCGCTGCTGCTGGCGCTGCTTCAGGCGGCACCGGGCCGCACCACCCTGCTGGCACGGCTGCGCACGATGGGCATGACCCGGAGCCAGGCGCGGCGGCTGGTGCTGCTGGAGATGCTGCCGCAAGTGCTGCTCGGCGCGGTCGGCGGGGTGCTGGTGGGCCTGGCGGTGATCCCGCTGCTCGGTCCGGGCATCGACCTGCGCGCGCTCACCTTCGGTACGGAACCGCGCGACATCACGGCGGTCGACTTCGGGCTGGGGCTGCGCGCGAACCCCTGGGCCCTTGCCCTGCCGTCGGCAGGGCTGCTGATACTGGCCTGTGCGGTGCTGCTGGCGCAGGCGTGGCTGGCCGGGCGGCGGCGGGAAAGCACGGAACTGAGAGCGGGGGACCGGGTATGAGCGGGGAAGCGCGGGGGAACGGGACGCACAGGGATTCCGGGGACGCGGGATCGTCAGCGTCAGGGACGGCGTCGGCGTCGGCGTCAGGGACGGGTCCGGCCGGGTCCGGAGGCGCGGGCGAGGCGGCGGGCGCTGCGGGCTCAACCGCCCCGGTGGGCGCGGCGGATACGACTGGCTCGGCAGGGACGGCGGGCTCATCCAGCTCATCCGGCTCGGCTGACGCGGCCGATGGGCGCTCGGCGGTGCGCAGCCTCGCCGACCTGGAGCAGCAGGCGGCCGCCCGCCGGGACGGCCCCGCGTACGGACATGACGCGCTGATCAGCTGCGACCGCCTGGTCCGGATCTTCACCGCGGACGGTGTCGAGGTGCAGGCCCTCCAGGGCCTGGACCTGCTGGTCGGCAAGGGCGAACTGATGGCGCTGGTGGGCGCGTCCGGCAGCGGCAAGTCCACGCTGCTCAACATCCTCGCCGGCCTCGACGTCCCCACCGCGGGCGCGGCCTCCGTCGGCGGCTACGACCTGCTCGCCATGGATGCCGCCGCCCGGCTGAGCTACCGCCGCCACATGGTCGGCTTCGTCTGGCAGCAGACCGCCCGCAACCTGCTGCCGTACCTGACCGCGGCCCAGAACGTCGTGCTGCCCATGCAACTGGCCGGCCGCACCGGCCTGCGCACCAAGCGCCGCCGGTCCGCCCGCGCCGCCGAACTCCTCGACATGCTCGGCGTCGGCTACTGCCGGGACCGGCAGCCGGGCCAGATGTCCGGCGGTGAGCAGCAGCGCGCCGCGATCGCGGTCGCCCTCGCCAACAACCCTTCGGTGATCCTCGCCGACGAGCCGACCGGCGAGCTGGACTCGGCCACCGGCGAGCAGGTCTTCGCGTCCTTCCGCACCGCCAACGAGGAGTTGGGCACCACCGTCGTCGTGGTCACCCACGACCACGCGGTGTCCAACGCCGTCCGGCGCACCGTCGCCATCCGCGACGGCCGCACCGCCTCCGAGGTGGTCCGCCGTACCGAAGTCGACGAGCACGGCCAGGAGTCGGTGGTGGCCCGGGAATACGCCACCGTCGACCGCGCCGGACGGCTCCAGATCCCGCGCGACTACACCGACGCGCTGGACATCCGCTCCCGGGTGCTGCTGGAACTGGAGCCGGACCACATCGGGGTGTGGCCGGACCGCCCGGAGGAGTAGCCGCGCGGGAACCGGGACCCGGGCGCGGGCTCGGGGGCCGGTACCGGCGACACCGTCAGCGGCGTCGGCCCCCGGTCAGAACGGCGACACCGTCAGTCCGGACGCCCCCGACGCCCCGCGCATCGCCACCGACCCGTACCCGGTGCGCAGCCGCACCCACGGGCCCGCCGCGAGCACCGCGACCGCCTCGTCCGCGGCCTCGCCGGACCGCCGCGCCGGCAGGAACCCGAGCGCGTGCGCGGCGTGCACCACCCGCAGCGTCACCCCGGCCCCGCCGCCGGGCAGCGGCCTGCTCCACAGCTCCTCCGCGAGCGCGTCCAGCTCCGCCCGGCCACGCCGCTCGGGCACCAGCGCCTCGGTACGGTCCCGGAACTCCGCGACCGCCCGCGCCGCCACCTCCCGCACGACCGTCGCCTGCATCTCCGCGACCCGACGCCATCCCTCGCGCGGCGGCAGCAGTCCGGCCCAGGCCGGGCCGGTGACGGACGGCGGCACCGTGAACAGCCCGCCGCCCACCGCTTCCCCGACCGCCTCCAGCAACTGCCCGGCCGACACGGTCGCGTCCACCACCGCCGCTATCCCGTCGCCGCCGAGCGCCAGGCTCTTGACCGCCAGCACCCCGCCGAAGGGCGGCTGCCCGAACACGCCGAGCGCCGCCTCCCCCTCCGCCGAACGCAGCCGCACCACCGCGGCCTTGTCCCACCTCACCAGCCGCCCGAGGAACGCGGCGAGGTCGGCCTCCACCACCGCCGCCCCGCCCGGTCCCTCGGCGAAGCCGAGCCGCACGCTCACCCGACCACGGCCCCTTCGTCGCGGAATCGCTCCAGGAACGCCCGCTCCTCCTCGGTGATCCGCCGCGGCCGCTGCTCGGCCAGCAGATACGGCACCACGACCGTCGCCGCCCGCGCGTACACCGCGTCCTCGTCCTTCACCTCGTACCTGACCGTCATCGACGCGGCGTTGATGCTCTCCACCCACGTCTCGATCGCCACCGGTTCGTACCGGTGCACCAGCGGCCGCAGGTAGTCGATCTCGTGCCTGGCCACCACCGAACCGCCCGCGAACGTCCCGCCGCCCTCCCGATCCGCCAGCCGGAACATGAGGTCGATCCGCGCTTCCTCCAGATACCGCAGGAACAGCACGTTGTTGACATGGCCGTACGCGTCCATGTCGCCCCAGCGCATCGGGCAGCGGAAGACGTGCCGCGCCATCAGCCGCGCGTCAGCTTCTTGTACGTGGCCCGGTGCGGGCGCGCCGCGTCCGGCCCCAGTCGCTCGACCTTGTTCTTCTCGTACGACTCGAAGTTGCCCTCGAACCAGAACCACTTCGAGTCGCCCTCGTACGCCAGGATGTGCGTCGCCACCCGGTCCAGGAACCACCGGTCGTGGGAGACGACCACCGCCGCACCCGGGAACTCCAGCAGCGCGTTCTCCAGCGACGACAGCGTCTCCACGTCGAGGTCGTTGGTCGGCTCGTCCAGCAGCAGCAGATTCCCGCCCTGCTTGAGGGTCAGCGCGAGGTTCAGCCGGTTGCGCTCACCGCCGGAGAGCACCCCGGCCGGCTTCTGCTGGTCCGGGCCCTTGAAGCCGAACGCCGACACATACGCCCGCGACGGCATCTCGACCTGCCCGACGTTGATGTAGTCCAGGCCGTCCGAGACGACCTCCCACAGCGTCTTCTTCGGGTCGATGTTCGACCGGCCCTGGTCGACATACGAGATCTTCACCGTCTCGCCGACCCTGATGCTGCCGGTGTCCGCCTGCTCCAGGCCCTGGATCATCTTGAACAGCGTGGTCTTGCCCGCGCCGTTCGGCCCGATGACACCCACGATGCCGTTGCGCGGCAGGGTGAACGACAGGTCGTCGATCAGCACCTTGTCGCCGAACGCCTTGTGCAGGTGGTCCACCTCGACCACCACCGACCCGAGCCGCGGGCCCGGCGGGATCTGGATCTCCTCGAAGTCCAGCTTCCGCATCTTGTCCGCCTCGGCGGCCATCTCCTCGTACCTGGCCAGGCGGGCCTTCGACTTGGCCTGCCGCCCCTTGGCGTTGGAGCGGACCCACTCCAACTCCTCCTTCAGGCGCTTCTGCCGCTTGGCGTCCTTCTGCCCCTCGACCTTCAGCCGGGAAGCCTTGTTCTCCAGGTACGTCGAGTAGTTGCCCTCGTACGGCAGCGCGCGGCCGCGGTCCAGCTCCAGAATCCACTGCGCGACGTTGTCCAGGAAGTACCGGTCGTGGGTCACGGCCACCACGGTGCCCGGGTACTTCGCCAGGTGCTGCTCCAGCCACTGCACGGACTCCGCGTCCAGGTGGTTGGTCGGCTCGTCCAGCAGCAGCAGGTCGGGCGCTTCCAGCAGCAGCTTGCACAGCGCCACCCGGCGCTTCTCGCCACCGGAGAGATTCGTCACCTGCCAGTCACCGGGCGGGCAGCCCAGCGCGTCCATCGCCTGCTCGAGCTGTGCGTCGAGGTCCCACGCGTTGGAGTGGTCGAGCTGCTCCTGGAGCTTGCCCATCTCGTCCAGCAGTGCGTCGGAGTAGTCCGTCGCCATCTGCTCGGCGATCTCGTTGAACCGGTCGAGCTTCGCCTTGGTCTCCGCGACGCCGTCCTGCACGTTCTCCAGGACCGTCTTCGACTCGTCCAGCGGCGGCTCCTGGAGCAGCATCCCCACGCTGTAGCCCGGCGACAGGAACGCGTCCCCGTTCGACGGCTGCTCCAGCCCCGCCATGATCTTCAGCACGGTGGACTTACCGGCACCGTTCGGGCCGACCACACCGATCTTCGCGCCCGGCAGGAAGCTCAGCGTCACATCATCGAGGATGACCTTGTCGCCGTGCGCCTTACGCGTCTTGCGCATCGTGTAGATGTACTCAGCCAAGAGAAACCGTCCGGCAATCGAGAAGGGCCAATGTGCGGCTCCGCCGCGTGAGGGCAGATACGCCCCATCTTGCCGTACGTCCACCCACCGGGGCGAACGGGTAGGTCAGCCCCTCAGCCCCTGCGCCGGCCGAGGCCGCGGTCCCGGCCCCGCACGACGGCAGCGGCCGGAACCGTGGCCCGGAGCCGGACGGACGGGTGGGACCGCCCGTCCGGCTGCCGTTCCTCGGCTACGGTCCTACGAGGTGGCGGAGTTCTTCTTGGCGCTGCGGCGGAAGAAGAAGACCGCTCCCCCACCGACCACCACGAGGGCGACCGCTATGCCCGCGATCAGCGGGGTGGAGTTGCTGCTACCGGTCTCGGCGAGGTTGCCGGTCCCGGACGCCGGGCTCGGCTGGTTGGCCGGCAGGGTCGGGGGCGGCGTGGCCGCCTTGCAGTCCAGCACGCCCTTGAAGGTCTTCACCGACTTGTCGGGCAGCGCGATGTCGATCTTGTAGCCCTGGTCCTCGGCGACGGGGACCGTGATCGTCTGCGACTTGCCGGGGGCGATGGTGTAGGTCTTCCCCTCCAGGGTGAAGGTGAAGGCTTCGTCGCCCTTGTTGGTGGCGCTGACGTCCACACCGGACTTGGCACAGTTCACCTGCGCGGTCAGCGCCGGTATCGGGCCCTGGTCCGCCCACGTGGCCGCTGCCGTGGCCTTGATCTCGGTCTGGCTGGTGCCCGCCAGGATCATGGTCTGGCTCGACCCGCCGTCCTTCGAGTTGGTGCCCGCGAAGGCGCGGCCGACCGGCACGCTCGTGGTCGCCGACACCGTCACCGACGTGCCGCCCGCCTTGGTGCCCGCGGGCACGTCGAAGTAGAGCTGGCTGCCGTCCGAGACCGACGTGACCGGCTTGCCGTCACCGTCCACCAGCTTCACACCGGCGGGCGCGTCGGAGGCCAGCACCGCCTGGGCGTTGCTCGCGCTGGTGTGCGCGGTCACCGGGCCGATCCGCCCGCCGGACTTGCCGGACACCGAGGACGGAGTGAGCTCCAGCGACGGCGACGGCTCCGCTACGGCCTGCGCGGACTGGTCGAGGTAGTCCGCCAGCTTCTCCGCCGCCGGATCGTCCGCGGCCGCCTTCGGGTCGTCGGAGAGCCGCCAGATCGCCACCTGGGTGCCGGCCGCGGCGGTCTCCTTGGTCAGCGACCCCGATCCCGCCGTCTTGGCCAGCGCGTCGAGGTCGTTGACCTGCGGGAAGGAGTGCTGGAGTATCCAGGTGATCTTCCCGGCCACGTCCTTGTCCCGGCCCTGCTGGGTCAGGGACGTCGCGCTCCAGGGGACCTCGTGGTAAGCGGCTTTGCCGCTGGTGTCGGCGCCGTTGTAGAGGTCGATGCAGTAGGTGTAGACGGTCGTGCCGTCGCTGAGGCTCAGCTTGAACAGCCCGGCTTGCTCCGCCGCGGGCTTGCCGTCCTTGCTGGTGACGGTCGCGCCACCGTACATACCCGGCACGAGATCGCCGAGTGTGCCGGTCGCGCCACCGGACGACGCGGTGTCGCCGGCCGAGCCGGTGCCGCTGTCGGCGCCGGCCGTGGTCGCTCCGGCGAAGGCGCCGACCGCGAGCAGGCCGGCAGTGACGCCGGCCGCCGCGAGACGGGCTGCGCCCCGCCTGTAGGTCTTGGACATGAGTTTTCCCCTCCGGGCGGGGCGCCTGGTCGTGATGAGGGTTGGCCCCGCCTGTGCCGAGCCCCCGTGCATACGAACGCCGAAATCCTAGGAACCGCAGATGGCATGACCACAGCCGAGAGCAGCCTGAGCGGCATTCGAATCTCAATCGTTACGCGCCCACGGACATGTTTCCGTCATTGTCGATAAATCATTGACGCAATTCACGCCAGAAATGCCAGGGCACATTCACGCGGCAGCCACTCAGGGCCCGGCCGCCGTCAACTCCGGTTCCGGCGCCCGCGCTTCCGCCCGTGCGACTGCGCTCACCCCGCCACCCCCGCCGGAACGGCTGAACCGGGCCACGCCGCGGGCCAGATCGTGTCCGATCGCCACCGCCTCCAGTTCCGCCGCGAGATAGCGCCGGCCGTCCTTCTCGTCCTGCCTGATCCGCAACCTGCCCTGCACGAGCAGTGGTTCACCGAGACAGACGGACTCCTTCACGTTGCTCCCGAGGTTCCGCCACGCGCGCACGGTGTAGAAGCTCGTCGCGCCGTCGGTCCACGCTCCGCGCTCGGCGTCCCAGCGGCGCGTGGTGGTGGCCAGCCGAAATCGGGTGACGATCAGGCCGGTGGCCGTCACCTGGCTCTCGGGCTCGGTCGCCACATTTCCCACGACAGTCACCAAGGTCTCGTTCATCGCGCGTTCCTTTCGTCCGCCGCGCTCCCCTGCGGAACGCGACAAGACCATCGTGCGCGAAATCGGACGACCGAGGAAAAAAGATCTGGAAACTGTGGATAACTTGCCGGATGTGGATAACTTCGTCACTCGGACGAGTGAGACAAGCGATCCCCGCGGTTTCCGGTCGGCGCCGGCACCCCGCCGGTCCGCTGATCCGACGGCCTGCCCGCCGGCAGGAGCCTCGCGGACGCCGGCGCGGAGCCGGCCACGACCGCGTACTGCTCGCGGACCTCGCGGTAGCGCATCAGCTCGGCCGCGACCGGTTCGAGCACGCGGGCCCGGCCGCAGTCCGCCGCCGCGTCCCGCATCCGCCGCTCGGCGGCCTGTCCGTATCTTCTGGCCGGTCCCCACGCGGCGATCCGACACGTCCCGGAGACCAGCGGACCGCCGGCCCCGCCCACCGCGACCGTGACGAGCGGCGGCCACCACGACATGTCCAGAGAGCCCGATCCGACCGCGCTCAGGCAGACCACTCCGGCCAGCGCGAGAGCCATCAGCAGCCACTGGACGGCCGCGGCCACCGACCACCAGCCGGGCCGTTCCGGCGTACGCGGCCGGGCCCGGACCGCCGCGGCGTCGAGTGCCGCCGGAAGTCCTTCCCCGCCGCGCCGCGCCGCGTCCCGCACCGCTCTCGCCCACGGCACCGGCAGTCCGCGGGCCGCGTCGGCGGAAAGTCCGCGCACCGCCTCGTCGATCACCGGCCGGGAGGCCGTCGGCCGCAGCCCGGACAGATCGCCCTGCTCCTTCGCGAGCTGTGCGGGCGGTCGAACCTCGGCCCACCGCGGCCCTTTTGTACGCCGACCGAGTGAACCGGTCATTTTGCGGACGAAACGGGAACAGCCCGCGGAGCCTGCCCGTTCTCCGACCAGTCGACTCCACGGCGTGCCGCAGGCGTCCCACGCGGCACTCGACCATTCCTTCTCCGCCGACTGACCGGCACCGGCCGCTCCCACCGCGTCCGCGAGCCGGTCGACGAACTCCTCGCGCGCCGGATCGGTGAGCCCGGCGCCGCCCTCGCCGACGTAGAGCGGCTGGAGTCCGCTCGCCATGCGGTCCATGTCCGCCGCCAGCCGCCGCCCCGCAGCGGCGCGTTCGGAGACGATCTGGGCCAGCACGGCGCGCAGGTCCGGCACGCCCTGCCCGGTGAGTGCGGAGGCGGCGAGCACGACGGCACCCGCCTCGCCGTGCTCGCCGACCGCCAGCCCGTCCTCGTCGAGCAGTCGCCGCAGGTCGTCGAGGACGAGGTCGGCCGTGTCCCCCGGGAGGCGGTCGACCTGGTTCAGCACCAGCACGGTGACATCGGCGTGCCCCGCCAGCGGCCGCAGATAGCGCTCGTGCAGTGCCGCGTCGGCGTACTTCTCCGGGTCCAGCACCCAGACGACGACGTCCACCAGCCGCAGCAGGCGGTCCACCTGCTCGCGGTGGCCGGTGGCGGCGGAGTCGTGGTCGGGGAGGTCGATCAGCACCAGCCCGTCGAGGCTCTGCTCCTTGACGTCGCCGAGGTCCCGGCCGGCCTCGGCGCCGTCGCCAACTGAACAGTGGGAAGCGCCATCCGGCACGCCGAACTGACCGGGCAGGCACGGCACGTGCTCCTGCCGCTCCGGGCGCACGTGCGGCCGTGCCTCCGGCTCCGTTTCCGCCCCCGTCTCCGCGGGCACGGGGACCGACATGTCCCGCAACCCGTAGCGGGCGTAGCGGTCCTGCGGGGCCACGCCCAGCCGGTCCAGCAGCCCGGCCGCCCGCTCCGGCTGCCACGCGCAGGCCACCGGTCGTGAGGTGGTGGGCCTGCGCACACCCGTGGCGGACAGTTCGAGCCCGGTCAGCGCGTTGAAGAGCGTGGACTTTCCGCTGCCGGTCGCCCCGGCCATGGCGACCACGGTGTGGTCGAGTGACAGCCGCCGCCGCTCACCGACCCGCGCGAGCAGTTCGCTGCTCTCGGCCAGCTCATCCGGACTGATCCGGGTCCTGGACAGGCCGAGCAGCTCGCCGAGCGCCTCGACCCGTACGGTCAGCGGGTCGGCCACCGCCGGCTCGGCGGATGCGTTCGGGACGTCCAGGGCGGAGGGGCTGGTGGCCACCGGGTCACCTCTCCTTCTGTAGTACGGACAGAGCGGCGATCAGGGCGGACTGCTGACCGGCGGTGACGTCGTAGCCGTCCACGGGGGCGAGCCGGCGTTCGCGTTCACGGGACAGCAGCCCGGCGACAGCGTCGTCGAGCAGGGCACGGGCGGCGTCGCGCAGCCGGACGGCGGCCTGGGCGCCGAGGGTTTCGGCCAGCCGTTCGCCCGCGGGCCGGCCGGACCTGCCGCCGAGCAGCACCATGGCCAGGAGGGTGGCGACATCCTCCGGGTCGGCGGCCGGCCGGTCGGCGGAGCGGGACGCCCGGGCCTCGGCGTAGGCGAGGTCGGTCAGGCCCCGCCTCCAGCGCCGTACGCCCTTGTCGATGCGGGCCGCGACGGCGACCCGGTCGCGGTCGGGGCGGGCGGTGGGTTCGTCGAGCAGGGCGGCACCCGCCGGCTCGTGCCGCCACGCCTCGGCGACACGGTCGTCGGCCGCGTCGGTCTCGGTGCGCAGCAAGGCGGCCAGTTCCTCGGCCAGGGCGCGCTGCAGCGCGTCGGGGCCGCAGGCCGGATAGCCCTGCCAGTACGCGAGCGCCTCTCCGGCCAAGAGGCTGCCGGCCTCGACGGCGGCGGCGGCGCGGGCGGCGGCCTGTTCGTAGGCGTCCTCGGCGGCGCGGGTCAGCCGCTGTGCGGCGGCGTGCTGGGCGGCCGAGGCCGCGGCCAGGGCGGGCAGTCGGCCGCGCAGCGAGTCGAGGGTGCCGACGGCGGTGCGGCGGGCGGCGTGCTGCCGGGCGGCCGGGTCCTCGGCGCAGTGCGCCAGCCAGGCGCGCAGCGCGGCGACGGTGGTCTGCGGCAGCAGCCCGGCTCCGGCGGCGGACTCGGGCAGTTCGGGGACGGTGAAGCGGGGCACGTCGCCAAGTCCGGCCTTGGTGAGCAGGGCGGCGTAGTGGCGGCTGATGTCGTCTGCGACCTGGTGCGGCACCCGGTCGAGGACGGTGGCGAGGGTGACGTCGTACTCCTTGGCGGCGCGCAGCAGGTGCCAGGGGAGGGCGTCGGCGTAGCGGGAGGCGGTGGTGACGAGAATCCAGATGTCGGCGGCGCAGATGAGTTCGGCGGCGAGTTCGCGGTTGTGGCTGACCAGGGAGTCGATGTCGGGGGCGTCGAGGAGGGCGAGGCCGCGGGGCAGGGAGTCGTCGGCCTCCAGGCGGAGTTCGGCCCGCTCGGACCCGTGGCGCTCGGCGTCGGAGCGGTCCTGGCCGTCCTCGTCCGCGCGGGAGCGCTGGCGCACCGACCAGATGCGGGTCAGCCCCGGCAGCACCCTCGGGTCCGCGAACCACGCCCGGTCCTCGGGATGGCAGACCAGCACCGGGGTGCGGGTGGTGGGCCGCAGCACTCCTGAGGGGCTGACGCGGCGGCCGACCAGCGAGTTGACCAAGGTGGACTTCCCGGCGCCCGTGGAGCCGCCGATGACCGCCAGGAGCGGTGCTTCCGGTGCCTTGAGCCGGGGGACGAGGTAGTCGTCGAGCTGGGTCAGCAGTTCCTGACGGGCTCGGCGGGCCCGGGCGGCCCCGGGCAGTGGGAAGGGGAAGCGTGCGGCGTCGACACCGTCACGCAGTGCGGACAGCGCATCGAGCAGCTCGGGCCGTACGTCCAAGATCACCACAATGGCACAATGCCCCACATTGGCGTGATTTCGAAGCCTATTCGAGACGATTTGCCCTATTCGCGTCTTACGAGACCCCGATGGGACGCACGGGAGCCAGGGGGCGGAATGAGCCACCGGCATAACGAGTGCACAACAGCAGCATTTCGACCCGTCAAAAGCGATGCGGCTTCCGCGGCCACCTGGGATTATCGGACCGCTTCACCGAACCTCCACAACGTGTCACGCGGGTGAAGCATGCGGCAGCGGGCATCTGTCGCCCTATCCTTGACCCCGGTACGAGGTCACGGAACCACCCAGGGGCGGAGACAGCCGCGGCCACTGTCCGGCCCCCGTAGCTCAGTGGATAGAGCAGGTGCCTTCTAAGCACTTGGCCGCAGGTTCGAGTCCTGCCGGGGGCACCACACGGGAGGGCCGAGGGGCGGCTACCAGCGGTCACCTTATCCTTCTTTTTCGCTTTTGCGGGGGTGTGGACTCCTGTGAATCGTTGCCGCGGATGGCTGGTTTCAGCCCCTGAGGCGGCTGTTGCCTCGGTTGCTCCGGCTACCTCCCGGATCATGCCGCCTGTGCGGCCGCCGGCTCACGATGTCGGCGGCGGTGAAGCGGGCAGGCCCCCGCTCCGGCGGACGGTCACCGGGAGAGGAAGTCGACGATCGCCGGCAGCGCGGTGGGGTCCTGGAACGGGAAGAGGTGCCCGCCGTCGAAAAGCCGCAGTTCGGCGTCAGGAACGGCCCGGGCGATGGCCTCGCTGTTGGCGACCGGCGCGATGCCGTCGTAGCGACCGGCGGCGACCAGCGTCGGGCAGGTGACCGCCGCGAGCCGGTCGTACACGTCGTGATCCGCCCGCGCACGCAACTGGAAGTCCTCGCCGCGCCGTATCCGGTCCGGCTTGTCCGACGTCAGCCGACCGCGCATCGGGGCGACCAGAGCGCGGTCGCCGGGGTGGCCGGCCAGCCATTCGGCGGTGAAGCGGGTGTCGAGGAGGCGCGCGTACCGGGTCTCCCGCTCGCCCGGCGAGAGTTGGCCCAGCGTGTGCAGCGGGAAGGAGGAGCCGCCGCGGCCGCCGGACGAAGTGCACAGCAGCGCCAGTCGCTCGACCCGGCCCGGTCGGGTGACGGCAAGTTCCTGGGCGACCATCCCGCCGAAGCTGAAACCGAGCAGCCGGAACGCCGGCCAGCCGAGGTGGTCGGCGAGCGCCGCCGCCTCCGCACCGAGGTCGGCCATGCCGTACGGCCCGGCGGCGGGCGCCGACCGGCCCATGCCTCGCTGGTCGAAGGCGGCCACCTCGAAGCGGCTGGTCAGGGGCGTGATCAGGGGCGCCGCCTCGGCGAGCGTCCCGCCGGACCCGTTGAGGAACAGCAGCCGCGGTCCCGTGCCCCTCACCTCGTAGTGGAGGGCGACTCCGTCAAGGTCGGCGGTGGCCATCGCGTCAGCTCCTGTCCAGTCCGTTCGCGGTCCGGTCCCGCTCCGGCGCCCGTCCGATCCCGGACCGGAACAGCCCCGGACCGGTCCCGGCTGCGGCGAGTCGTCGGGGAATTCTCCCGCAGACCCAAGTCGCTCCGTGCGAAAGAGCGTTCACCAGCTCCGCTCGGATCAGGGGCCACCGCACAACTCGCCCCGTACACAGGCCGATTGACGCCCGATCGCCCGTAGATCCGATGGCACCGCCGCGCCCTGGAACCGGTACGGTTCCCCCGCGGCTCGGCGCCGTCCGACTCCGGCGGCGGGTGAGGTCGACCGCGCAGCGCCCACGGGCAGTCGAACGAGCGGCTCCCTCGTTCCTCAAGCCACCAGGAGAGATTCGCCCATGGAGAACGAACAGGTCGCGGACGAGCGCGCCACGGATCGGCTGATCCTCTTCTCCGACGCGGTCGTCGCGATCGCCATCACCCTGCTCGCGCTGGAACTCCCCGTCCCGGCCGGGCGCGACGTCTCGGAGTTCTGGAAGTCGGTGCGCGAACACGACGGCCACTACCTGGCGTTCCTGATCAGCTTCGCCGTCATCTCGGCGTCGTGGGGCCAGCACCACCGCGTCTACCGCGCCGTCGCCCGCGTCGACGCGCCGCTGCGGACGATCAACATGCTCTGGCTGCTGATGATCGTCCTGAACCCGCTCGCGACCAAGATGCTCACCACGGAGGATCACGACAGTGTCGCCACGCACGCCCTGCGCTTCGGGTTCTACGCACTCCTGCAGGTGATCGCCGGTCTCGCGCTGCTCGCGGCGACCCGCCGCCTGACCGAGCAGCGCCTGCGCATAGGAGGCGCCCCGGCACCCTCCGGCCCGGGCGACGGCCGCGACCTGCACGGCGTCATCATCGGGTTCGCCCTCTCGATCCCGGTCTTCTTCGCGACCACCTACGGATGGGTGCTCTGGATCATCTGCCCCTTCGCCGCCAACCGTCTCGGCTCCCGCGTCCGCGGCCGCCAACGCGCCGACCAGACGGCCTGATCCACGTACCGACCAGCGGCCTGAACCAGGCGCCGGCCGGCCCGCCCTTCCGCCGAGACCGCGGGGCCGCGGCCCCGCGGTCTCGGCGGAAGGGCGGGCCGGGTAGGTCCCCGCGGGGTCAGGACCAGGCGGTGCCGCCGGCGTAGTCGGAGGCGAGTGCCGTGTTGATACCGGAGATGATCGGTGCGGACGTGGTGATGAAGCCGAGTTCGCGGTTCTTGTTGAGGGAGGCGCTGGAGAAGTTCTGGGAGCCGACGTCGACGGTGGCGGCGCTGGTGCCGTAGTCGGCGACGATCGCCTTGGCATGGATGTAGAGGGACGCGGTGTAGGCATAGGTGCGGACGTGGACGCCGGCCGCGGTGAGGGCGTCGAACTCGTCGGCGTACTCGTTGTCATCGTTGGTCATGGTGACCTCGACGTTCACGCCGCGCTTGGCGGCGTTCTCCAGCGCGGTGACGACGGTGGCGTAGCCCATCTCCTCGTTCTCCACCGACAGGCTGGTGGTGGCACCGTTGATGATCGCCAGGATCTTCGACTGGGCGTCAGTGGGGCTCCACACCAGGTGGTCGCCGTCGGTGGGGGTGATCGCGGTGCCCGCGTAGTCGGCCTCGAAGACCTTCTCGATCGCCTTGACATCGAGGGAGTTGTTCTCGATGACGGCGAAGTCGCGGCTGGTGGAGTAGTACTGGCTGGTCAGGTTGCCGCTCATGATGGCGGTGGTGGCGTCGTCGACCGTGAGGGTCTTCTGGTGGGTGGCGGCGTAGCTGGTGGAGGCCCAGTGGGTCGGCACACCGTTGGAGTTGAGATAGGTGTACGCCGCGGTGTTGTTGGACTTCTCCAGGTTCTGGTCGAGGATCACCCGGACGGTCACCCCGCGGGCCGCGGCCGCTGCGAGGTCGTGCTCGGCGGTGGTGTCGGTCAGTTCGTACATCGTGAGGTCGATGCTGGTCGTCGCCGAGCCGATCAGGTCGTAGATGGCGCCGTAACCAGCGGACGGCTCGGTGACCAGGGTGTACGTGACCGCCGAGGGGGTGGCGGCGGCCGGTCCGGCGGCCGCGGTCGTCGTGGCGGCACCGTTCGCGCCGGTCCGGGTCGTTGCGGCTCCGGTCGTGGCGGCTCCGGCGGTTCCTGCCGTGCCGACGGCGCCGGCCGTTCCCGCGACCAGGACAGCGGCCGCGAGCAGACAGGCGGGACGGATGTGCGGGCGGGACATACGCACCTCGCGTGGGGGTTGTCCGATATGACATGTACAGGACATCACGAGTCCTCGCGGTGATCACCACAGCCCAGGCGAAATCCTGGACTCGGCTTGGCAAAGTTCGTCGCCCCGGCTCCGCCCCTGACGCCATCTCTGCCGCCGCCCCGGCTCACGTCGCGGACCCGTACCGCTGCGACCAGTCTGCGCCGAAGTCGTATCGTCGGCAGGGGCGTTGGCCCCCTGTTCCGGAGTGATCCGGATACGCCCCCGGGTCCGACGCGCTACGGCGTGCGGAACCCGGCGCGGTACTCCCGCGGCGGCAGCCCCTTGAACTGGCGGAACCTGCGGTTGAAGTTGGCGAGGTTGGCGTAGCCGCAGTCGGCGGCGATGTCGGCGACCCGCCGGTCGGTGTCGCGCAGCAGATGGCAGGCCACCTCGATCCGCAGGCGGTTGAGGTAGTCGGTGAGGGTCGTGCCGGTGGTGCGGCGGAAGAAGCGGCTCACCGACGTGGGTGACATGTGGGCGGCCTCGGCGATCTCGTCCAGGCCGATCGGGCGGGTGTAGCACGCGTGCAGCAGCCCCACGATCGCATCGACACGGTCGCCCGAGGCGCGATTGAGGGCGGGCACGTGCCGGGCGCCGGCCAGCGGGATCGCCGGCTCGCGGGTGGACAGGTCGACGAGGAGGCGAAGCAGCGCGAGGGTGCGTTCGGGTGGCGGGAGGTTGGGCAGGGCGGTGAGACCGGTCGGATCGAACGGTTCGGTCCGCCCGCCAGGTCCGGCCGGCTCCACCCGCTCGGCCGGCGCGGCCGAGCGCGACGGGAAGTGGAGCCCGCGGGCAGCCCGTTCGAGCAACCGCGCCACATCGGCGAACTCGGGGCGGTCGAAGAAGTCGGGCCCGAGGAAGTCCCGCCGGAACTGCGCGACGACCGCCTCCGGCCCGACCGGTCCGACCCGCCCCACCTGCCCGGGCGTCGAGACGTACGTATGCGGCATCTGCGGGCCGATCAGCGTCAAGTCGCCCGGCTCGTAAGGCTGTACGCAGTCGCCGACGATGCGGGTGCCGTTGCCGCGCACGATCAGCGTCAACTCGTACTCGTGGTGGAAGTGCCACTGGAAGTCGAAGCGGGCTTCGCGGCGCGCGAAGAGCTTCCAACTCAGCGGTGCGGTGGGGACGACGTACTCGAATACCGCGCGCATGCTACTCACATGCCCTGGTCGGCGTGCATCGGGACATCCGGCGGGCAGGAAAGTACCAGAACCGGCCATCACAGGCGTGGCCCGGCCAGGCGCCGGACGGGAGCCTTGCCGCATGACGCCGACGCCCGAGGAAGAGCTGAGCACTCCGTACGTCATCGAACCGGCCGCGGTCCGCCGGTTCCACGAGGAGGGCTTCGCCAAGCTGTCCGGGGTGCTTGCTGCCAGCACCGTCGAGGCATATGAACCGGAAATCACCGCCAAGGTCGTGGAGTTGAACACCCAGCACCTGCCGCTGGCCGAACGCGACACGTACGGCAGGGCGTTCCTCCAGGTCACCAACTTGTGGCAGCACAGCGCGAAGGTACGCGAGCTGGTCTTCTCGCGGCGACTGGCCGGCATCGCCGCCGCACTGCTCGGCGTTCCGTCGGTACGCCTCTACCACGACCAGGCGCTGTACAAGGAGCCCGGCGGCGGCATCACCCCGTGGCACGCCGACCAGTACTACTGGCCGCTGTCGAGCGACCGGACGGTGACCGTGTGGCTGCCGCTCCAGGAGACGCCCGCCGAGATGGGTCCGCTGTCGTTCGCGGCGGGCAGTCACCGCTTCGCGTTCGGCCGCGACCTGCCGATCAGCGACGACTCCGAGCGCGCGCTGCGGCAGGCACTCGCCACGCAGGACTTCCCGGTGGAGGAGACTCCTTACCGCCTCGGCGACGCCAGCTTCCACGGCGGCTGGACCTTCCACCGGGCCGCCCCGAACCACTCCGCGACCGCCCGTCGGGTGATGACCGTGATCTACATGGCCGCCGACATCACCGCGGCCGAGCCGACGAACGACTTCCAGCGATCCGACCTGGCCATGTGGCTGCCGGGCACGGAGGTGGGCGACGTGCCGGTGTCACCGCTGAACCCGGTGCTCTACGGCTGAGCCGACGCTCGGCGGCCCCGCGGGGCTGCGGGGCGCAGGGGCGGTAGCCGCCCGGGCCGCCAGATGCGGCGCCCGCTCTGGGAGGCGCCCTGCTCAGGGGCGGGCAGGGGCGCCGTTCGGGGTGGGGCGCAACGCAGCAACACAACGCCGATCCGTACACGATTGGATTATTTGACCTATTTACGATGGTTTGTCGGATCGGTGACCGGGCACACCCCATTCGGCCCCCTCCCCGGTGGTGACCGACCGTAGCCCCGCGGGGTCGTAGTGCGAGGAGCTGGTGATCGATGTCCCCTTCCGTCTCCGCTTCCACCCCCGCGTCCATGCCCACACCCGCGCACGCACCCGCTTCCCCGCGCGGCAGGCATCCGCACGACGACGCCCCCGACACCGCCGAGGCGTTCCGCCGCCTCGCCCGGCTGCCGGACGGCGCATCCAAGGAACGACTGCGCCAGGAGATCGCCACGGACTGGCTGCCGATGGCACACCGCCTGGCCGGCCGCTACCGCAACCGCGGCGAGTCACTGGACGACCTGCGGCAGGTGGCCGCACTCGGCCTGGTCAAGGCCGTGAGCCGGTACGACCCGGCGCGCGGCACCGCCTTCGAGAGCTACGCGGTGCCGACCATAGACGGCGAGATCAAGCGGCACTTCCGCGACTGCATGTGGTCGGTGCACGTACCGCGCCGGGTGCAGGCACTACGGGCCCGGGTGCGGGCCGCGCACCAGGAACTGGCGCAGAGCCGACCGGGCCGGGAACCCACCGCGGCCGAGATCGCCGAGCACGCCGACCTCACCGAACAGGAAGCCGCCGCCGGCCTGGAGGCGCTGGAGAGCTTCAGCTCGCTGTCGCTCGACGCGCAGTGCCGGCAGCCGATGGAAACCGGGCCCATGTCCCTGGCCGACACGCTGGGCGCCCCGGACCCCGCGCTGGACGTCGTCCTCGACCGCGAGGCGGTCAAGCCGCAGCTGTGCCGCCTGCCTGAACGCGAGCGTCACATCCTCTATCTGCGCTTCTTCCGCGGTATGACCCAGAGCATGATCGCCGACCAGCTCGGCATATCCCAGATGCACGTGTCACGACTGATCAGCCGGTCCTGTTCGGCGATCCGCGCGGAGGTCGTCGGAGCCGAGCTGGCCGTGGACGCGGCCGAGGATGAAGCCGGAGGCAGCGGCACCGACCGGGCCGTGACCGAATACGACCGGACGGCCGCCCCGAAGGCCGACTCCCCGCCGCAGCGGCGCGCCGCCTGACCGACCCGCACCACCCTCACTCGCCCAAGAACGAAGGGCGACCACCCCACTCTCCGACGGAAACAACACCCCGGCCCGTCCCGGCACCGCCGGCGCCATGGACGAGTTCCGGCCGACGAGGAACGTCACCGCGGACCGTCGCGATCGCCTCCCCTTCCCCTCCTCTTCACCAGCGCATCTCCCCTCCCGCGAACCCGAACTCAGGTGAGCAGGAACGGGCATGGTTTGCCCGAAAGGGCTACGAGCGTGAATGAGCGGTGTGAGAAGGTGTGCGCCTGAGCTGCCCCCGGCAGGCTTCGAGCACCTGTCGGCATCGCGCTCGCCGCCGGGGCGATCGCGCGGGCGGTCATGGGCCACCCCGGCGAGCAAGCAAACGATGCGAGGGATCGTTGCGTATGGACTCCACACTGTCCGGGGCGACTTCGACAGCCCGGCGACGCAGACGGCTGACGAACCGCATCAAGGAGCACGTGCGGGACCTCAACGTGCAGCTCACGCTACTCAACCACCAGGTAGGCGCGCACCTGGACCTCCGGGACGCCGACCTGGAGTGCCTGGACCTGATCAGCCGGCACGGCCCCACGGGCCCGACGGCACTGGCCCGGCGCGCGGGGCTCCATCCGGCCACGCTCACCGGCGTGCTGGACCGGCTGGAACGCGGCGGGTGGGTGGTACGCACCCCCAACCCGAGCGACCGCCGGGCGATACTGGTCCAAGTGATCAAGGAGAAGGAAGCCGAGATCGCATACCTCCTCTCCGGCCTCAGCCACGCCATGGACGACGTGTGCGCGGGGTACGACGACGATGAACTGGCGCTGATAGCCGATTTCCTGCTGCGCAGCGCCAAGGCGGGGCGGATCGCCACGGACGAGCTCACCGAAAGCTGACGCGCACCCCCTTCCAAGCCCCGGCCCGGCCCCCGCACCGCACTTTCCAGCACCGGCGGTTCGACAAACGCCGTTGCGCGGGCGGCCGGGCCCGCCGGTCCCCCTCGCCTCCACCGGCGCCACCCACCGGCGATCCACGGCACCCACGCCGACGCGCTGCGGCATCCCCGCCCGCGCACCATCGCCCGACTGCCCCCGCCACCCCGCCGGCATCTTCGCCGACCTGGCCGGCAGCAGCGCCTCGTCCTCCCTCCGACGACGACGGCCTTCCGCGATGCCACGCGGCCGCTGCGCCCAGCAGCTCATTTCGGCCGAGCCATCGGATGACCGCTGCTCGACCGCCGCCAACCACTCGCGGAACAAGGCGCGTTCGCCCTTCTTCCCCGCCCCCAGCATCCGTTCGCCCGGGCATCCGTCGGACGGCTCCCCTGTTCCGGACCGCCGCCACGCGGCCTCGCCCGCGCGGCGGACACCCAGCCGCCGCACGGCGATCTCCGGTCCACCGTCGACCGTGGAGCCCACGGCCTGCCCCCGCCGCTTCCCGCCGAGCCGCCTTTGATCCCCGCGTGGCCGGCATGACAACACCGAACTGCACACTCTTGTTCATTACACCCTCTCTTCAAGCAGAATCAATCATCTACACTGACCGAAGTACGCGCACGACACCCGCCCGCGCACCACCGCGCCCCGCCCTGCCCGAGGAGCCCGCATGGCCGCCCCATCCCTGACCACCACCGAGATCACCACCCAGCCCGACTGCTGGCAGCGCGCGGCCGACCTCGCCCCGGGGCAGTCCGGCAAACTGCCGGCCCGAGGCGAACGGGTCGCGGTCATCGGCTGCGGCACTTCCTGGTTCATGGCCCAGTCCTACGCCACCCTGCGCGAGAGCACCGGGCACGGCGAGACCGACGCCTTCGCCGCCTCCGAGTTCCCGCTCGGCCGCAACTACGACCGGGTGCTCGCGATCACCCGCTCCGGCACGACCACCGAAGTACTCAGGGCCTGCGAGCAGTTGCTCGGCTCCACTCCGGTCACCGCCATCACCGCCGACCCGAAGACCCCGGTGATGCAGGCCGCCGACGAGATCGTCGTCCTCGACTTCGCCGACGAGCAGTCCGTGGTGCAGACCCGCTTCGCCACCACTGCGCTGGCCCTGCTCCGCGCCCACCTCGGTGAGGACCTCACCACCGCGATCGCCGACGCCCGCACCGCCGTCAGCGACGAACTGGCACCCGAGGCACTCGCCGCCGAGCAGATCACCTTCCTCGGCACCGGTTGGACCTACGGCCTGGCCCAGGAGGCCGCGCTGAAGATGCGCGAGGCCGCCGGCGCCTGGACCGAGGCGTACCCGGCCATGGAGTACCGCCACGGCCCGATCAGCATCACCGGCCCCGGCCGCGTCGCCTGGTCCTTCGGCCCGCTGCCCGACGGCCTGGCCGCGAACGTCGCCGCCGTCGGCGGCCACCTCGAGCACCGGCCCGCCGCCGATCCTCTGGCCGACCTGATCCGCGCCCAGCGCCTCGCCGTCGCGATCGCCGAGGCCAAGGGATACGACCCTGACCGTCCGCGCAACCTGACCCGCTCGGTCATCCTCTCGTGAGTCCCATCACCACCCGCCTCCCTTCCACCGCTGACGATCCGTCCGATTCCGTCCGCACCCGCTCCGCACCTCCCGTCCGCCGCTCCCACGGCTGATCAACCCGCCCGAACCGTCGGCACGTTCCGTGCCGACCCACCGGTCCCCGCGCCGCCCAGGGGGACCCGGACCCCGAGGAAGCCCGCATGCCGACCGCCGCCACCGCCGAACTCGTCCTCGCCGCCCACGCGTCCGGTGGTGGCGTGGCCGCCTTCAACGTGATCACCCTGGAGCACGCCGAGGCGATCACCGCCGCCGCCGAGCAGACCGGCCTGCCCGTCATCCTCCAGATCAGCGAGAACGCCGTGAAGTTCCACAGCGGCCGCCTCGACGGTGTGCTCGCCGGCGCGGCTGCCGTCGCCGCAGCAGCATCCGTGCCCGTCTCCCTCCATCTGGACCACGTGGAGGACGAGGCGCTTCTCCGTGCCGGGGTCGCCGCCGGCGTGACCTCGGTGATGTTCGACGCGTCCGTCCTGCCCTACGAGCAGAACGTCAGCGCCACCGCCCGCATCACCGAGTTCGCCCACACCCACGGGGTGTGGGTGGAAGCCGAACTCGGCGAGGTCGGCGGCAAGGACGGTGCGCACGCCCCGGGAGTGCGCACCGACCCGGCGGAAGCGGCATCCTTCACCGCCGCCACTGGTGTGGACTCACTGGCCGTCGCGGTCGGCAGTTCGCACGCCATGACCGAGCGCACTGCCCACCTCGACCACGAACTCATCGGCCGGCTGCGCGAGTCCGTGGGCGTGCCGCTGGTCCTGCACGGCTCGTCCGGTGTGTCCGACGGCGAACTGCGGCGGGCGGTCGCCGCAGGAATGTCGAAGGTCAATATCGGCACGGCACTCAACATCGCCTTCACCACCGCCGTACGCGACCATCTCGCAGCCAACCCCACGGCGGTCGACCCGCGCCGCTACCTGCGCCCGGCACGCGACGCGATGACGGCCACCGCCGCCCACATGCTGCGAGTCGTGGCCGGCGAGCCCGAGCAGATGGACTGAAACGAACGAAGCGAGATCGTCCCGCACTCGAAGTCTCCCGCAACCTCGCCGACCCGAAACGATCCGCACCCGCGGTTGACTCGAACGAGTGACCGATAACAGTTCCGGTGCGATCAACAGTTCAGTCGTACCTGCCGTGACCTGGGAATTGTCACCGTTACGCGGGTTCCGTGTCACAGAAGATCAACAACCGCATGCGGTCGTCGCACCCCGTCGTTGACCGGACGAAGGTGCTGATCGACATCCCTGTCGCATGGAGGTTCTTCATGACCGATCGGACTCTGTGGTCGTACGCGGACATCGCAGCCCATATCCGCGTGCAGGTCGACACCGTGCGCTCCTACCGCAAACACGGGCACCTGCCGGACCCCGACGTGGTGCGGGGCGGGAAGCCCTTCTGGTACGCGGACACGATTCGGTCGTGGAGCGCCAGGCGCCCAGGCAACAGGGGACGCCGGGACCCCGGCTGAGCCCTACGGGACACCCGACCCGCGGCGGCAACAAGGACGTACCGCGCGTGGGCAGGGAAGAGGGCTGGGCGATGCGCCCCGGCCCGGACATGGCTACGTGCCGCGCCCGGTCAGCGGACAGGAACTGTCATCCGCGTCGTTGTCCGGGGGCGGCAGGGGGGAGGGCAGAATCTCCCTGCCCTCAGTCGGCACCGAGAGGGGCGGTGGTCGCTCGGGTGGGACGGGCACCGGGGAAGCCGCTGCGGCCGGTGCCGGGGGCGGGAGCGGGTTCGGCGCCAAGGTGCCGCCAGAACCACCGGCAACCGTCGCGACGCCGGCCGCACCGCCACCCACGCCGACCACGAGGGACGCCGCGACGACGGGCGAGGGCCGGGCGGTTTCACCGCGGCTGCGGTCCCGGCCGCGCGAGACCCACTGGACGATCGTGCCGACCCCCGCGACCAGCAGGGATATGCCGAGTCCCAGGGAGAGCGCGTAGAACGAGTTCGAGGCGGCCCGACCGCTGATGTATCCGGCCCCCACCGAATATGACGCCCACACCGCCTCCGCCACGCCCGCACCCATCGCGTACCGCCGAGCCGGATAGCGTACGACGCCCGCCGCCAGGCCGCCTATCACCCGGCCGCTGGGCAGGAAGCGGACACCTATGACGAAGGGCACTCCGTGTCGCTGAATGCGCAGGGCCGCCCATTTGAGGAGGGCCGCCTGGCGGGGCCGGCGGCGCATGCGTTGGAGTACCCGGCCGCTGAGCGCGCGTCCGGCGCGGTGCAGCAGCATGTCGCCGAGGACCGCGCTGCCCGCCACCACGAGAAGCACGAGGGCGATGTCCAGGCGGCCCTCAGCCGCCATCACACCGCCGGTGACGAGCAACACGGCGTTGGGTACGAGCGGCGGAGCCGTCGTCGCGGCCAGCAGCGCGTACGCCCAGAAGACGTTGCCACCCCGCAGGTGCTCGGCGAGACCTGAGGTGAAGTCCAATGACGACACGTTCAGTGCAACGTCCATATCACCGCCCCTCTTCCCACCCCCTGGGATCAACGCTGACAGCGGTTCCGGGGGCACGGCAAGCGGGTTTGGCGGTGTAGGGGCACTTCTCCGCCGATTCCCCGGAAATCTCATCCTCGGGGCGCAGCGGTCCTACTCCTGTGGGTGGAGACGCTCGGTGAGGTGGCGGGATCGAGTTGGTGCGAGGAGCAGACGCCGCCGCCGAACACACCCGGGCGCCGGGTACGAGGCGGGGCCAGGGGGCCGGGGCGCACCGGCCCGGTAGGACCCAGGGTCAGCGCCCGAGCAACTCGCCGCCGTTGCACTGGAGGATCTCCCCGGTGACGAAGCCCGCCTCCGGGGAGGCCAGGAAGAGCACTGCCGCCGCAACATCCGCAGGCCGCCCGACCCGGCCGACCAGGGTGCGCCCGGCCCGCCGGGTCAGCTCGGCGTCGTTGAGCCGCGACCCGAAGAACTCGGTACCCGCCACCGTCCCAGGAGCCACGATGTTGCACGTGACGCCCTGCGGACCGAGTTGGGCGGCCAGGGAGTGGTTCCAGGCGTGCAGAGCGGCCTTGGAGGCCCCGTAGGAGCCACCGCCGCGCAGTGCGGCGACCGAAGTCACCGTCACGACGCGGCCGCCGTCGGTGAAGCGGTCCCGCAACGACTCGGTGAGCAGTACCGCCGTCAGAACATTCCGCTCGAAGTCGCCACGCCAGCGCGCCAGCAGCCCGTGCGGGCCGGCGCCGACCGCGAGTTCACGGCTGCCCGCACTGTTGATCAGGACGTCGACCCGCTCGGGCAGTCGCGACAGGACTGCCTCCACGTCGTCGGGATCGGCCAGATCGCAGACGACGGGAGTGACATCCAGGCCGCGTTCGGTACGCAACTCGTCCGCGGCGGCGTGCAGGACCTCGCGGCGGCGGCCGACGATCGTGACGCGGTGGCCGTCCTCCGCGAACCGGATCGCGATGGCCAGGCCGATGCCCGTGCCGCCACCGGTCACCACGATGTCCCGGACCGCTGTCCCGTTCTCTGCCATGTGCTCCGCCCCTCGAGGAGAAACAGCACGCTACGGGATCGCGCTGGACCGGCAGCGCGCGGGGTAGCCTGCGAAAACACCTTCACCAAAGAGACGTAGATCACACCACTTGGAACGTAACCATTACGGTGTTTCGTGGGTCTTATGTCTTGAACACCGGCCCCCGGCGGAGCCGGTGCGGGGGGTTGAGGTACGGTCCGTCTTGGGGGATGGATCGAGTTGCGTCGCCGGGGCGACGCCGGGGAGCTTGAGCGGCCCTCCCGGCCCTATCGTCCCGGCTTGGCGCAGCCGCCGAAAAACGCCCGGTACGGACCCGTGGGGGGATCCGCTCCGGGAAACGGGAGCGCCCCGTGCCGGACCCGTGGGGGGATCCGTCGCGGGGCGCTCTCTTTGTGCGTGTGCCCAGGTCAGCGGGCCTCGACCGGGATGTAGTCGCGGGTGACGACACCGGTGTAGATCTGCCGCGGCCGACCGATGCGGGAGCCGGGCTCCTTGATCATCTCGTGCCACTGGGCGATCCAGCCGGGCAGCCGCCCGAGCGCGAACAGCACGGTGAACATGCTGGTCGGGAAGCCCATCGCCCGGTAGATCAGGCCGGTGTAGAAGTCCACGTTCGGGTAGAGCTTGCGCGACACGAAGTAGTCGTCGCTGAGCGCGTGCTCTTCCAGCTTGAGCGCGATGTCCAGCAGTTCGTCGGACTTCCCGAGCGCCGAGAGGACGTCGTGCGCCGCCGCCTTGATGATCTTCGCCCGGGGGTCGAAGTTCTTGTAGACGCGGTGCCCGAAGCCCATCAGCTTCACGCCGTCTTCCTTGTTCTTCACCCGGCGGATGAAGGAGTCGACGTCGCCGCCCTCGGCCTTGATGCGCTCCAGCATCTCCAGCACCGACTGGTTCGCGCCACCGTGCAGCGGTCCCCACAGCGCGCTGATGCCGGCGGAGATCGACGCGAACAGGTTGGCCTGCGAGGAGCCGACCAGCCGGACCGTGGACGTCGAGCAGTTCTGCTCGTGGTCGGCATGGAGGATGAGCAGCTTGTCCAGGGCGCTGACCACGACCGGGTCGAGTTCGTACTCCTCGGCCGGGACAGAGAAGGTCATCCGCAGGAAGTTCTCGACGTAGCCCAGGTCGTTGCGCGGGTAGACCACCGGCTGGCCGACGGACTTCTTGTACGCGTACGCCGCGATGGTCGGCAGCTTGGCGAGCAGCCGGATCGTGGACAGGTCGCGCTGCTCGGGGTCGAACGGGTTGTGGCTGTCCTGGTAGAACGTCGACAGCGCGCTGACCACGGAGGACAGCATCGCCATCGGGTGGGCGTCCTTGGGGAAGCCGTCATAGAACCGTTTGACGTCCTCGTGCAGCAGGGTGTGCTGGGTGATCTGGCCCTGGAACTCCGAGAGCTGGTCCACAGTCGGCAGCTCACCGTTGATCAGCAGGTACGCGGTCTCCAGGAAGGAACCGCGTTCGGCGATCTGCTCGATCGGATACCCGCGGTAACGCAGGATGCCCTGCTCACCGTCGAGGAAGGTGATCGCGGACTTGTACGCCGCGGTGTTGCCGTAGCCGCTGTCCAGGGTGACCAGCCCGGTGTCGGCACGCAGCTTGCCGATGTCGAAGCCCTTGTCGCCGACGGTGCTGTCCACAACGGGGTAGCTGTATTCGCCGTCCCCGTACCGCAGTACTACAGAGTTGTCGCTCACGTCATTCCCTCACCGACGGTTTTGCCTCTTCTTCGAGGTGCCCTGACTAGGTCCACTGTCCCCCATTTGGCACTGGGGTGTGCACTCGGGGTCGGCCATCGGGCCGAAAAGTGGCACGGAGTGCCTATTTTGCGCCCAGATCAAGCCGATGGTCGAGAGCGGTGAAGCGGCGACCCGCAGAGACCGTGCGCACCGCCTGCCCGATCGCACGACGGGAGCCCACCAGCACGACCAGGCGTTTCGCCCGGGTGACGGCGGTGTAAAGCAGGTTGCGCTGGAGCATCATCCAGGCGCCGGTAGTGACGGGGATCACTACCGCCGGATACTCGCTGCCCTGCGAACGGTGGATCGTGACCGCGTAGGCATGCGTCAACTCGTCCAGCTCGTCGAAGTCGTAGCCGATCTCTTCGTCCTCGTCGGTCCGCACCGTCAGTCGCTGCTCGACCACGTCGAGGCTGGTGACGACCCCCACGGTGCCGTTGAAAACGCCGTTGGCGCCCTTGTCGTAGTTGTTTCTGATCTGGGTGACCTTGTCACCGACCCGGAAGGTACGCCCGCCGAACCGGCGCTCGGCCACATCAGGGCGGGCCGGCGTGACGGCCTGCTGGAGCAGTCCGTTGAGCACGCCCGCGCCGGCCGGGCCGCGGTGCATGGGGGTGAGCACCTGGACGTCGCGGCGCGGGTCGAGACCGAACCTGGCCGGAATTCGCCGGGCCACCACGTCCACTGTCAGCCTGGCCGCCTCCTCCGAGTCCTCTTCGGCGAAGAGGAAGAAATCGGCCAGCCCCTGGGTGACCGGTGGCACCCCCGAGTTGATCCGGTGCGCGTTCGTCACCACACCGGACTGCTGGGCCTGGCGGAAGATACGGGTGAGCCGCACCGCAGGGACCGGCCCGCCCGGTGTCAGCAGATCCCGCAGCACCTCCCCCGCACCCACGCTCGGCAACTGGTCCACATCGCCGACGAACAGCAGGTGTGCCCCCGGGGGAACCGCCTTCACCAGCTTGTTCGCCAACAGCAGGTCCAGCATCGACGCCTCGTCGACCACCACCAGGTCCGCGTCGAGCGGCCGGTCGCGGTCGTAGGCCGCGTCGCCGCCCGGCTTGAGTTCCAGCAGGCGGTGCACGGTCGACGCGGCGGCTCCGGTCAGCTCGGCGAGCCGCTTGGCAGCCCGGCCGGTGGGCGCGGCAAGCACCACCTTGGCCTTCTTGGCCGTGGCGAGGGCGACCACGGAGCGCACCGTGAACGACTTGCCGCAGCCCGGACCGCCGGTGAGCACCGCCACTTTCTGCGTGAGCGCCAGCCGCACCGCTTCCTGCTGCTCGGGGGCGAGGTCCGCGCCGGTCTTGTCAGCGAGCCAGGCCAGCGCCTTGTCCCAGGCCACGTCCTGGAAGGCCGGCATACGGTCCTCCGGGCCGCGCAGCAGCCGCAGCACCTGGGCGGCGAGCGCTATCTCCGCGCGATGGAACGGCACCAGGTACACCGCTTTGATCGGTTCGCCGTCGCCGTCGGGCGACGGCACGCGCTCACGCACCACCCCCTCCTCGTCGGCCAACTCCCCCAGGCACTCGATCACCAAGCCGATGTCCACCTGGAGCAGCTTCACCGCATCGGCTATCAGCCGCTCCTCGGGCAGGAAGCAGTTGCCGCCGTCGGTGGCCTGCGAAAGGGCGTACTGAAGACCGGCCTTGATCCGCTCAGGGCTGTCGTGCGGGATGCCCACCGCCTGGGCGAGCCGGTCCGCGGTCAGGAACCCGATGCCCCACACCTCGGAGGCAAGACGATACGGCTGGTTCTTCACCACGGAGATCGAGGCGTCGCCGTAACTCTTGTAGATCCGCACGGCGATCGACGTGGACACCCCCACGCCCTGGAGGAACACCATCACCTCCTTGATCGCCTTCTGTTCCTCCCACGCGACGGCGATCAACTTCGTCCGCTTCGGCCCGAGTCCCGGCACCTCGACCAGGCGGGTGGCCTCGGTCTCGATGACCTCCAGGGTGTCGGTACCGAAGTGATCCACGATGCGCTCGGCGATGCGCGGCCCGATCCCCTTGATCAGCCCCGAGCCGAGGTAGCGGCGGATGCCCTGGATCGTGGCCGGCAGGACCGTCGTGTAGTTCTCCACGGTGAACTGCTTGCCGTACTGCGGGTGGGAGCCCCAACGGCCGTGCATCCGCAGGGACTCGCCGGGCTGTGCACCGAGCAGGGCACCGACCACCGTGAGGAGATCGCCGGCACCGCGGCCGGTGTCGACGCGCGCGACCGTGTAGCCGTTGTCCTCGTTGGCGTACGTGATCCGCTCGAGGACGCCCTCCAGGACCGAAAAGTGCGGCGCCTCACCCATCTGCGGGCTCCCTTCGGGCCGGTCGGTGATCTGCTCCGAAGGTACTCGCAGTGACCGACACCGCGTCGTCGGTCACCCGTGCGGCTGTGGACAACACCGACGGCAAGCAGGGACAAGCGGAGAGGGGCCCGGCCGAAGCCGGACCCCTCTTCCCTCCCCCTGTACTCCCGAAGCCCCCCTCGGGCGTACCAGCCGGGCTCCTTGAACCCCCTCCAGGAGCCCCGATGCCATGTACGACACGCCAGGTGGAGGAAGGGTTGTACCGCGGTCGACAAAATTCCAAGATCTTCTCAGAGCACGTGCTGCCGGTACCTTTCCGCGACCTCCGCAAGCACCTCCGTGCCCTTCCTGGCCCACAACGCGGGGTTGAAGATCTCCACCTCCACCTGTCCCCGGTACCCGGCCTCGTCGACTCGCGCGCGGAATCCCCGCAGATCGACACAGCCGTCACCGAGCTGTCCGCGCCCGAGCAACACCCCTTCCGGCAGCGGCGTCACCCAGTCCGCGACCTGGAAGCACGCGATCCGGCCGCCCGCACCGGCCCGGGCGATCCCCGCCTCCGCACGGTCGTCCCACCACAGGTGGTAGGTGTCCACCACGACGCCGACGTGTTCGGGCGCGAAACGCTCCGCGATGTCCAGGGCCTGGCCCAGGGTCGAGACCACGCAGCGATCCGAGGCGAACATCGGGTGCAAGGGCTCGATCGCCAGCCGCACACCACGTTCCGCCGCGTACGGCACGAGCGCGCCGATCACGTCCGCGACCCGCTCCCTGGCGGCGGCGATGTCGCGATCGCCCTCGGGCAGACCTCCGGAGACCAGCACCAGGGTGCCGGTGCCGAGCACGGCTGCCTCGTCGATCGCCGCACGGTTGTCGTCCAGCGCCTCGGCCCGCCGTGCCGGGTCGGACGCACTGAAGAAGCCGCCGCGGCACAGCGAGGTGACGTTGATCCCGTGGTCGCTCATCAGCGCGGCCGCGTCCCGCACGCCGTACTCCTGGACCGGAGCGCGCCACAGCCCGACCGACGTGATGCCGAGAGCCGCACAGCCCTCGGCGAGTTCGGGCAGTGACCACTGCTTGAGGGTCTCCTGGTTGATGCTGAGGCGCTCAAGGCCCTGTGCGGCGGCCTGGGTCTCGGTCATGCGTCCACTCCGTATACGGCCAACAGCCCGCGCATCCGGGCTTCGGCGAGTGCGGGGTCGGGGAACAGCCCGACCCGGTCGGCGAGTTCGTACGCCCGCGCGAGGTGCGGGAGGGAGCGTGCGGACTGGAGGCCGCCGACCATGGTGAAGTGCTCCTGGTGCCCCGCCAGCCAGGCGAGCAGGACCACACCGGTCTTGTAGAAGCGGGTGGGCGCCTCGAAGAGGTGCCGCGACAGGCCGACGGTCGGGTCCAGCAGCCCGCGGAACCCGGCCGCGTCCCCCGTGTCCAGTGCGCTGACCGCGGCGGCAGCCAGCGGTGCGAGCGGGTCGAAGATGCCGAGCAGGGCGTGGCTGAAGCCCTCGTCGTCGCCCTCGATCAGCTCCGGGTAGTTGAAGTCGTCGCCGGTGTAGCAGCGCACTCCTTCCGGCAGGCGGCGGCGCAGCGCGACCTCGCGGTCCGCGTCGAGCAGCGAGATCTTGATGCCGTCGACCTTGTCCGGATGGGCGGTGATCACCTCCAGGAACGTCTCGGTCGCGGCGTCGAGGTCGTCGCTCCCCCAGTAGCCGGCGAGCGCGGGGTCGAACATCGGGCCGAGCCAGTGCAGGATCACCGGTTCCACGGACTGCCGCAGCAGGTGCCCGTAGACCTCCAGGTAGTCGTCCGGCCCCTTGGCGACGGCGGCCAGGGCGCGCGAGGCCATGAGGATGGCCTGCGAGCCGGCCGCTTCCACCACCGCCAGCTGCTCCTCGTAGGCAGCCGTGACCTCGGCCAGGGTCACCTCGGAGGCGGCAGGACCGGCGAGTTGGTCGGTGCCGACACCGCAGGCGATCCGGCCGCCCACCCCACGCGCCTCGGCGGACGATCGGCGGATCAGCTCCGCCGCGACCGGCCAGTCCAGGCCCATCCCGCGCTGTGCGGTATCCATCGCCTCGGCCACCCCGAGCCCATGGCTCCACAGGTGGCGGCGGAACGCGAGGGTCGCGTCCCAGTCGACGGCCGCGGGTGCGTCGGCGGCGGTGCGCAGCGGGTCGGCGACGACATGGGCCGCCGAGTACACCACCCTGCTGCGCAGCGGCAGGCCGGCGGAGTGGACGACCGACCCCGTCCTGGGCTGGTAGGCGCGTGGTTCACCCGACACGTCGGGCAGCAGGATGGTCACAGCGACAGCTCCGGGACCTCGAAGCGGCGTCCTTCCGCGGAGGACTTCAGGCCGAGTTCGGCGAGTTGCACGCCTCGGGCGCCGGCCAGCAGGTCCCACCGCCACGGCTCGTCAAGCACCACGTGGCGCAGGAAGAGCTCCCACTGGGCCTTGAAGCCGTTGTCGAAGTCGGCGTTGTCGGGCACTTCCTGCCACTGGTCGCGGAAGGACTCCGTGGCGGGCAGGTCGGGGTTCCAGACCGGCTTGGGGGTGGCCGAGCGGTGCTGGGCGCGGCAGTTGCGCAGACCTGCGACGGCGGAGCCATGGGTGCCGTCCACCTGGAACTCGACGAGTTCGTCCCGGTTGACCCGCACCGCCCAGGAGGAGTTGATCTGCGCGATCGCACCGCCCTCCAGCTCGAAGACGCCGTAGGCGGCGTCGTCCGCGGTGGCGTCGTAGGGCTTGCCCTGCTCGTCCCAGCGCTGCGGGATGTGCGTGGTGGCGAGCGCCTGCACACTGCGCACCCGGCCGAACAACTCGTGCAGCACGTAGTCCCAGTGCGGGAACATGTCCGCCACGATGCCGCCGCCGTCCTCGGTGCGGTAGTTCCACGACGGACGCTGTGCGCTCTGCCAGTCGCCCTCGAAGACCCAGTAGCCGAACTCACCGCGGACGGAGAGGATCTGGCCGAAGAAGCCGCCCTCGACCAGGCGTCGGAGCTTGCGCAGGCCGGGCAGGAAGAGCTTGTCCTGCACCACTCCGTGCTTGACGCCGGCCTCGTTGGCGAGCCTGGCGAGTTCAAGGGCCCCCGCCAGCGTGGTGCTGGTCGGCTTTTCGCAGTAGATGTGTTTGCCCGCCGCGATGGCCTGCTTGACGGCCTCCTCACGGGCGGAGGTCACCTGCGCGTCGAAGTAGATCTCGACCGAGGGGTCGGTGAGCACGGCGTCGAGGTCGGTGGTCCAGTGCTCGATGCCGTGCTGCTCGGCGATCGCGCGCAGTGCGTGCTCTCGGCGGCCGACCAGGATCGGCTCAGGCCACAGAACGGTGCCGTCGCCGAGGTCGAGGCCGCCCTGCTCGCGCAGACTGAGGATGGATCGGACCAGGTGCTGCCGATAGCCCATGCGTCCGGTGACGCCGTTCATGGCGATCCGCACGGTCTTGCGTGTCATGGGGGCCTCTCCTGAGCGGTTGGGGGTGGGGCGCGAAGGCCGGCTGTGAGGTGCTCACGTATAGCAAGCGCTTTCTTCCGCGTCACGCTAGCTTGCAAGGGTGGCGATGGACAACCCTCTCCCGGATGCGAATGTAAGCGCTTGCTGGCATGGTGGACCATTCGAGGACGGTGCCGCTGCCGCGCGCGCCATCGAGGTGAGAGCATGTGCCGCGGTGGTCGGCGGCCGTACGACGCCGGTCCGGGTGGTCACGATCCCGGCCGCCGCACAAGGAGGTCAGGACCGATATGGCAGTGACACTGGCCGACGTCGCGGCGCGCGCGGGAGTGTCGTCGGCGACCGTCTCCCGGGTGCTCAACGGAAACTACCCTGTGGCCGGCAGCACCCGGGAACGGGTGCGGCGGGCCGTGGCGGAGCTGGACTACGTCGTCAACGGGCAGGCGAGGGCACTCGCGGCGGCCAGCTCCGATCTCGTCGGCGTCCTCGTCAACGACGTGGCAGACCCCTTCTTCGGCCTGATCGCCAGCGCCCTGCAGCGCGAGATCGCCGCCGGTCCCGGCAACCCTCCGAGCGGCGGCAAGCTCGCGGTCGTCTGCAACACCGGTGGATCGCCCGAGTCCGAACTCACCTATCTCACCCTGCTCGAGCGCCAGCGCGCCGCCGGCGTGGTGCTGACCGGCGGCGCGGTCGAGGATGAGCGACACACCGCCGCGGTGGCCACCCGGCTGGCCCGGCTGGCGTCTTCCGGCACCCGGATCGTTCTGTGCGGTCGCCCCCCGCTGCCCGAAACCGCGCCGGGCATCATGACCATCGCCTTCGACAACCGCGGCGGGGCGCGGCGACTGACCGAGCACCTGCTGTCACTGGGGCACCGCCGGATCGGCTGCGTCGCCGGCCCGGTCGAGCGCAGCACGACACGGCACCGGCTCGAAGGCCACCGCGCGGCGCTCGCCGCTTACGGGCTCGCGTCGCAGACCTGGAACGGGGAAGACCCCGGCGAGATCCCGGGCCAACCCGTCGTACACGGCGGATACGACCGCTCCTCCGGTTACGACGGCGCGCTGGAGCTCCTGCGCAAGGACCCCACGGTGACCGCGATCGTGGCCGCCAACGACACGGCGGCGCTCGGGGTGTGCGCCGCCCTGCGCGAGCGCGGGCTGAGCGTCCCCGGCGACATTTCGGTGGCGGGTTTCGACGACCTGCCGTTCTCTGCGGACGCCTCGCCGGCGCTGACCACGGTCCGCATCCCGCTCCATGAGGCCGGCGCGCGGGCCGGCCGGCTGGTACTGGGGCGGTCGGCCCCGCCGCCCGGCTCGGTGGCCACCGTGACCACCGAGCTGATGGTCCGCAGCTCCACCGCGCCGCCGGCGGGCACCGCTCGCTGAAAGTTATCCACAGGCTGGAAAAAGGGACTTCCGCACAGCCTCGGCACGGACATACCTTTGACTCAGGCAAAGGAATTAAGGAAGGCCGAGGTCGTCATGGCAGTTCAGGAGATCCGCGAGTTCAACCGCTTCTACACCAACCTCATCGGCGCGCTTGACTACAGCCGCCACCTGCACACACCGTTCACGCTCACCGAGGCTCGCGTGCTGTACGAACTCGCGCACGCGCGGCGCACCGACGCCGCTGACCTGCGGATGGAGTTGTCGCTCGACGCGGGCCATCTCAGCCGGATGCTGTCGAAGTTCGAGGAGCGGCAGCTCGTCACCCGCAGGCCCTCCGAGCAGGACGCGAGAAGGCAGCGGATAGAGCTGACCGCGCGGGGGAAGGAAGCGGCCTCGCTGCTGGAGGAGCGCTCCCAGGAGGCCGTGGGCTCCCTGGTCGGCCGGATAGCTCCGGAGGACCGGCCACGGCTGACCGATGCGATGAGCACGGTCCGCGAGATCCTGCACGACGACCACCGGATCACCACCGGCCCGCGCGTGACCCTTCGCGGGCCCCGCCCAGGCGATCTTGGGTGGGCGATCGAGCGCAACGCCGCGGTGTACGCGACGGAGTACGGCTGGGACGAGGACTACGAAACCCTCGTCGCGCGCATCGTCGCGGACTACGCATCGGACCATGATCCGCAGCGCGAGGCGATGTGGGTGGCCGAACTCGACGGCGACCGGGCGGGATGCGTGTTCTGCATGCGGGACGACGCGCCCGATACCGCGCGGCTGCGACTGCTGCTGGTCGATCCGGCAGCCCGCGGCCACGGGATAGGTGGGCGGTTGGTGGACACGTGCATCGCCTTCGCCCGCCAGGCCGCCTACACCGAACTCGTCCTGTGGACCAATGACGTGCTGGCCGGCGCCCGAAGGATCTACGAGCGGGCCGGGTTCGAACTGGTCGCACAGAAACCGCACCACAGCTTCGGCCGGGAGCTGATGGGCCAGGACTGGCGTCTGTCCCTGTAGCCGAATCCGGAAGCCGCTCCGAAGCCGAAGCCACAGCCGAAAGGAGGTCGTATCAGGCATGATGCGCAGGCGGTACGGCGGCTCAGGGATACCTGACCCCGGTTGACCGCGGGCGGGCCCGTGCCTAGTGTCCGGCGAATGAAACTCGCCTTCTCCACCCTCGGACTTCCCGCGTTGCCCATCGAGCAGGTCGTGCGGCTCGCGGCAGAGCACGGCTACCACGGCGTCGAGTTGCGCGCGAGCGAGGAGGAACCGGTCCACCCGGGGATTTCCGCAGGTGAACGTGCCCGTGTGGTCGAGCAGTTCGCGGCGGCCGACATCGCTGTCCTCACTGTCGCCGCCTACGCGAAAATGGCGGCACCCGGCGAGGACGGTCCGGTGCTGGCCGAGGTAGAGGCCGCGGTGGACCTGGCCGCGGACCTGGGCGCGTCCTTCGTCCGGGTCTTTCCGGGCGGCGGCGACCTGGCCGCTGCCGAGGCGGACGCCCTCGCAGAACGGCGGTTGGCCGCGGTGGCGCCGCTGGCGGCCGACCGAGGGGTCCGAGTGCTGCTGGAGACACACGACTCGCACCGGTCCGGCGCCGACGTGGCGAGGGTGTTGGGCACCGTCGGGCACCACGCCGTGGGCGCGATCTGGGACGTGATGCACACGTGGCTCGCCGGGGAGCAGCCGTCCTCGACGTACCCGGCGCTGGCGCCCTACCTGGGCTATGTGCAGGTCAAGGACATCGCCTCGACGGAGGATCGTACGCCGCTGCCGCTCGGAAAGGGGGCGCTGCCGCTGGCCGAGACGGTCGAGGTGCTCAGCCGCGCCGAGTGGGACGGCTGGCTGTGCTGGGAGTACGAGAAGAGGTGGTATCCGCAAGCGGAGGAGTTGCCGGATCTGCTGGAGGCCGGGCGAGAGCATCTGGTTCGGCTTCTGTCGGAGTCAGCCTGAGCGGCCCGAGGAGTACGGGCGCGCTGGAGCGCCGGGCGGCGATGGGCCCGGCCCGGACGGGCGTCGGCCAGGAGAGGGAAGGGAGAACGCGGGCGTGCTCGATCTTGGACGGTTGAGGGCGCTGCACGCGGTGCACACGCACGGCTCGATCGGTGCTGCGGCCGCGGCGCTGGGGTACACACCGTCGGCGGTGTCCCAGCAGATCGCGAAGCTGGAGCGCGAGGCCGGGTCGGTATTGCTGGAGCGGCAGGGCCGCGGGGTGGCGCTGACTGATGCGGCGCGGCTGCTGGTGGCCGCGGCGCAGGAGTTGATGCGGGTGGTGGAGTCGGCCGAGGTCGCGCTGGAGGAGCAGCGCGGCCGGCCGAGCGGGCGGCTGACGGTGGCGGCGTTCCCGACCGCGGCCTGTGGGCTGCTGCCGCCGGTGCTGGCCGAGTTGGCCGCCGCGCACCCGGTGCTGGATCTGCGGCTGGTGGAGGTGGACGCTCACCTGTCGGTCGATCTGGTGCTGCGGGGCGCGGTGGACCTGGCGGTGGCGCACGACTGGGACATCGCGCCGCTGCCCGTACCGGACGGACTGGGGCGAGCGGTCATCGGTGACGACCGGTGCGATGTGCTGGTGCCCGCCGAACACCCTTTGGCGGCAAGGGGGTCGGTGCTGCGGACGGACATCGCGCGGGAGCGGTGGATCTGCCAGCCGCCGGGCTCGGTGTGCCACGACTGGCTGGTGCGGACGCTGCGGGAGTCCGGTACCGAACCGGACATGGCGTACCAGGTCGGTGAGTACGGCACGCAGGTCGCACTGGTTGCGGCCGGGTTGGGCATCGCGCTGGTGCCTCGGCTGGGCCGGGGGCCGCTGCCCGAGGGGGTGCGGGTGCTGCGGCTGGAGCCCGCGCCGGTGCGGCGGTTGTACGCGCTGTGGCGGAAGGGCGCGGCGCGGCGGCCGTCGATCACGGCCGCCGTCGACACACTCCGGGCGCACTGGCGGGAGGCCGCGTAGCCCGGCCCGTCACCCGGGCCGGGTGACGGGCCGGGTGACGGATTCGCGGCGGCGGAGGTCAGGCCGCCGAACGGACCTCCCCGGTGAAAGTGCGCCAGAGCCCGGCGTACCGACCGTCGCGGGCGAGGAGTTCCTCGTGGGTACCGTCCTCGACGACACGGCCGTGGTCGAGCACCACGACCCGGTCGGCCCGGGCCGCGGTGCTGAGCCGGTGCGCGACCACGAGGGTGGTGCGGCGGACGGACAACCGGTCGGCGGCCTGGTTGACCAGGGCCTCGGTGGCGAGGTCAAGTGCCGCGGTGGCCTCGTCGAGCAGCAGGACGGCGGGGTCGACGAGTTCGGCGCGGGCCAGGGCGATGAGCTGGCGCTGGCCCGCGGACAGGTTCCGGCCGCGTTCGGCGACGTGGTGGAGGTAACCGCCTTCGAGAGAGGCGATCATCCCGTCGGCGCCCACCGCGCGGGCGGCGGCCTCCACCTCGGCGTCGGTCGCGTCCATCCGCCCGTAGGCGATGGCGTCGCGGATGGTGCCCGCGAACAGGTACGGCTCCTGGGGGACGACGCCCAACTGCTGCCGATAGCCGGTCAGATCGAACTCGCGGATGTCGGTGCCATCGACGAGGACGGCACCGCCGGTCGGGTCGTAGTAGCGAGCGGCGAGTTTGACCAGCGTGGACTTGCCCGCGCCGGTCTCGCCGACGAAGGCGACGGTCTGGCCGGCGGGCACCCGCAGGTCGATACCGGCCAGGGCGTCGGTTCCTTCGGCGTCGGCGCCGCCGTAGCGGAAGAAGACGTCCTGGAAGGTGATCTCGCCGCGCAGGCGGTGCACCGGCCGCGGGTCCCGGGCCTGCGGTGTGGTGGTGGGCCGGCGCAGCAGTTCACGGATGCGGCCGAGCGAGACCGTGGCCTGCTGGAAGCCGTCGAAGACCTGGGAGAGCTGCTGCACCGGGGAGAAGAACAGGTCGATGTAGAGCAGGTAGGCGACCAGGGCGCCCGCGGTCAGGGTGCCCGCGTTGACCCGGTGGGCGCCGACGATCAGCACCAGCGCCGCCGCCACGCTGGACAGCAGCTGCACGAACGGGAAGTACACCGAGATCAGGAACTGGCCGCGGACCCGGGCCGTGCGGTATTCGTCGCTGCGGCCGAGGAAGCGCCGGGCGCCGTGCTGCTCACCGCGGAACGCCTGGACCACGCGCAGACCGGCCACGTGTTCCTGCAGGTCGGCGTTGACGACGGCGATCCGCTCGCGGGCGGACTCGTACGCGCGCACGGACTTGCGGCGGAAGACCCAGGTGGCGATCACCAGCAGGGGCAGGGTGGCGAAGACCAGCAGGGCGAGCTGCACGTCGATGGCGAGCAGTGCCACCAGGATGCCGACGAAGGTCAGCACGCTGACCAGCGCCGTGACCAGACCGGTCTGCAGGAACGTGGAGAGGGCGTCCACGTCCGTGGTCATCCGGGTCATGATGCGGCCGGACAACTCCCGCTCGTAGAAGTCCAGTCCGAGCCGGTGCAGGTGGGCGAAGATCTTCACGCGCAGGGTGTACAGGACGCGTTCGCCGGTGCGGCCGGTGAGCAGGGTCGAGCCCCACTCCACCACCCACTGCAGCAGGACCAGTGCCAGGCCGAGCAGGGAGGCCACCCAGACCGCGTCCAGCGCCTGTCGGCGTACGCCCGCGTCGATGCCGTGCCGGATCAGGACCGGCAGCAGCAGTCCGGCGATGGCGTCGATCGCGACGAGCAGCAGGCTGAGCAGCAGCGGGGTGCGAAACCCGCGGAGCATGCTGCCGAGCCCGAATGCCTGGTCCGCGGAGCGAGCGCGCTCCTCGTCGATGTCGGGGGTGTCGACGGCGGGCGCCAAGGCGGCGACCTTGGCGAGGAGTTCCGGGGTGGCGGGCATCCCCGCGAGCGCGCCGGCCATTCCCCCCGGGCCCGCCGCGGTCCTGCGCGCGGCCGCCGGCGCCGATGTGCCGCCGCCGGACGGATCGTCGTCCTCGTCCACCCGGAGGTGCTCGGGCCACAGCTCCGGAGTGATGCCCGCGGCCGCGTCCCGCACCGATTCGGCCTCGGCCACCGCCTCTTCCTCGGCCAGCAGCAGGCACTCCGGGTCGGCGCAGGTGCCGTCGGCGGCCATCTCGTGTCCACACCGCTCGACGGTCCGCGACGCCGCGGCGCCGGCCGGGTCGAGGTCGACCACGTCGGCGCCGAGCGCCTCGGGGTCGGTGAGCAGCGCGCGGTAGAGGGGGCTGCGCGCCTGGAGTTCCTCGTGGGTGCCCAGGTCGGCCAGGCGCCCCGCGTCCAGGACGGCGATCCGGTCGGCGAGGGCCAGGGTGGAGCGGCGGTGGGCGATCAGCAGCGTCGTACGGCCGCGCATCACCTGGCGCAGGGCGTCGAAGATCTCCGCCTCGACCCGGGCGTCCACCGCGGACGTGGCGTCGTCCAGGAGCAGCAGCCTCGGGTCGGTGAGGATCGCGCGGGCCAGGGCGACGCGCTGCCGCTGGCCGCCGGAGAGGGTCAGGCCCTGCTCGCCGACGACCGTGTCGTAGCCATCTGGCAGAGCGGTGATGAAGCCGTGGGCCTGGGAGGCGCGGGTGGCCGCAAGGACCTCCTCATCTGTGGCGTCGGGCTTGCCGTAGGCGATGTTGGCCCGCACGGTGTCGGAGAACAGGAAGCTGTCCTCGGGCACCAGCCCGATCGCGGAGCGCAGCGACTCGAAGGTCAGCTCGCGGACGTCCACACCGCCGATCCGCACGGCGCCGCCGGTCACGTCGTACATCCGGGGCAGCAGCAGGGAGACGGTCGACTTGCCGGAGCCGGAGGCACCGACGACGGCGACCGTCTCCCCGGGCTCGATGCTCAGGTCGAAGCCGTCGAGGACCGGGCGCTGGGCGCTGTAGCCGAAGGAGACGTTGTCGAAGTCGACGGTGGCGGGGGCGCCCGGCGGGAGGGTCTTGGTGCCCTCGTCGAGGGTGGGGCGGGTGTCAATGAGTTCGAGGACGCGCTCGACTCCGGCGCGGGCCTGCTGGCCGACGGTCAGCATCATGGTGAGCATCCGGACCGGGCCGGTGAGCTGGGCGAGGTAGGTGGAGAAGGCGACGAAGGTGCCCAGGGTGATCTGGCCGCGGGTGGCCATCCAGCCGCCGAGCGCGAGCATGCCGATCTGGCCGAGCGAGGGGACCGCCTGGAGTGCCGGCGTGTAGCGGGCGCTGAGCCGGACGGTGCGCAGCCGGCCCGCGAAGAGGCGGCGGCTGACCTTCTGCAGCTTGCCCATCTCCTGCTGTTCCTGGCCGAAGCCCTTGACCACCCGCACGCCGGTGACCGACCCGTCGACGACACCGGCGACTGCCGCCGCCTGGCCCTGGGCGTACCAGGTGGCGGGGAAGAGCCGCTTGCGGGAGCGGTCGGCGATGAACCACAGCGCGGGGGCGACGGCCAGGGCGACCAGGGTCAGCACCGGGGAGAGGACGAGCATCACCACGAGGGAGAGCAGGAAGAGCAGTAGGTTGCCGATCATGACGGGCAGCATGAACAGCAGCCCCTGGATCAGTTGGAGGTCGCTGGTGGCGCGGCCGACGACCTGCCCGGTGCTCAGCTCGTCCTGGCGGCGGCCGTCGAGCCGCATGATCGACCGGAACATCTCGTCCCGCAGGTCGTGCTGGACGTCGAGGGCGAGGCGCCCGCCGTAGAACCGCCGCAGGTACGTCAGCACGTAGACGACGACGGCGGCGACCACCAGGGCGATGGCCCACGGCGCGAGCGGCCTGTCGTGCTTGACGATGACGTCGTCGATGATCAGCTTGGGGACCAGCGGGACCAGGGCGGTGACGCCCATGCCCGCGAGGGACGCGCCGAGCGACAGCAGCACGCTGCGCTTGTACCGCCAGGCATAGCCGCTCAGCCTCCGGAGCCAGCCCTGCTCGGGGCCGTCCTCAGCCGCTGCCCCCGGTCTCGCCTTCGCCACGCCGTCCTCCACCACGTTCGTCCCGCGGCCCGCCGCCGCTTGTCCTGCCGACGCTCCCAACGCGCCGCACCGCGCGTTTCATCCTCCCGCAACAAAACCAACGACCAAGGTCGCACATGAGTGCGACCTTGGTCGTAATCATTTCGAGTGATTCGAACGGCTCAGCGGGCCGCCGCGATCTGCCGGGCCATGATCGTCGTGAGCTCGTAGGCGGTGTGGGAGGCGGCGACCGAGGTGATCTCCGCGTGGTCGTAGGCCGGGGCGACCTCCACCACGTCGGCCGACACCAGATGGCAGCCGGACAGGCCGCGCAGGATCTCCAGGAGTTCGCGTGAGGTGAGGCCGCCGGCTTCCGGGGTCCCTGTGCCGGGGGCGTGCGCGGGGTCGAGGACGTCGATGTCGACCGAGATGTACAGCGGCCGGTCGCCGATCCGCTCCCGCAGCTGCTGGGCGACCTCGTCGACACCGCGGCGCATCACGTCGGCGGAGGTGACGATGCCGAAGCCCATCTTCTCGTCATCGTCGAGGTCCTTCCTGCCGTACAACGGGCCGCGGGTTCCGACGTGGGAGAGCGCCGAGGTGTCGAGGATGCCCTCCTCGACCGCGCGGCGGAACGGCGTCCCGTGGGTGTACGCGGCGCCGAAGTACGTGTCCCAGGTGTCAAGGTGCGCGTCGAAGTGGAGCAGGGCCACCGGCCCGTGCCGGCGGGCGACCGCGCGCAGCAGCGGCAGAGCGACGGTGTGGTCGCCGCCGAGCGTCATGAGGCGGGCGCCGGTCGCCAGCAGGTCGTCGGCAGCGGTCTGGATGGTCTCGACCGCCTCACCGATGTCGAACGGGTTGGCGGCGATGTCGCCCGCGTCGGCCACCTGGGCAAGCGCGAAAGGGGCGGCGTCCTGCGCCGGGTTGTACGGGCGCAGCAGCCGGGACGCCTCGCGGATGGCGTTGCCGCCGAACCGCGCGCCGGGGCGGTAGGACACCCCGGTGTCGAAGGGCACGCCGACGACCGCGACGTCCGCACTGCCCACCTCGTCGAGCCGGGGCAGGCGGGCGAAGGTCGCGGGGCCCGCGTAGCGCGGGACACGCGAGGAGTCGACGGGGCCGCGCGGCTGGGCGCTGCTCATGTGGCTGCCTCTTCTCGGTGTGGCGGTTCGGTACGGCGCTTCTCGGTACGGCCGGTGCCCGCCGACCCTACGGTCCCCCGTCGGCCCCCGAAATGTACGTTTCCTCCAATCGGCGACGGTGATTACGCCTCGGCGTCGATCCGGGGCACGTCGCATACCGGGACGCGGGGGCGGGAGAATGTCTCCATGCCCATGGACCCGCTGCCTGCCACCCCCACCCGCCAGGCCCTCGTCTCGCACCTGATACGCACCCGGATAGCCGGAGACGTCGCGACCACGCGCGAGAACAACCTCGACCACTACCGGGAGCTCGCCGAGGGCAACCGCTACTTCTGGTTCGGGTTGGACCTCGGTGACCGGTGGACCGAGGAGTCGGCGGTGCTGGAGTTGATGGCGGAGCGCTGCGGGGTGGTCGCCGACCCCGAGCACGTGCACGGGCAGGACACCATCGACCCTGAGCTGACCATCGACGGCCTGGACCGTATGGCGGAGGTGCTGAAGAAGGCGGCGGAGAACCGCTCCACGGTCCTGCTGGCCAGCGGGCATCCCGCGGGATTGTTCGCGGTGCACAACGTACTTGCCGGGGCCTTGCGGGCGGTCGGCTGCCAGGTGGTCGGACCGGCGGAGAACCTGTACGCGGACGGCGGCGAGATCCGCTACCTCGGCGGTGTCTTCATGCTGCACCGGGGTGGCGGCCTGGTGCACACCCACTCGCCGGAACCGATGACCGAGGTGCTCAACGCCCTGGAGCGCGACGGGCGCGGGCTGCCCGACCTGGTGGTGGCCGACCACGGCTGGGCGGGCTGCGCAGGGGCGCGCGGTATCGACACGGTCGGCTTCGCGGACTCCAACGACCCGGCGCTGTTCGTCGGCGAGTCAGAGGGCAGCGTCCTGGTGAGCGTGCCGCTCGACGACAACGTGCAGCCGCATTTCTACGCGCCGATGGCCTCCTACCTGCTGGACGCGGCCGACCTGCGGCGTCGCCCGGCGGCGCCCCGGCCGGGTGGTGGCGGCCGGCACCGCCCGGACCCCCGGACCAGAAGGACCAGAACCCGCAAGACCCGCGACTAGGAACCGGGGACCAGGGATCGTCGGAGCCCGAACACCGACCCCGACCCCGATCGTCGACCCCGCCCCCTATCGCCGACCGGGACCCTCTGCAGGGCGGGCCGACCTCAGTCCCGCGGCACCCGGACCAGGCCCTCCTGGATCACCGACACGGCCAGCGCGCCGTCCTGGGTGTAGATGCGCGCGGTGCCCAGCCCGCGGCCGCCCGAGGCGGACGGGCTCTGCTGGTCGTACAGCAGCCACTCGTCCGCGCGGAAGGGGCGGTGGAACCACATGGCGTGGTCGAGGCTGGCGCCCACCACGTCGCCGACCGCCCAGCCGCCGCGCCCGTGCGCGAGGAGCACCGAGTCGAGCAGCGTCATGTCCGACACATAGGTGGCCAGGCAGACGTGCAGCAAGGGGTTGTCGGCGAGCTTGCCACGGGTGCGGAACCACACCTGGGAGCGCGGTTCGCGGCGCACGCCCGCGGTGAGGAAGGGCGGGTCCTCGACATAGCGCAGGTCGACGGCGGCCCGTGCTTCGAGCAGCCGGTCGATGACCGTCGGATCGGGGAACTTGTCGGCGTGGGCCGGCAGCAGTTCGTCGGCGCTGGGAAGCGTCTCGGGGTCGGGCGCCGACGGCATCGCCTCCTGGTGCTCCAGGCCGTCCTCATGGATCTGGAAGGACGCCGACAGGTGGAAGATCGGCTGGCCGTGCTGGATCGCGACGACCCGCCGGGTGGTGAAGGAGCGGCCGTCGCGAATCCGGTCCACCTGGTAGACGATCGGCGCGCCCGGGTCGCCTGGCCGCAGGAAGTACGCGTGCAGCGAGTGTGCGGCGCGCTCCTCGGGCACGGTGCGGCCCGCGGCGACCAGGGCCTGCGCCGCGACCTGCCCGCCGAAGACGCGCGGCACCACGGCCGAGCGGCTGAAGCCGCGGAAGATGTCCTGCTCGATCCGCTCCAGGTCCAGGAGGTCGAGCAGGGACTGCAGGGGTGTCGGTTTCTCGTTCACAGGCCCATCGACTTGGCGATGATCGACTTCATGACCTCACTGGTCCCGCCATAGATCCGGTTGACCCGGTTGTCCGCGTAGAGGCGGGCGATCGGGTACTCGTTCATGTAACCGTATCCGCCGTGCAGCTGGAGGCAGCGGTCGATGACACGGGCGGCGACCTCGGTGCAGAAGAGCTTGGCCGAGGCGGCGTCGGCGGCGGACAGTTCGCGCCGGTCGTGGGCTTCGAGCGCGCGGTCCACGACGGCTTCGGCAGCGTCGACCTCGGCCTTGCAGGCGGCGAGTTCGAACTTGGTGTTCTGGAAGGACGCGACGGTCTTGCCGAAGACGGTGCGGTCCTGGACGTACGCCTGCGCGAAGCGGATCGCGGCCGCGGCTTGGGCGTGGGCGCCGGCCGCGATGGCGAGTCGCTCCTGCGGCAGGTTCTGACCGAGGTAGGAGAAGCCCTTGCCCTCCTCGCCCAGCAGGTCCTCCACCGGCACACGGACGTCGGTGAAGGAAAGCTCCGCGGTGTCGGAGGTCTTCAGGCCGAGCTTGTCCAGCTTGCGGCCGACCGCGTAGCCGTCGGACTTGGTGTCGACGACGAAGAGCGAGATGCCGGCGCGGCGGTCCTCGGGAGTGGGCGGGGCGGTACGGGCACAGACGATCACGCGGTCGGCGTGGACGCCGCCGGTGATGAAGGTCTTCGCGCCGTTGAGGACGTAGTGGCTGCGGTCGTCGGCGAGTTTCGCGGTGGTCTTCATGCCGGCCAGGTCGGAGCCGGTGCCGGGCTCGGTCATCGCGATGGCGAACATCGTCTCGCCGCTGACGAAGCCGGGCAGCCAGCGCTTCTTCTGCTCCTGGGCGCCGTACGCCATCACGTACGGCAGGCAGAGGCCGACGTGCACGCTGCTGCCGCCGAAGCTGACGCCGGCGCGGGCCAGCTCCTCGCCGATCACGGCCTGGAACTTGAAGCTGCGCTCGCCCGCGCCGCCGAACTCCTCGGGCACCTCGATGCCGAACACACCGAGCTCGCCGAGCTTGTAGTAGAACTCCCGCGGTACCTGCCCGGCCGCCAGCCACTCGTCGTAGACGGGGACGACCTCGGCCTCGATGAAGGCGCGTATCGTCTCGCGGAACGCCTCGTGGTCCTCGTTGAACACCGTACGACGCACAGCGCGCCTCCCATCCGAGAATTAAGCAAGCGCTCAGAAAGTTACCCGCCGGTCGTCACCGCTGTCCAGGGCAGGACCGCCGCCGAGGGCGTCCAGCGCGCTGAGCGCGAGGCGGTGCAGAAGAGCGGCCATCCCGGCGCGGTCGGGCAGGCCGGACTGCGCGCCGAGGTGGGGCGTGGAGTTGAGCAGGCCGAACACGGCGTGGACAGCGGCCCGGGCCTCCAGTTCGGTGGCGCCGGGGTACACCCGGCGGACCACCGCCACCCATTCCTCCACATACTGCCGCTGGAGCTGGCGGACGAGTTTGCGGTCGGATTCGCGCAGCCGGTCCAGCTCTCGGTCGTGCAGGGTGATGAGCGGCCGGTCGTCGATGGCGAAGTCGATGTGGCCGCGGATCAGCGCATCCAGCGTCTCGGCGGGCTCCGTGGTCTCCGCGACCCGCATCCGGCCCGCGGCCAGCAAGCGCCCGCTGATCCCGACCAGCAACTCGGCGAGCATCGCGTCCTTCCCGGCGAAGTGCCGGTACAGCCCGGGGCCGCTGATGCCGACCGCGGCCCCTATCTCGTCCACGCCGACTCCGTGGAACCCGCGCTCGGCGAAGAGCCGCGCGGCCTCTCGGAGGATCTGCTCGCGCCGGTTTTCCACAGCCTTGGTCGGACTCATGAAATCGAGTCTAGACAATCCCGTTAGCGAGCGTTAACGTGGAGTCATCAGGTTAACGCTCGCTAACACCCGGGGGGCCGACCCATGGCAGCACCCGCCCTGTCCAGTGCCGCAGATCCGGCATCGGAGGCATTTCGCGCCAACGCGCAGGCGCACACCGCACTCACGGCGACCCTGCGTGACAAGCTTGCCGCCGCGCGGCTCGGCGGCGGGGAGAAGGCGCGCGCACGGCACACCTCCCGGGGAAAACTGCTGCCGCGGGACCGCGTGGACGGACTGCTCGACCCCGGCTCCCCCTTCCTCGAACTGGCTCCGCTCGCCGCCGACGGTATGTACGACGGCCAGGCCCCCGCGGCGGGGGTGATCGCCGGCATCGGCCGGGTCTCGGGCCGCGAGGTCGTGGTGGTGGCCAACGACGCCACCGTCAAGGGCGGCACCTATTACCCGATGACGGTCAAGAAGCACCTGCGGGCCCAGGAGGTCGCGCTCGACAACCGCTTGCCCTGCGTCTACCTGGTGGACTCCGGCGGCGCCTTCCTCCCCCGGCAGGACGAGGTCTTCCCCGACCGCGACCACTTCGGCCGGATCTTCTACAACCAGGCCACCATGTCGGCCCGCGGCATCCCGCAGATCGCCGCGGTGATGGGTTCGTGCACCGCCGGCGGTGCCTACGTCCCGGCGATGAGCGACGAGGCCGTCATCGTGCGGAATCAGGGCACGATCTTCCTCGGCGGCCCACCCCTGGTGAAGGCCGCCACCGGAGAGGTGGTCACCGCGGAGGAACTCGGCGGCGGCGAGGTGCACTCCCGGACGTCCGGTGTCACCGACCATCTCGCCGAGGACGACGCGCACGCGTTGAGCATCGTCCGCGACATCGTGGCCACCCTGCCGGCCCGGGGCGCGCCGCCGTGGACGGTGCGGCCTGCGGAACCACCCGCGGTGGACCCGGCGGGGCTGTACGGAGCAGTGCCGGCGGACTCCCGTACGCCGTACGACGTGCGGGAGGTGATCGCACGACTGGTCGACGGCAGCCGCTTCGCGGAGTTCAAGGCGGAGTACGGCACCACGCTGGTCACCGGATTCGCCCACCTCCAGGGCCATCCGGTCGGCATCGTGGCGAACAACGGCATCCTGTTCGCCGAATCCGCCCTCAAGGGCGCGCACTTCATCGAACTGTGCGACCAGCGCGGCATCCCGCTGCTCTTCCTCCAGAACGTCTCGGGCTTCATGGTGGGCCGGCAGTACGAAGCGGGCGGCATCGCCAAACACGGCGCGAAGATGGTGACGGCGGTGGCGTGCGCGCGGGTGCCGAAGCTGACGGTGGTGATCGGCGGCTCCTACGGCGCCGGGAACTACTCCATGTGCGGCCGGGCCTACAGCCCCCGCTTCCTGTGGATGTGGCCCAACGCCAAGATCTCCGTGATGGGCGGCGAGCAGGCCGCCTCGGTGCTGGCTACGGTGAAGCGGGACCAGTTGGCGGCAGCCGGCGAGAAGTGGAGCGAGCAGGCGGAGGAGGAGTTCAAGGCTCCGATCCGCGAGCAGTACGAAACCCAGGGCAACGCCTACTACGCGACGGCCCGGCTGTGGGACGACGGAGTGATCGATCCGCTGGAGACCCGCACCGTACTGGGTCTGGCGCTCACCGCCTGTGCCAACGCGCCACTGCCCGAAGCCGATCCGACCGCGCCGGGCTACGGCGTCTTCCGGATGTGAGGGCCGAGATGAGCAGCAACACCACCCTGAGCCGGCCGGCGATGTTCGACACCGTGCTGGTGGCCAACCGGGGAGAGATCGCGGTGCGGGTGATGCGCACCCTGCGGGAGTCAGGAGTGCGGTCGGCGGCCGTGTTCACCGAGGCGGACGCCGGCGCCCGGCATGTGCGGGAGGCCGACACCGCGGTGCGGGTGGACAGTTACCTGTCGGCGTCCGAGCTGGTGCGGGCGGCGGGCGCGGCCGGCGCGCAGGCCGTCCACCCCGGATACGGATTCCTCGCCGAGAACGCGGGCTTCGCCCGGGCCTGCGCACAGGCCGGGCTGGTCTTCATCGGGCCGCCGGCCGACGCGATCGAGCTGATGGGCGACAAGATCCGGGCCAAGCAGACCGTGCAGGCCGCCGGGGTGCCGGTGGTGCCCGGCAGCAGCGGCAGCGGGTTGACCGACGGCGAACTGGCCTGGGCGGCACGGGAGATCGGCATGCCGGTACTGCTCAAGCCGTCCGCGGGCGGCGGTGGCAAGGGCATGCGGCTGGTACGGGACGCGGCGCGGCTGCCCGAGGAGATCGCGGCGGCCCGCCGGGAGGCGCGCGGTTCGTTCGGGGACGACACGCTGCTGGTGGAGCGGTGGATCGACCGGCCGCGCCATATCGAGATCCAGGTGCTGGCCGACGCGCACGGCAATGTGGTGCACCTCGGCGAGCGGGAGTGCTCGTTGCAGCGCCGGCACCAGAAGGTGATCGAGGAGGCGCCGTCGGTGCTGCTGGACCCGGCCACCCGGGCGGCGATGGGCGAGGCGGCGGTGCAGGCGGCGCGTTCGTGCGGGTACACCGGCGCGGGCACGGTGGAGTTCATCGTGCCCGGCGCGGACCCGGCCGCGTACTACTTCATGGAGATGAACACCCGGCTCCAGGTGGAGCACCCGGTGACGGAGTTGGTGACCGGGCTGGACCTGGTGGAGTGGCAACTGCGGGTGGCCTGCGGGGAACCGCTGGACTTCGGCCAGGAGGACGTGACGCTGACGGGGCACGCGATCGAGGCGCGGATCTGCGCGGAGACGGCCCGGCCGGGCGACGGCACGGTGGACTTCCTGCCGTCGGCGGGCACCGTGCTGGAGTTGCGTGACCCGGCCGGGCCCGGGGTGCGGGTGGACTCCGGGCTGGCGGCGGGCACCGAGGTCGGCACCGCCTATGACCCGATGCTCGCCAAGGTGATCGCGCACGGCCCGGACCGGGCGACTGCGCTGCGCAGGCTGCGGGCGGCGCTGGCCGGCACGGTGGTGCTGGGCCTGGAGACGAACACCGGGTTCCTGCGGCGGCTGCTCGCGCATCCGGCCGTGGTGGCGGGCGAGTTGGACACCGGGCTGATCGACCGGGACGCGGCCGGGCTGCTGCCGGACGGGGTGCCGGACGAGGTGTACGAGACGGCGGCGCTGCTGCGGCAGCGCGAGTTGGCAGCGCCGGCGGAGGACGGCGGGTGGGTCGACCCGTTCTCGGTGCCGAGCGGCTGGCGGCTGGGCGGGGAGCCGGCCTGGACGGTGCACCATCTGCGGGTGCCGGGCCGGGAGCCGGTGCGGGTGGGAGTGCGCGACGGCCGGGTGCGGATCGGCGACGGTCCGCCGGTGCGGGCACGCATCGATGTGACCGGCTCGCGGGTGGTGCTGTATCGGGAGGACAGGGCGTCGGCTTTCGACCGGGCGGGCGAGTGGCTCGGCCGGGACGGCGACAGTTGGCGAGTGCAGTCGTACGACCCGGTGGCGGCGGCGCTGCGGGGTGCGGCGGCGGGCGCCGGGGGTGGTGCGCTGACCGCGCCGATGCCGGGCACGGTCACGGTGGTGAAGGTCGCCAAGGGCGAGCAGGTTGTGGCGGGGCAGAGTCTGCTGGTGGTGGAGGCCATGAAGATGGAACACGTGATCGCCGCGCCGCATGACGGCACGGTGACGGAGATCGACGTCACCGCGGGCACCACGGTGGCGATGGACCAGGTGCTGGCGGTGGTGGCGCCGGACGACGACCCGGACGGCTCGGCCCTCGGCTCCGGGGAGGCGTCATGACGGCCGGAGACGGATCGGCGGTGCGCGGCACCGGGACCGGCGGTGCCGGCAGGACTGACGGAAGCAGCGGCAGCAGCCCCGAAGCCGGCACGAGCAGCCGCACGGAGGGGCTGCCCGCGGGCCTGCCGATGGCGGTGCCGATGCCGGGACTGCCGGAGTACGTCCGCATCCATGAAGTCGGCGCCCGTGACGGCCTGCAGAACGAGAAGTCGACGGTGCCGACGGAGGTGAAGGCGCGGTTCGTGCACCGGCTGGCGGAAGCGGGGCTGACCACGATCGAGGCGACCAGCTTCGTCCACCCCAAGTGGGTGCCGCAGTTGGCGGACGCGGCCGAGCTGATGCCGCTCCTGGCCGACCTGGCCCGGGACCCGGAGCTGCGGCTGCCGGTGCTGGTGCCGAACGCACGGGGTCTCGAGCGGGCGCTGGAGCTGGGCGTGCGGGAGATCGCGGTGTTCGGCAGCGCCACCGAGTCCTTCGCCCGGGCGAACCTGAACCGGACGGTGGCGGAGTCGCTGGCGATGTTCGAGCCGGTGGTGGCGCGGGCCCGGGCCGAGGGAGTAAGGGTGCGCGGCTATCTGTCGATGTGCTTCGGCGACCCCTGGGAGGGCCCGGTACCGGTCGGGCAGGTGGCCGGGGTGGCCAGGCGGCTGTACGAACTGGGCTGCACCGAGTTGAGCCTCGGCGACACCATCGGGGTGGCGACGCCGGGCCATGTGGTGGCGCTGCTGGACGAGTTGACCGCCGGCGGGGTCCCGATCGGACACCTCGCGGTGCACTTCCACGACACCTACGGCCAGGCCCTGTCGAACACGCTGGCCGCACTCCAGCGGGGCGTCGGCGTCGTCGACGCGTCGGCCGGCGGCCTGGGCGGCTGCCCCTACGCCAAGAGCGCCACCGGAAACCTCGCCACCGAAGACCTCGTCTGGATGCTGCACGGACTCGGCATCAGGACCGGGGTCGACCTCGACCGCCTCAGCGCCACAAGCGTCTGGATGGCGGAGCAGTTGGGACGGCCGAGCCCGTCCCGTACCGTCCGCGCCCTCACCCACCGGGAGCCGTAGCCATGTCGATCGACCACCGTCTGTCCGAGGAGCACGAGTCGCTGCGGGCGACCGTGGCGGAGTTCGCCCGCGATGTGATCGCACCGAAGATCGGCGACTTCTACGAGCGGGAGGAGTTCCCGTACGAGATCGTGCGGGAGATGGGGCGGATGGGCCTGTTCGGGCTGCCGTTCCCAGAGGAGTACGGCGGGATGGGCGGGGACTACTTCGCGCTGGGGCTGGTGCTGGAGGAGTTGGCACGGGTCGACTCATCGGTGGCGATCACCCTGGAGGCGGGGGTGTCGCTGGGCGCGATGCCGGTGTTCCGGTTCGGTACGGAGGAGCAGAAGCGGACCTGGCTGCCGCGGCTGTGCTCGGGCGAGATGCTGGGTGCTTTCGGGCTGACCGAGCCGGAGTGCGGTTCGGACGCGGGCGGCACCAGGACCACCGCGCGGCTGGACGAGTCGAGCGGCGAGTGGGTGATCAACGGCACGAAGTGCTTCATCACCAACTCCGGCACCGACATCACCGGCCTGGTCACGGTGACCGCGGTGACCGGTCGCAAGGAGGACGGCCGGCCGCGGATCTCCTCGATCATCGTGCCGTCCGGCACCCCGGGGTTCACGGTGTCGAAGAAGTACAGCAAGGTCGGGTGGAATGCCTCGGACACCCGGGAGTTGTCGTTCGCGGACTGCCGGGTGCCGGCGGCGAACCTGCTGGGTGCGGAGGGCCGGGGGTACGCCCAGTTCCTGCGGATTCTGGACGAGGGGCGGATCGCGATCTCCGCGCTGGCCACCGGGTTGGCGCAGGGGTGCCTGGACGAGTCACTGGCCTATGCGCGGCAGCGGAAGGCGTTCGGGCGGCCGATCGGCGCGAACCAGGCGATCCAGTTCAAGCTCGCGGACATGGAGATGCGGGCCCACACCGCGCGGCTGGCCTGGCGGGACGCGGCGTCGCGGCTGGTGAGCGGGGAGAAGTTCAAGAAGGAGGCGGCGCTGGCGAAGCTCTACAGCTCGGAGATCGCGGTGACCAACGCCCGCGAGGCCACCCAGATCCACGGCGGGTACGGCTTCATGAACGAGTATCCGGTGGCCCGGATGTGGCGGGATGCCAAAATCCTGGAGATCGGCGAGGGCACCAGCGAGGTCCAGCGGATGCTGATCGCACGGGAGTTGGGATTGTCCGAATAACGCGGCACAGGTAGCCGGCGAAAGGGGCAGAAGTGCTGGGGTGGGCCCACCGGGGCCGGTGAGTTAGGTTAGGCTAACCTAACTCATCCCCCCAGTGAGAGGTCCACCCATGCGCTCACACCTGCTCAGTGACACCACGACGGAGCAGTACCGGCGCTCCGTCGCCGAGGGAGTCGAGCGGGTGGCGGCCACGCTGGCCGCGACCGACCGGCCGTTCACCGGCATCAGCCCCGACGCCCTCGCTCCCCGGGTCGACGCCGTCGACCTCGACCAGCCCCTCGGCGACACCGCCGCCGCCCTGGAGGAACTGGAGTCGGTCTATCTGCGCGACGCCGTCTACTTCCACCATCCCCGCTATCTCGCCCATCTCAACTGCCCGGTGGCGATCCCCGCGATCGCCGCCGAGGCCGTGCTCAGCGCGGTCAACTCCTCGCTGGACACCTGGGATCAGAGCGCCGGCGCCACCCTGATCGAGCGCCGGCTGATCGACTGGACGGCGGCCCGGATCGGCCTCGGCCCGGCCGCCGACGGGGTGTTCACCAGCGGCGGCACCCAGTCCAACCTCCAGGCACTGCTGCTGGCCCGGGAGGAGGCAGTCACCCACGGCGCCGATCCGGCCCGGCTGCGCATCCTGACCTCCGAGTGCGGCCACTTCAGCGTCCGCAAGTCCGCGAAGCTCCTCGGCCTGTCCGCGGACGCGGTCATCACGCTGCCCTGCGACCGCGACCGGCGGATGCAAGCCGCGGCGCTCGCACGGGAGTTGGAGCAGTGCGCCCGCGACGGGCTCGTCCCGATGGCCGTGGTGGCCACCGCCGGCACCACCGACTTCGGCTCCATCGACCCGCTCCCCGCCCTCGCCGCGCTCTGCGCCCGGCACGGCGTCTGGCTGCATGTGGACGCCGCCTACGGCTGCGGGCTGCTCGCCTCCACCACCCGCCGGCACCTGCTCGACGGCATCGAGGCCGCCGATTCCGTGACCGTCGACTATCACAAGTCCTTTTTCCAGCCAGTCAGTTCGAGTGCCGTGCTGGTGCGCGACCGGGGCACGCTGCGGCACGCCACCTACCACTCCGACTACCTCAACCCGCGCCGAGCGGCGGCCGAGCGCATCCCCAACCAGGTGGACAAGTCGCTCCAGACCACCCGCCGTTTCGATGCGCTCAAGCTGTGGATGACGCTGCGGGTGATGGGCACCGACGGGGTGGGCGCGCTCTTCGACGAGGTGCTGGATCTGGCCGACGGGGCCTGGACGGCGCTGGACGCCGACCCCCGTTTCGAGGTCGTCGTCCGCCCCGCACTGTCCACCCTGGTCTTCCGCTGGCTGCCGTCCGGCATCGCGACCCCGTCCGACATCGACCGCGCCAACCTGCACGCCCGCCAGGCGGTGTCCGCCGCCGGCCAGGCCGTGGTCGCCGCCACGAAGGTCCGCGGCAGCCACTACCTGAAGTTCACCCTGCTCAACCCGAACACCACGCTCGCCGACATCACCGCGGTCCTCGACCTGCTCGCCGGGCACGCCGACCGCTACCTCGCCACCACGACCACGGGAGAGACGCTTGTCCACGCCTCGTGACCCCCGCAACGCCGCAGCCACGGCTGCGGAATCGGCCGGCTCCGGCGACGCGCTCGACTTCATCGGCATCGGCCTCGGCCCCTTCAACCTCGGCCTCGCCTGCCTCACCGCCCCGCTCCCCCACCCCCGCGGCGTGTTCCTGGAGAGCAAGCCCGACTTCGACTGGCACTCCGGCATGTTCCTGGAGGGCAGCAGCCTCCAGACCCCGTTCATGTCCGACCTGGTGACCCTCGCCGACCCCACCTCGCCGTTCAGCTTCCTCAACTACCTCAAGCAGTCCGGCCGGCTGTACCCCTTCTACATCCGCGAGAACTTCCACCCGCTGCGCGAGGAGTTCAACGACTACTGCCGGTGGGCCGCCGCCCGCCTGTCCTCGGTGCGCTTCGAACGCACCGTGACCGAGGTGGTCTACGACGAGCGCCACGCGGAATACGAGGTGCGGACGGCGAACGGCGAGACGTACCACGCGCCCCGCCTGGTGCTGGGCACCGGCACCCCGCCCCACCTGCCCTCCGCGGTGGACAGCCTCGGCGGCGATCTCCTGCACAACTCCCGCTACCTGGCGGCGAAGCCCGGGCTCCAGGAGAAGCGGAGCATCACCATCGTCGGCAGCGGGCAGAGCGCCGCCGAGATCTATCACGACCTGCTCCAGGACATCGACGCCCTCGGCTACCACCTCACCTGGGTGACCCGCTCCCCCCGCTTCTTCCCGCTCGAATACACCAAGCTCACCCTGGAGATGACCTCACCGGAGTACATCGACTACTTCCACGCGCTGCCCGCCCCGGTCCGCGACTCGCTCAACAGCACGCAGAAGAGCCTGTACAAGGGCATCGACTCCGACCTGATCAACGCGATCTTCGACCTGCTCTACGCCAAGAGCCGCCGCGGCAAGGTCCCCACCCGCCTGCTCACCAACACCTCGCTGGACAGCGCCGATCACGACCCGGCCACCGGCACGTACACCCTCGGGCTGCGCCAGCACGAGCAGGACCGCACGCACACCCTCACCACCGAGGGCCTGGTGCTGGCCACCGGCTACCGCTACCAGGTGCCGGAGTTCCTCGACCCGGTCCGCGACCGCATCCGCTGGGACGACCAGGGCCGTTACGACGTCAACCGGGACTACGCGATCGACGTCACCGGCCGCGGCATCTACGTCCAGAACGCCGAGTTGCACACCCACGGTTTCGCCGCCCCCGACCTCGGCATGGCCGCCTACCGCAACTCCCGCATCATCCGCCACCTGCTCGACGGCGAGGAGCCGTACCGGGTGGAAACGGCCATCGCCTTCCAGGAGTTCACCGTATGACCGCCCCCGCCCGCTTCACCTTCCGCCCGGTCGACCCGCCCGCCGACGCCGGCCTGCTGCACACCTGGGTCACCCACCCCAAGGCGTCGTTCTGGCTGATGGCCGACGCGAGCCGGTACGACGTCGAGCGCGCCTACGCGGACATCGCGCAGGCGCCGTACCAGGACGCGTTCATCGGGTCGTACGACGGCGAACCCGTCTGCCTGCTGGAGCGGTACGACCCCGCGCGGGTGGAACTGCCCGGGCTGTACGACGCCGAGCCCGGCGACGTCGGGATGCACTTCCTGGTCGCGCCGGCCGACCGGCCCGTGCACGGCTTCACCCGGGCGGTCATCGCCGCGGTGATGGGCGAACTGTTCGCCGACCCCTCGGTACGCCGCGTCGTGGTCGAGCCGGACGTCCGCAACACCGCGGTCCACGCGCTCAACAAGACGGTCGGCTTCGAGGTGATACGCCGGATACGCAAGCCGGAGAAGGAGGCGCTGCTGAGCATCTGCACCCGCGCGGGGTACGAAGCGGCGCTCGACGGGGGGCGGGTGCGATGACGACCACCGTCCGCTCGGGCCTGGACCCGGCCCTGGACCCGGCCACCGCCCACCTGAACCCGGAACTGTGGGCGCGCGCGACCCGCCACCTGGTCCGCAAGGCGCTCGCGGAGTTCGCCCACGAGAAGCTGCTGACGCCGGCCCGCGACGAGGAGCGCGGCAGCGGGTGGTACGTGGTCCGCAGCGACGACGGCGGCACGGCGTACCGTTTCCGCGCCGACCGGCTGGCGCTCGACCACTGGCACCTCGACCCGGCCTCCCTCACCCGGACCCGCGAGAGCGCCGAGAGCCCGGCCGCCCCGGACCCGATCGGCGGGGACCTGCCGCTGGACGCGCTCGCCTTCTTCGCGGAGTTCCGCACCTCCCTCGCACTCGGCGACGACGTCCTGCCGCTGTACCTGGAGGAGATCACCTCCACCCTCGCGTCGCTCGCGTACAAGTACGGCAAGCACACCGGCGACGGCACGACCGCCGGCCCTGGCACCCCTGGCGCGGACGGCACCCCTGACGCACCCGGCAGCCCCGCCACCCTCGCCACTCCCAGCGCCGCCGCCCTCAGCCGCGCCCCCTTCCAGACCGTCGAAGCCGCCATGCTCGAAGGGCACCCCTGCTTCGTGGCCAACAGCGGCCGCATCGGCTTCGGCGCCCACGACCTGGCCATGTACACCCCGGAGGCCGCCACCCCCGTCCGGCTGACCTGGCTCGCCGCCCACCGCGACCGCGCCCACTTCAGCGTGGGCGCCGGCCTCAGCTACGACGACCTGATCGCGGGCGAGCTGGACGCCTCCACCCGGGAGCGTTTCGCGCGGACCCTCCGCGACCTCGACCTCGACCCCGCCGACTACCTCCTGATCCCCGCCCACCCCTGGCAGTGGGAGCACCGCCTCGCCACCACCTTCGCCGGCGAGGTCGCCCAGCGGCACCTCGTCCACCTCGGCCCGGGCGACGACACGCACCTCGCCCAGCAGTCGGTCCGCACCTTCTTCAACGCCGACCACCCCGAACGCCACTACGTGAAGACCGCGCTATCCGTCCTCAACATGGGGTTCCTGCGCGGCCTGTCCGCCGCGTACATGGCCGGCACCCCCGCGATCAACGACTGGGTCGCCGACCTGGTCGCCGCCGACCCGACCCTGACCGCCGCCCGCTTCTCGATCCTGCGCGAGCGCGCCGCCGTCGGCTACCACCCGCTGCCGTACGAGGCCGCCACCGAGCCGGGCTCGCCGTACCGCAAGATGCTGGCCGCGCTGTGGCGGGAGAGCCCGGTGCCCGGGCTGGGCCCGGGGCGGTCGGCGGCGACGATGGCCTCGCTGCTGCACGTCGATCCCGACGGCGGCTCCTTCGCCGCCGCGCTGATCGCCCGCTCCGGCGAGCCGCCCGAGCGCTGGCTGCGCGGCTACCTGGACGCGTACCTGGTGCCGGTCGTGCACTGCCTGTACGCCCACCGCCTGGCCTTCATGCCGCACGGCGAGAACGTCATCCTCGTGCTCGACGCCGACGGCCGGGTGGAGCGGGTGGTCTTCAAGGACATCGCCGAGGAGATCGTGGTGATGGACCCGGAGGCGGATCTGCCGCCGGAGGTGCGGCGGGTCCGCGCCGACATCCCGGACGACGAGCAGGCGCTGTGCGTGTTCACGGACGTCTTCGACTGCTTCCTCCGCTTCCTGTCCGCGATCCTGCACACCGGCCGGGTACTGGACCAGGACCCCTTCTGGCGGACGGTCGCCGAGTGCGTCGCGGACTACCAGCGGGCCCACCCCGAGTTGGCCGGGCGCTTCCGCCGCCACGACCTGTTCGCGCCGAGCTTCGTCCGGTCCTGCCTGAACCGGCTCCAGCTCCGGAACAACCGCAGCATGGTCGACCTCGCCGATCCCTCGGCGGCACTCCAGTTCGTCGGAATCCTGGACAATCCGCTCGCCGCTCACCCGTTCGGCCCCCACTAATCGCGCAAGGGTGCCCGAAAACGGGCAGGATTCTTGCAAAGCAGGGATGATCTGATGAGTATCAACGGGTGCCCGAACACCGGACGTCCTACGAAGACCTCATCGACCACCTGGTCCGCACCACGTCGCTGCACCGCGGCGAGGCGTCCCGGGTGGTGCTGGACGTCCTGGCCTACTTCGACGAGACGACCGAGGAGTACGTCCGCCGCAGGCACCGCGAGCTCCAGGCGAAGGGGCTGGTCAACACGGAGATCTTCGAGCGGATCGGCGAGGAGCTGCCGCACCGGGCGGTCGCCCCGGCCGCGCTCTCCCAGCGCCAGCTGCGCCGGATCGTCTACGGCTGACCGGGCACCCCCACCCGACCGGGCGCTCAGGGGCGCACCGGGCACCCCCGACAGGTACGACCGAGAGGGACGGCATATGTGCGGAATTGTCGGCTACATCGGCAGGCGTGACGTGGCACCACTGCTGCTGGAGGGCCTGCAGCGGCTGGAGTACCGAGGCTACGACTCGGCCGGCATCGTGATCACCGGCAGGTCCGGCGAGCTGCGGACCGTCAAGGCCAAGGGCCGGGTGCGCGACCTGGAGGCGCGCGTGCCCAAGCGCTTCGCCGGCACCACCGGCATCGCGCACACCCGCTGGGCCACCCACGGCGCGCCCAGCGACGCCAACGCGCACCCGCACCTGGACGCGGACAACGCCGTCGCCATCGTGCACAACGGCATCATCGACAACGCCTCGGAGCTGCGCGCCCGGCTCACCGCCGAGGGCACCGTCTTCAGCTCGGAGACCGACACCGAGGTGCTCGTCCACCTCATCGCCCGCTCGCAGGCCGACACGCTGGAGCAGCGCGTCAGCGAGGCGCTCCGCGCGGTCGAGGGCACCTACGGCCTCGCGGTGCTGCACCGCGACTTCCCGGACCGGATCGTGGTGGCCCGCAACGGCTCCCCGGTGGTGCTCGGCATCGGCGAGAAGGAGATGTTCGTCGCCTCCGACGTGGCCGCGCTCGTCGCCCACACCCGCCAGGTCGTCACGCTCGCGGACGGCGAGATGGCCACCCTCAAGGCCGACGACTTCCGCACGTACACCACCGAGGGCTCCCGGACCACCGCCACGCCGACCACCGTGGAGTGGGAGGCCGAGTCGTACGACATGGGCGGCCACGACACCTACATGCACAAGGAGATCGCCGAGCAGGCCGAGGCGGTGGACCGGGTGCTGCGCGGGCGGATCGACGACAAGTTCGCCACGGTGCACCTGGGCGGCCTCAACCTGGACCCGCGCGAGGCGCGCGGGGTGCGGCGGATCAAGATCCTCGGCTGCGGCACCAGCTACCACGCGGGCCAGATCGGCGCGCAGCTCATCGAGGAGCTGGCCCGTATCCCCGCGGACGCCGAGCCCGCCTCGGAGTTCCGCTACCGCAACCCGGTGGTCGACCCGGACACGCTGTACGTGGCGGTGTCGCAGTCCGGCGAGACGTACGACGTGCTGGCGGCCGTGCAGGAGCTGAAGCGCAAGGGCGCGCGGGTGCTCGGCGTGGTCAACGTGGTGGGTTCGGCGATCGCCCGGGAGGCGGACGGCGGCACCTACGTGCACGCCGGGCCCGAGGTGTGCGTGGTGTCCACGAAGTGCTTCACCAACACGGTGGTGGCCTTCGCGCTGCTCGCGCTGCACCTGGGCCGGATCAGGGACCTGTCGGTCGCCGACGGCCGGCGGATCATCGAGGGGCTGCGGCGGCTGCCCGGCCAGATCGACGAGATCCTCAAGGCCGAGCCGGAGATCAAGCGGCTGGCGCTGCACTTCGCGGACGCGAAGTCGATGCTGTTCATCGGCCGGGTGCGGGGCTACCCGGTGGCCCGGGAAGCGTCGCTGAAGCTGAAGGAGGTCAGCTACATCCACGCCGAGGCGTACCCGGCCTCCGAGTTGAAGCACGGCCCGCTGGCGCTCGTGGAGCCGGCGATGCCGACGGTGGCGATCGTGCCCGACGACGACCTGCTGGAGAAGAACCGGGCCGCGCTGGAGGAGATCAAGGCCCGCAGCGGCCGCATCCTGGCCGTGGCCCACCAGGAGCAGGAGAAGGCCGACCACACGATCATCGTGCCGAAGAACGAGGACGAGCTGGACCCGATCCTGATGGGCATCCCGCTGCAGCTCTTCGCGTACCACACCGCTCTCGCGCTCGGCCGGGACATCGACAAGCCGCGCAACCTGGCGAAGTCGGTCACCGTGGAGTGAGTCGCGGCCCCTGGAACACCCGCGGTGGGCCCGGACCGCACCCCGGCCGGGCCGGCCGCACGGGCCGAACAGAGCGTGCCCGCACCGGGCGGGCCACTACGGAATGACCACCACCGGCCGCTGCGCCCGGCGAGCCAGCCGCCCGGCCACCGAACCGAAGATCCGGCCGACCATGCCGTGCGTGCCGCCGACCACGATCGCGTCGGCTTCGTACTCCTTGCCGACCTCCTCCAGCTCGTGGCAGATGTCGCCGCCGCGCTCCACCAGCACCCAGGAGATCTCGGCGAGGTGGTCGGCACAGGCCAGCTCCAGGCCGAGCACCTCGGTGCGGTGGTCGGGCACGTCGACGAAGACGGGTGGCTCGCAGCCGGCCCAGACGGTGGCGGGCAGCCGGTTGGCGACATGCACGATGATCAGTGCGGAGTGCGTTCTGCGGGCCATCCCGATCGCGTACGACAGGGCCCGCTCGCTGGAGAGGGACCCGTCGAAGCCGACGACGACGCCGTGCCGGAAGGCCGGGTCGCAGGAGTGGTGCCGCGCGGTGGCCAGCTCGGGGACCGCCGCGGAGTCGGCAAGCGGCCTGCCGTCGGCGGGCTCGGGAATCTCATGAGCGGCCATGATGCGGATTCTCGGCGAGGGCGGCGCTGACGCGCCGAGCAGCGGACAAGACGTTTCTCGCGGGGCGGGCCGCCGCAGCGGCCGGTTTCGGCCAGTTCACCACTTCCCGTCCCACTCCCTCCAGGGTACGGCCGGCGCAAGCGCCTGCACAGAGCTGACGTGCCCTTCACAGGCTCTTCCGTACGTCTTCCGTACCCGGAGTTCCCAGGAGAATGCCGGAGGGAAGCCAAGAGCGCAACGGCACCGCGCCAATGAGTGCGACGCCATCGCGCCAACCGGCTGCATGGTTCGGCGCACGGGCGCACCGCGGGGGCGCATTGCGGCCACCTCCCCGACAACTCCCGTCACCACCTTCCGCCCAGCCCGACCAGCACCGCGTGCACCGCGCCGGCGGCGTTCACACAGGTGCAAGTTCACCCGGGAATACCCGCGAAAGCCGTACGCGCATTCCGCGCCGGAGCAGCGATTTTCGGCCAACTTGGCGCCGTTACCCATTCGTTGGCGGCCGTGCGCACTAACACCTGTGCCACCAGCGGTTCTACGATGCGGCAGGACGCGGACGGTGCGGTCCGGGGTCCCGGCGACATGAGGCGTACTTCCCAGCGGGCCGCCTGGGTGAAACGCTTCGTGATCGAATGCTTTACGCCACGTTGCCTTGTCGACTTAGCGTCAGATGGTGAACTTGTCACTAACGCCCCACCTGACACAGTAGATTTGATCATGGGTGACTGCGCAGGACAGCGGGGGATTACGTGCAGGACCGAGGGGACGACGCGTCGATACGAGGGGGGCTTGAGCTCCATGAGCCAGGAGTCCAGTTCCGGTACGGCGGCGGACACTCCGTCGCAAGCACCATCGGCATCGCCTCGCGCCATCCGCAAGCTCTCCGCGCGCCGCCGGCCCGAGGTCGTCGCGGTGCTGCTCTTCAGCGGTGGTCCGATCTTCGAGAGTTCCATACCCCTGTCCGTCTTCGGCATCGACCGGCAGGACGCGGGCGTGCCCCGCTACCGGCTGCTGGTCTGCGCCGGCGAGGAGGGTGCGCTGCGCACCACCGGCGGGCTCGAACTGACCGCGCCCTACGGCCTTGAGGCGCTCGCCCGGGCCGGCACCGTGGTGGTGCCGACCTGGCGCTCGATATCCCAGGCCCCGCCGCCCGAGGCGCTGGACGCGATCCGCCGCGCGCACGAGGAGGGTGCCCGGATCATCGGCCTGTGCACCGGCGCCTTCGTGCTCGCCGCCGCCGGCCTGCTGGACGGCCGCCCGGCCACCACGCACTGGATGTACGCGCCGACACTGGCCAAGCGCTATCCGTCGGTGCACGTGGACCCGCGCGAGCTGTTCGTGGACGACGGCGACGTGCTCACCTCCGCCGGGACCGCGGCCGGCATCGACCTGTGCCTGCACGTGGTGCGCACCGACCACGGCACGGACGCGGCCGCCGCGCTCGCCCGCCGGCTGGTCGTGCCTCCGCGCCGGGCGGACTGGCAGACCGGGCAGCGGCACATGGACCGGTCTTTACCAGAGGAGATCGGCGCGGACCCGCTGGCCGAGGTCGTCGCGTGGGCGCTGGAGCATCTTCACGAGCAGTTCGACGTCGAGGCGCTGGCCGCGCGCGCGTACATGAGCCGGCGCACCTTCGACCGCCGGTTCCGCTCGCTGACCGGCAGCGCGCCGTTGCAGTGGCTGATCACGCAGCGGGTGCTCCAGGCGCAGCGGCTGCTGGAGACATCGGACTACTCGGTCGACGAGGTGGCCGGGCGGTGCGGATTCCGCTCGCCGGTGGCGCTGCGCGGGCACTTCCGGCGGCAGCTCGGCTCGTCCCCCGCGTCGTACCGCGCCGCGTACCGGGCCCGCAGGCCGCAGGACGACAGCGACCGCGCCGCGGCTCCTCCCGAGGTGCCACCTGCGCGCAGGGGCGGTCCGGGCGGCGGGTCCGCGGCCGGGGCCGGGGCCGGACACGGTCACGGGAACGCCCATGGGAGCGGGAGCGGGCACGGCGGCGGGCACGGCCCCGCGACCGGAGCAGGGGCCGGGGCCGGGGCCGGTGGCAGTCCCGGCGCCGGTCCTGGTGGCGGGCCCGGTGGTGGCTCGCAGGTGCTGGCCGCTCCGGCCAAGGGCGACCCGGACGCGTACACCACGTCCGCACGGGTCCCGGAGCAGTCCGGGCGGCCCGATCCGGCCGACGGTCCGGCCCGCGGGCGGCTGCGTGCCGGGCGCGGGCTGGGAGCTGCCCTCCCGGGACCGCGTGATCGCCCGTAGGGTGAGACACATGAACGACCGGATGGTGTGGATCGACTGTGAGATGACCGGCCTCTCGCTGGCGCATGACGCGCTGATCGAGGTGGCCGCGCTCGTCACCGACTCCGAGCTCAACGTCCTCGGCGAGGGGGTGGACATCGTGATCCGCCCGCCCGCCGAGGCGTTGGAGACCATGCCGGAGATCGTCCGGCAGATGCACACCACCTCCGGGCTGCTGGAGGAACTGCCTGACGGGGTCGGCATGGCCGAGGCGGAGAAGGCCGTCCTGGACTACATCCGCGAGCACGTCGCCGAGCCGCGCAAGGCCCCGCTGTGCGGCAACTCCGTCTCCACCGACCGCGGCTTCCTCGCCCGGGACATGCCGGCGCTGGAACAGCACCTGCACTACCGCATCGTGGACGTCTCCTCGGTGAAGGAGCTGGCCCGCCGCTGGTACCCGCGGGCGTACTTCAACAGCCCCGAGAAGAACGGCAACCACCGCGCGCTCGCCGACATCCGCGAGTCCATCGCCGAGCTGCGCTACTACCGCGAGGCCGTCTTCGTGCCCGCCCCCGGCCCGGACACGGACACCGCCCGCGCGATCGCCGCCAAGCACGTCCTTCCGCCGGCTCCGCACCCCGCCGGATAAGCGGGCGCGACCACCCCTCCCCACCCTGTACACTTTTCCAGGCGGCGCCACCCCGGTAGGGAAAAGCGCCGCTCATGGTGGGTGTAGCTCAGATGGTAGAGCACCTGGTTGTGGTCCAGGATGTCGCGGGTTCGAGTCCCGTCACTCACCCTCACGCGAGGCGGCCGCTGATCTGCTCCGGCAGAACAGCGGCCGCTTTCGTCTGCCCGGGCCGCCAAGTCACCGGACCACCACGTCAGCAGGCCGGCGGGCCACCTGGGCACCGTCACCGCGCGTGGGCGGGAAGCGGCATGATGATCGCGTGATCACTCGATACGAACGGCCCGAGGGCAGCGCGCCCGTCAACGGATACAGCCACGCGGTCGCCTTCACCGGCACGACCGTCGTCGTCTCGGGGCAGGTACCCGTGGACGCGGACGGGACGCTGGTCGGCGAGGACGACGCCGAGGCGCAGGTCCGGCAGGTGTTCGCGAACCTGGCGACCGTACTGGACGCCGCGGGCGCGGACCTCGCGGACGTCGTGAAGATCACCGTCTTCCTCACCGACATCGGCTCCGACCTGCCCGCCTTCCGCCGGGTGCGGGACGAGCACTTCGACCCGGCCCGGCTGCCCGCCAGTTCGCTGGTCCAGGTCTCGGCCCTGGTCCATCCGGCGTTCCGGGTGGAGATCGAGGCGATGGCCGTGGTCGACGGCGCGAAGGCGTAGGGCGCGGCACCCGCGACCGGCACCCGGCACCCGGCACCCGGACACGGGCCCCGGTACGCAGGCGCCGAGCCGCAGCACACCGGCGCAGGCGCGCGATACGGCGCCGGCGGCCCGCCCCCGCACTCTCGGCGAGGGGCGGGCCCCGGCGCCCGGTCCGGGGACGGGCGACGGCGGGCCGGGAGCGGTCAGGCCGCCCGGGTCATCTCCCGCCGCCCCGCCCCCGGGGGCCTGGTGGCGCTATTCCTCGAAGAGCAGGGCGTACGTGCCCATCGCCATCGCGATGTCCGCCTCCGCCCAGAACCGGTGGTAGGTGAAGGTCGGCACGGCCCCGCCGTTCAGGTAGTCCGCGACCTTCGACCAGTTCGGGTCGTCCTTGTAGAAGGACCGCAGCTCCAGGAAGGTGGAGCTGGAGTCGATCTTGTCGCCGTTCGGCATCGTCCCGGTCCAGCCGGACGGCACGTACACCGGGTCGGAGAACCGCGAGTAGTCCGCGCGGTTCTCCGGGGCCGCGATGCCCAGCGGGTCCTGGTAGTGGTCCCACATGCCGTCGAGCAGGGCCTTCGACTCCGCCTGGGCCGCGGTGTCACCGGACTTGGCGGCGTAGTAGGCGAGCGTCTTGGCGTAGGCCGCCGTGACGCCCAGGTCGTCGCCGTAGGACGTGACCGTCACGTGCAGGCCGGAGTTGGCGCCCGGGCTGGCCGGGTTCCAGGTGTCCGGTGCGCCGGACCACGCGAGGTCGGACGGGATCTGGAAGGTGCCGTCCGCGTTCACCGTGGTCTCGGACATCGCCCAGCTCACCCACTTGGCCAGGATCGCCTTGGCCTTCGCGTCACCGGTCTGCTGGTAGTACTCCGCGACCCGCTCCATCGACCACGCCTGCATGCCGAACCACTGGTTCGACGGCGGGTCGTGGTAGACGGGCTCCCAGTCGTACGCCATCCCGTAGAAGGTGGGCGTGCCGGCCGGGGGCTGGGCGTAGGCGCCGTCCCAACTGTTCGTGGCGCCACCGGCGATGGCCCCCTCGTCGGACTGGAGCCACTGGTAGAACTCCAGTTGCCGGCCCAGGCTGGTGGTCCAGTCCTGCTTGCCGGTCGCCGACTTGGGCGCCATGTTGGCGTCGGTGGTCAACGCGTAGGCCGCCAGCGGGTTCTGGTAGCCGAAGTGCGAGGCGCCGTCGCCGATCCGCCAGGCCCAGCCGCCGCCGGAGCCGGTCGAGCCGCCCCAGGCGTAGTACCAGGACAGCAGGTAGTGCTCGCTGTCCTTGCCGGTGCCGGCCGGGCACGAGGTGGGGCTCGTGCAACCGCCGATCTTCTTGAAGTACTTGTCGAAGAACGAGTAGCGCAGGTAGTCGCCCATCTCGCCGGCCTTCGCGACGGTGGCCTTCACGTCGGCCTCCTTGCCCTGCTCCTGCGCCCAGGTGTCCGCCCAGTAGGCGGCCTGGATCGCCCGCGCGTCGGCGTCCGGCGCGTCCGTGTACTTCCACTGCGTGGCGTAGTTGGAGTCGCCGGTGAACAGGTCCAGATATCCGTTCTTGCCGCCGTACTTGAAGTCGTCGCAGGTCGGCTGGGGCACGGTCTCCCAGACCGACTCCTGCGAGCCGCGCTGGAAGGTGTTGATGTACGACGGCCCCTTCGCCGTCGGGCCCAGCTCGCAGCCGCCACCGGGCGTGTCACCGTAGCCGTAGACGTTGTCGACGTCCTCCAGCCAGTGCATGCCGTAGATGTCGTCGGTGCCGTACGCCGACTTCAGCTCGCCCGCGATCGGGTCCTGACCGACCGGCACGCTGCCGTCGAGCTGCGACGGGTACTCCGAGGGCAGGTCGTGCTCCGGCGCGTAGGTCGCCGGTGAACTCGCGTTGTAGTAGCTGTTCGTGGGCTGGTCGGCGTGGGTGGGGATCATGTACTTCTCCATGGTCGCCCAGGCCGCGTTGAACTTGCTCCAGTCCTGGGTGACCTGGCCGTACATCGCCTGCAGCCAGATCATGTACGAGTACGCCTCGGAGGTCGTCTCGTGGCCGTAGTCCGGGGCCTCCACGATCAGCGTCTCCACCGAGTGGTACGGAATCCCCTCGGGTGAGAAGTAGCCGGAGGCCGGGTCGGTGATCTTGCCGTACAGCGACAGGAAGCGCGCGTCGTAGTCGCTGGTGGCGCCGATCTCCGTGGCGGTCACGCTCGCCTTGAGATAGCCGTCGGCCGTCGCGATGAAGGTCGCCGCGCCGGTGCCGCCGCTGTCGGCCGCGAGGGTGACCTGCTGCGAAGTGCTCCAGTTCGACGGCGTGAAGGTCAGGCTCGCGCCGGACGTGACGCTCAGCCCGGTGTTGCCCGCGGTCCGCGCCACCGCCACCGTGACATCGGAGGTCGGAGCGCTGGACAGCTTCACCGCGAAGCCGCCGGTGCCGCCCTGCTGGACGGAGACCTGCGCCGGGGTGGCCACGATCGACGGCCCGGCCACCACGTGCAGGCCCACCGGTGTGGACTCGGCGCTCGCGCCGAGACTGTCGTACGCCTTGGCGTACACCGAGTAGTCCCCGGCCGGAACCGACGCCCAGTCCACGGTGTAGGGCGCGGTGGTGTCGGTCCCCAGCAGCACGTCGTCGCTGTAGAACTCGACCTTGGTGACCGTCGCGCCGTCCGCGGCCACGGCGGTGGCCGCCAGCGGGATGTCGGCGCCCGCGTTGTACGTGGCGCCGGCCGCGGGGCTGGTCAGCACCGGCAGCGGTGGCTGGTGGGCGCCGCCGCAGGCCGTGCCGTTGACGGCGAACGCGGTGGGTGCCGCGTTGCTGCCCGTGTAGGTGAAATTGGCACTCGCGGTGACACTGCCGCCGGCCGCGATTGTCTTGTTCCAGTCCAGCGACTTGACAGTCACGGCCTTGCCGGCCTGCGACCAGTCGCCGTTCCAGCCGCTCTGCAGCGTCTGGTCACCGGAGTACGCGTAGGTCAGCGTCCAGCCGTCGATCGGGGCGTCGCCGAGGTCGGTGATCTCGGCGTTGGCGGTGAAGCCGCCGCCCCAGTCGTTGGTCGTGTAGTCGACGGCGCACCGGATGTCCGCCGCGTGCGCGGCCGTACCGCCCGCCACCGTCATGGCGAGCGGCACGGCGAGCGCGGCCGTGAAGGCCGTCACCAGCCTTCTCAGCCGCTTTCTGAAAGGTCTTCCTCTGGGCATGCGAGAGGTCCTCCTCGCGGTTCGTTGTGGGGGGAACGTGGGGGGAAATGCAACTGAACCAGTGGGAGCGCTCCCACCATCGGGGCGCCGCGAAGCGCTGTCAAGAGGCCGATCGCAGCGGCATGCCCATGCCGCATCACCCGTCAATTGCTCCTGAAAACCGCCCACTTCATCCCGATCGAGCCGACCGGAAACCGACTCGGCCTTTACCTCACCCCTACCGGGACGGACTACGACCCGCTAGGGTCTCCGGCGGACCAGTGGGAGCGCGTCCATGTTCCTTCCCCGTTTGCGCACCACCCGGGCCACGAGGCGGCCCGCACCGCCGGGGCCGCCCGGCCCGGGCCGCCTCGTCCGCGCCCGGCCCCGGGCCCCACGCCCACCCCCACAGCACATCCCGCACGTCCGGCACCTCGCACCACCGCACCACCATCCCCCCACACTCCCAGGAGTCGCACATGCGACGACCAACACGTACCGCGGCGCTCTCCGTCGCCGCCGTCACCACGGCGGCGGCCGCCGCCGCGCTGCTGCCCGCGCTCGGCGCCGGCGCCGCGGCCGGCGCCACCCCGGCCTGCACGGTGGCCTACTCGGTGACCAACCAGTGGGACGCCGGCTTCCAGGGCGACGTCGTGATCACCAACAACTCCGCCACCACCACCAGTTGGCGCCTCACCTTCGACTTCGCCGGCGGCCAGCACGTCACCCAGGGCTGGAACGGCACCTGGTCGCAGGCCGGCAGCACCGTGAGCGTGGCGTCCGAGTCGTACAACGGCGTGATACCCAGCGGCGGCAGCATCAGCGCCGGGTTCCTCGGCGACTGGTCCGGCGGCAACCCGAGCCCGACCGCGTTCACGCTCAACGGCACCACCTGCAACGAGGACGACGGCACCGCTCCCCCGACCACTCCGCCCACCACGCCCCCGACCACCCCGCCGGGCGACGGCGGCGGCGACCCGGCCCCGCCGAAACTGCACGTCTCCGGCAACGAGTTGGTGGACTCCACCGGCAGGCAGGTGGTGCTGCACGGCGTGAACCGCTCCGGCACCGAGTTCGCCTGCGCGCAGGGCGACGGCATCTTCGACGGCCCGGTCGACGACACGGCGATCGACGCGATCACCAGCTGGAAGGGCGTCAACGCGGTCCGCGTCCCGCTCAACGAGGACTGCTGGGAGGGACTTTCGTACGTGCCGGCCGAAGACGGCGGCGCCGCCTACATCGCGGCGATCACCGACTGGGTGAACCGGCTGGTCGCGCACGGCATCACGCCCATCCTCGACCTGCACTGGACGCACGGCCTGTACACCGGCAACTCGGCGGGCTGCTCGGACGTCAACGCCACCTGCCAGAAGCCGATGCCGGACGCGCAGTACGCCGTCCCGTTCTGGCAGAGCGTCGCGGACACCTTCAAGTCCGACACCTCGGTCGTCTTCGACCTGTTCAACGAGCCCTACCCGGACCGCGCCACCTCCACCTCGGAGCAGGCGTGGACCTGCTGGCGGGACGGCGGCACCTGCCCGGGCATCGGCTACCAGGTGGCCGGCATGCAGGACCTGGTCGACGCGGTACGCGGCACCGGCGCGCAGAACGTGATCATGCTCGGCGGCCTGGCGTACTCCAACGACGAGACCGGCTGGCTGGCCCACGAGCCGACCGACCCGACCGGCAACCTCGCCGCCTCCCTGCACGTCTACAACTTCAACTCGTGCGCCAACCAGTCCTGCTGGGACTCGCAGATCGCCCCGGTCGCCGCCCAGGTGCCGCTGGTGGCGGGCGAGATCGGTGAGAACACCTGCGCCCACTCCTTCACCGACACCTTCATGAACTGGCTGGACGCGCACCACCTGTCCTACCTGGGCTGGACCTGGAACACCTGGGACTGCTCCTCCGGCCCGTCGCTGATCTCCTCTTACGACGGAACGCCCACCGCCTACGGGCAGGGCCTCAAGGACCATCTGGCCGCGCTGGGCTGAGTTCGGCCGGGCTCCCGGCGCCCCCGGACGGGGCGGTCCCGTACATGGATGGCGTGTACGGGGCCGCCCCTTCACGCATGTCCGGGTTGTCCGGCGATTCCCGCGTGAGCAGCGGGTTGTCCGTTCGGGACTCGAAACGGCGACAGTGCCCAACAGGCCAGTATTGAACAACTTATTGACGCCGATGTACGGGCCTTGTAAACATCACCTCGCCAGAGAGCGCTCTCTCACACGCGTCTCGCTGGCCTCCATCACGGACCCCCACCCGGTTGAGGAGATACCAAATGTCAGGCAGCACTTCGCTGTTGGTGCGGCCACGGCCCGGACGGCACGACAGATCCCGGCCGTATCTCATCCTTGCCCTCCTGCTCGCACTGACGGCGGGCCTCGCCCTCGTCGTCACCTCGCAGTCGCCGGCCCGCGCGGCCGGCGCGCTCCTGTCGCAGGGGCGGCCCGCCACCGCCTCGTCGGTCGAGAACGCGGGCACCCCGGCCTCCGCCGCGGTCGACGGCGACACCGGCACCCGCTGGTCCAGCGCCGCGGCCGATCCCCAGTGGCTCCAGGTCGACCTGGGCAGCAACCAGTCGATCAGCCAGGTGACCCTCAACTGGGAGACCGCGTACGCGAAGGCCTTCAAGATCCAGACCTCGTCCAACGGCACCGACTGGACCGACGTCTACTCCACCACCACCGGGACCGGCGGCAACCAGACCCTGTCCGTAAACGGTTCCGGCCGCTATGTCCGCATGTACGGCAGCCAGCGCGCCACGCAGTACGGCTACTCCCTCTGGGAGTTCCAGGTCTACGGCGGCGGCACCGGCACCCCGGCCGCGTGCGCCACCGACAACGCGGCGCAGGGCAGGACGGCCGCGGCGTCCTCCACCGAGAACGCGACCTCCCCGGCCTCCGCCGCGGTCGACGGCGACACCGGCACCCGCTGGTCCAGCGCGTTCAGCGACCCGCAGTGGCTGCGGGTGGACCTCGGCGCCTCGGTGCCGCTCTGCAGCGTCGGCCTCAACTGGGAGACCGCGTACGCCACCGCGTACCAGATCCAGGTCTCGGACGACGCCACCAACTGGACCACCGTGTACTCCACCACGACCGGCACCGGCGGCATCCAGAACATCGACGTCACCGGCACCGGCCGCTACGTCCGCGTCTACACCACCGCGCGGGCCACGGCGTACGGCGTGTCGCTGTGGGAGTTCTCGGTGCACCTGGCCGCGGGCACCACCACACCCCCCACCAGCCCTCCGCCCACCGGCGGTGACGACTCCTTCTGGGGCGACACCAGCCAGATCCCGGCCGCGAACAACGTGATGGAGGTCGCGATACTCAACCGGACCAACGGTGCGTATCCCGACAGCCAGGTCTACTGGAGCTTCGACGGCCAGGAACACTCGATCGCCGAGCAGCCGTACTTCGACATGCCGGCCAACTCCTCGGGCCGGATGTACTTCTACGTCGGCTCGCCGAACAGCCAGTACAACGACTTCATCGAGTTCACGATCGGCCCGGACGTCTTCAACGGCAACACCACCCGGGTGGACGCCTGGGCGCTGCCGCTGGCCATCCGGCTGCACTCGCACACCGGTCAGGACATCCAACTCGGTGACAACCAGGACCTCTTCACCACCAGCCGCGACCAGGTCTTCCAGGAGTTCCAGGACGCCGTGCCGCAGCAGTTCAAGGTGCTGGCGCAGACCCAGGCGCCGTACCGGATCATCGCCCCGGGCAGCGACCCGAGCTTCCGGGCCGGCGGCGCCAACGAGAACTACTTCACCTCCTACGCCCAGTCGGTCGGCGTGAACGCGGCGACCTCCGACATCTTCGGCTGCGCGGGCTCGCTGGCCGGCGACCCGAGCATGTGCGCCGCGCTCAACCGGCACACCGCCACCCTCCCGGCCGACCAGCAGCAGGACCCGACGAAGTTCTACTCGGGCGACCCGGCCAACTGGTACGCCAAGTTCTGGCACGACCACGCCATCAACGGACTGGCCTACGGCTTCCCGTACGACGACGTGGCCGGACAGGCGGCGTACGCCTCGATGCAGAACCCGCAGTGGATGGAGGTCGCGGTCGGCTTCTAGCTCCGCGACCGGCGTGGTCCGCACGGCCCCCCACATCTTCCCCACGCCGTGCGGACCGCGCTCCCCCCGAGAACCGTTTCCCGCAGATCCCCCCACAGGAGCCGCCGGGGGCGGGCCGGGCACACGAATCCGCGTGTGCCCCGGCTCGCCCCCGGCGGTACTTCCGCATCCGGCCCGGCGCGACTACCTATACGTGACTGATTCGCCGCCCGCTCCCGCTCCGTACCGTCGTGACCAGCGACGACACGGCACACCGGTGCCGGTCACGACACATGGGAGAACGCCATGAGCGACATCCAGCACCTCGTCGAGCAGTACATCGGCATCTGGAACGAGGCGGACCCGGCCCTGCGCACCTGGAAGATCGCCGAGGTGTTCGCCGAGAACGGCAGCTACACCGACCCGCTCGCGGACGTCGCGGGCCGGGCCGCCTTCGGCGAGGTGGTCGCCGGCGCCCAGGCCCAGTTCGCGGGCCTGGTCTTCACCCTCGGCCCGGTCGACGCCCACCACAACATCGCCCGCTTCACTTGGGAGTTGGGCCCCGCTGGCGGCGAGTCGCTGGTGGTCGGCTTCGACGTGGTGTCGGTCGGCACGGACGGCCTGATCCACACCGTCCACGGCTTCCTCGACAAGGTCCCGGCCGGCGCCTGACCCGCGTCCGACCTCAGCGGGTACCCAGATAGATCAGGAACGCGACCACCACGACGGCCACCGCGACGGCGAAGACCGCAGCACCGCCCTCCTTCCCCCCGGTCCCGCGAACGGGACCCTGGCCGGCCGAACCCCCCGCGCCAGGGTCCCCGTCATACCCGCTGTGATGAACGTGGTGACCGTGATGCCCACCGTGATGCCCGCCGTGCCCGAAGTCGCTGTGCCCGGAGTCGCCGTGCCCGCCGCCGCCGTCCATGGGTGCCTCCCGGGAGTCGTGCCACGCTCGGACAACGCGTGACCGTGTGCGAACTACGACGGTCCGGCACCCGACTTCGGTTCCTCGCCGTCACTACGCTGGGCCGTATGGGTGATCTCATCAGCGACCGGGAACGACTCCGCCAGGTCGACCAGTTGTACGAAGCAGCGACGTTCGGTGGCGACCGGACAGCACCCGCGCGGGCCGAGCGGGTGCTCGACGGACTGGCGGCGGACCTCGCGCTCGCCCGCGGCAAAACCCTGCACGCACGCTATCTGACGGACCGAAAGGAGGTGGTCGAAGGGCAGGAAGGAAAGCTGTTCCAGCAGGCGGTGACCCTCTACCGCGCGCTCGGCGACGTCCGCGGCGAAGGCGAGGCCCTCTTCTGGCTCGGCGCCTGGCACCAAGTGGTCCGGGAGGCATACGGCGAGGCGGTGCCGTGCTTCCAACGGTCCTACGAACTGGCCGAGTCGGCGGGCGACCGACTCACCCAGTCGTACGCCGCACGCCACCTGGGGTTCGCAGCGGAGGCAGCCGGCCACCTGGACGAGGCCCGCGCGCGCTTCGAGCAGTCAGTCCACCTGCGCGAGGACCTGGGCCTCCCCGCCGCCGCGGCCGCGGCCCAACTCGCCCTCGCCGAGTTCCTCTGGCACTCCTGCGGCGACCACCACACGGCACGCCAGCTACTGGACCAGGCCCACACAACGGCCACGCAGTGCGGCGCGGCCGGCGTTCTCCAGTGGATAGCCGACGCGCGCACCCGCATGTAGCGGAAGCCCGCACCACCGGCCCACCAAAAGCCCCACCACCGAGCAGCCACCCACCCACCACAACCCCTCACCCCAACCAGCCCGTCACCCACCACAACCCCTCACTCACCCCAACCAGCCGCCCACCCACCGCAACCCCTCCCCCACCACAACCCCTCACCCAATCAGCCGATCCAGCAACTCGAAGGTCTCGTAAGGCTGGTCGTAGTCCCCGAAGTGCCCGTCGTTGCGCACAATCTGGGTGCCGCCCAGGCGCTCGAACATCGCGCGGCCCTGACGGTCGTCGCAACCGTATGGGTCCACACGGGAGTTGATGAAGTACAAGTCCCGAACATGCGAGCTGATCGCCGCCCAGTCGTACGCGTCCTGGAGCACCGGCTCCTCCGACTCGTTCGGCGGCGTGGCGTACCCCGCCACGAGCACCGCCTGCGCCACCTCCACCCCGATGTGCTCCAGCACTGCCAACAGCAGCGCGGCACCCCCGGAGTGCCCCACCAGTACCGTCTCCTCATCGAACCGCTGCTCAGCCAGCACCTTCGGCAGAAACGTCCCGATCGGCTCCACATTCAGCTCCGGATAGTGCGGAACCTCCACGGAATACCCCCGCTCCGCCAACCTCCGCCCCAGCCACGGATACCAGGCCACCCCCGGGTTCGCCCCGGTCCCGTGAAACACCACCGCATTCCGCGCCATGCCCCGCTCCCTCCTCGCCTCACACGTCAGCCCACCGTACCGGCGCCCACGACCAGAACGGCTCCCTCATCCCCCGAACCCGGCGCGCCCTCAAGCCAAGCGCGCACCAACTCCGGCGCCCTGCACACTCGGACCGGAGCGGGGGCGAAGGTGGCGGGGTTCGAGACGTTCGTATATTTGTGGCGCACGGAAGAGGGCACCGCTACGAAATGACCCGCAGGCGCCGTAAATATGCAGTCTCGAACCCCGCCGCCGGCGCCCCCGCGACCGCAACCACCCACCGCAGCACCGCCGTTACGGACGACGGCGCCCACGCAGCACCCGTACCCGCAGCGGCACAGCCACCCGCACCGGCACCGGCACCCCTCACACGGACTCGCGCCGCACCAATTCCGTCGCGAGCACCACATGCCGCCGCACCGACTCCCGCTCCGCGATCTCCTCCAGCAGCACCCGCGCCATCGTCCGCCCCATCTCCTCCGTCGGCTGCCGCACCGATGTCAACGCCGGGTCCATATGCCGCGCGATAGCCGAATCCTCGAACCCCACCAGCGCCACATCATCCGGCACCCTCCGCCCCTCCTCCCGCAGCACCGCCCGCGCCCCGGCCGCCATCACATCCGACGCCGCGAACACCCCGTCGACGTCAGGCCGCCGCGCCAGCAACTCCCGCATGGCCCGCCGCCCACCCTCCTCGGTGAAGTCCCCGGCGGCGATGAGTTCCTCGGAGGAGCCCCCGGAAGACCCGGACGACCCGGAAACCCCAGGCGAAGAAGCCCCGCCCCCACCCCCCAACCCCGCCTCGGCCACCGCCTGCCGATACCCGTCCAACCGCGACCGCGCCACATACATGTCCAGCGGCCCGGTGATCGTCGCGACCCGCCGCCGCCCCCGCTCGATGAGATGCGCGACAGCCGCCCGCGCCCCACCCACATTGTCGGCGTCCACATACGACACCGACTCCAGATCCGACCGCCGCCCGTTCAGCACCGCGGGCATGTCGAGCTGCTCCAGCAGATCCGGCAGCGGATCATCCTCGTGCACGGACACCAGCAGCACCCCGTCCACCCGATGCGCCGCCAGATACTGCGCGAAGCGCGCCCGCTCCTTCGGCGTCCGAATCAACGTCAGCAGCAACTGCATGTCCGTGTCGGCCAGTTCCGCCCCGATCCCCCGGATGATGTCCGAGAAGTACGGCTCCGCGAACAACCGCGTCTCCGGCTCGGGAATGACCAGCGCGATCGCGTCCGTACGGTTTCCGGCCAGCGCCCGGGCCGCCCGGTTCGGCACGTAACCGAGCTCGGCGATCGCCGCCTCCACCGCCGCCTTCGCCCGCTCACTGACCCGCGGCGACCCGTTGATCACCCGGGAGACCGTGCCACGCCCCACCCCCGCGCGCACGGCGACCTCCTCAAGGGTGGGCCGTCCGCTGTGCCGCCCGTTCATGGCCACTGGAGCCTCCTGTACTCATTGCGCGCCACCTTAGCGCGAGGTCCATCCGCTGAGGCGCGGCTCGTGAGAGCGCTCCCACGTTACAAGCACCCGCGCCGGCCTCCGGCGATGCTTGCGCGAGGCCATCCGTTCAAGAAGTGACCATCCGTCCGCCCCGGACACGTTCCGGCAACGAAATCGACTTCACATCTTGACACTGACCCCTCCCAGGCGTGAGTGTTCCGGCAAGCCTAGTGGGAGCGCTCCCACACAGCGTTCCCACACATTGCGCTCGACGATCGAAGATCACCCGGGGACAGCTCCACCGCATCACCCGCACCACCGCACCGCACGACCCACCCTGACAAGGAGAGTGGAATGCGCACTTCCGGCAGAACCCGCAAGGCCGCCGTCATCGCGGTCGCGGGTCTCGCAGCCTGCGCGACCCTGATCACCGGCTGCAGCAGCAACAGCAAGGACGACAGCAAGGGGAGCTCGTCCAACGAGAAGATCACCCTGCGCATCGGTGACTACGGCGCGTTCGGCTACGACGACAAGACGGGCGCGAAGCTCTTCGCCGAGTACCACAAGCTGCACCCGAACATCACCGTCAAGGAAGACAACGTCTCCGACAGCGGCGTGTACTGGAACTCCCTGAAGCTGCACCTCAACCAGACCAGCGGCCTCGACGACATCCAGGCGATCGAGATCGGCTTCGTGGCGAACGCGACCCAGCCGCAGTACGCGAACAAGTTCGTGGACTTCAAGTCGGTCAAGGGCTTCAACGCCGGTGACTGGCTGGACTACAAGGAGAAGGAGGCCACCACCTCCGACGGCAAGATCATCGGTGTCGGCACCGACGTCGGCCCGACCGCGATCTGCTACCGCAAGGACATGTTCAAGGCGGCCGGGCTGCCGACCGACCGGAACGCGGTCGCCGCGCTGTGGGCGGGCGACTGGCAGAAGTTCGTGGACGCCGGCAAGAAGTTCCAGGCGAATGCCCCCAAGGGCGTGGCCTTCACCGACTCCGCCGGTGGCCTGTTCAACGCGGTGCTGTCCAGCCAGACCACGCAGTACTCCGACCAGAGCGGCAAGCTGATCTACGCCTCCAGCCCCGGTGTGCAGACCGCCTGGAACCTGTCCGCCGAAGCGGTGCAGGACGGGCTGACCGCCAAGCTCCAGCAGTTCGACACCACCTGGAACTCCGCGTTCAAGACCAACAAGTTCGCCACCGTGGCCTGCCCGAGCTGGATGATCGGCCAGGTCGCCTCGAACTCCGGTCCCGCCAACAAGGGCAACTGGGACATCGCCCAGCCGCCGCAGGCCGGCAACTGGGGCGGTTCGTTCCTCGGTGTCCCGAAGTCGGGCAAGCACCTGGCCGAGGCCGAGGCGCTGGCCCAGTGGCTGTCCGCCCCGGCGCAGCAGGTCAAGGTCTTCCAGAAGTTCGGCAACATCCCGTCGACGAAGGCCGGTCTTGACGACCCGGCGGTGGCGAACACCACCAACCCGTACTTCCCGGGCACCCCGATCGGCAAGATCTTCTCGGACACCGCGCACAACATCCAGCCGGCCCCGATCGGTCCGAACGACGGCACCGTGAAGGACATCATCACGAAGAACGGCCTGCTCGACATGGAGCAGCGCGGCACGTCCAAGGACGCGGCCTGGAAGAAGGTCCAGGCCACGGTCAAGGACCAGGTCACCACGAGCTGACCGGAGTTCGGGGCCGCCCGGCAGTGACTCCCACCTGCCGGGCGGCCCGCGTCCGGCCCCCGCTCCCCCTTCTCCCCGCTCCCGCTCCGCCCGCTCCCCCGTCGACATCCGTCGACACCCGCTGATCCCCTACCGGAAGGACGCCACTCGTGGCCACCTCCGTCAGGGCGACGTCCGACGGCAGCCCCCGGTCGTCCCGGACCGACCCCAGCACGAACCGCAAGAGCGGTGACAACGGCCCGCCCGGCGGCTGGCGCGCCAAGGCGTACCGGCTGGACACCAAGGCGTCGCCGTACGCGTACATCGCCCCCTTCTTCCTCTGCTTCGCCGCGTTCGGCCTGTTCCCGCTGATCTACACCGGCTGGCTCTCCTTCCACCAGGTGGAACTCGGCACGCACGCCAACTGGGTGGGCCTGCGCAACTACACCGCGCTGTGGGACAACAGCTTCTTCTGGACCGCGCTGCGCAACACCTTCACCCTCGGGGTGATCTCCACGGTGCCGCAGCTGATGATGGCGCTCGGTCTGGCCCACCTGCTCAACTACCAGATGCGGGCACGCGGGTTCTTCCGGGTCGCGATCCTGGCGCCGTACGCGACCTCGATCGCGGCCGCCACCCTGGTCTTCATCCAGCTCTTCAACCCCGACTACGGGATGATCAACCAGGTCCTCGACCACATCGGGATCGGGGACGTGCAGTGGGCGTCGTCCAAGTGGCCCGCGCAGATAGCGATCTCCTCGATCGTGACGTGGCGCTGGACCGGCTACAACGCGCTGATCTACCTGGCCGCGATGCAGGCCGTGCCCGCCGACCTGTACGAGGCGGCCGCACTCGACGGTGCCTCGCGCTGGCGGCAGTTCATCAGCGTGACCATCCCGTCGATCCGGCCGACGATCTTCTTCACGATCATCGTCTCCACCATCGGCGCCACCCAGCTCTTCGGTGAGCCGCTGATGTTCGGCGGCAACGTGGGCGTCTCCGGCGGCTCCGACCACCAGTACCAGACCCTCAGCCTGTACATGTACGACAAGGGCTGGCAGGTCGGCGAGCTGGGTCAGGCGTCCGCCGTGGCCTGGGTGATGCTGCTGATCCTGCTGCTCATCGGCGCGGTCCAGTTCCTCGTCATTCGCAGCAACCGCCGGAAGCTTGGGAGCTGACGATGGCACAACTCACCCAGCCGATCCCGTCAGCCGGGCCCCGGCACTCCACCACCAGCCCGCGAACCACCCGCCGCCGGCGGCGTTCGGGAAGCGCGGGCGGGCAGCAGAAGGCCGGCCCGATCGCGTATGTCCTGCTGATCCTGGCCACGTTGGTCTCGCTGTTCCCGCTGTACTGGACGGTGGTGGCGGCCTCGCGCACCGGCACCGAAGTGATCACCCCGCCGTCGCCGTTGCTGCCCGGCAGCCATCTCGTCGAGAACCTGAAGATCGTGTGGAACCAGGTCGACATGACCAAGGCCCTGATCAACTCCACCATCGTGGCGGGTTGTGTGGCCGTGAGCACCGTGCTGTTCGCGACCCTGGCCGGATTCGCCTTCGCCAAGCTGCAGTTCCGCGGCCGCAACGCGCTGCTGACCCTGGTGGTGGCGACGATGACCATCCCGCCGCAGCTCACCGTGATCCCGCTCTACCAGATCATCACGAAGGTGGGTTGGGTCGGGCACATCCAGTCGGTGATCCTGCCGTCGCTGGTGGCCGCGTTCGGCGTGTTCTTCATGCGGCAGTTCCTCTCCGAGGCGCTGCCGGTCGAACTGGTCGAGGCGGCGCGGGTGGACGGGGCGCACAGCCTGCGGATCATCTGGCACGTGGTGTTCCCGATCGCCCGGCCGGGGATGGCCGTGCTCGGGATGCTCGTCTTCGTCCAGTCCTGGAACGACTTCTTCTGGCCGTTCATCGCGCTGAACCAGCAGAACCCGACGGTGCAGGTCGCACTGCAGGGGCTCGGTTCCGGCGACCACACGATCAACCAGGCCGTGGTGGTGTGCGGGGCGCTGGTCGCGACGCTGCCGCTGCTGCTGGTCTTCGCGGTCCTCGGCCGGCAGATCGTCGGCGGGATCACCGCCGGCGCGGTCAAGAACTGACGCCGCCCCGCTCCCCCTTCCCTGCCCGCACCCTCACCTCCGCGGCCCGCCCTCGGCACCCCCCACCCTCCCCCGACGACCCCTGATTCCCCTGGAGTCCCCCGTTATGACTGCTGTCCGTTCAGAGAGTCCCGAACTCTCGGCGAGCCCGGCCTCGCTCCGGTTCCCCCCCGGTTTCGTCTGGGGGGCGGCCACCGCCGCCTACCAGATCGAGGGCGCCGCCGCCGAGGACGGCCGTACCCCGTCGATCTGGGACACCTTCAGCCACACCCCCGGCCGGGTCCTCAACGGGGACACGGGGGACATCGCGGCCGACCACTACCACCGGTTCCGTGACGACGTCGCGCTGATGCGGGACCTCAACCTCGGCGCCTACCGCTTCTCGATCTCCTGGTCGCGGGTGCAGCCCACCGGCCGCGGCCCCGCGGTCCAGCGCGGCCTGGACTTCTACCGCCGGCTGGTCGACGAGCTGCTCGACAAGGGCGTCACCCCGGTCGCCACGCTCTACCACTGGGACCTGCCGCAGGAGTTGGAGGACATCGGCGGCTGGACGGCGCGGGAGACGCCCGAGCGCTTCGCGGAGTACGCGGCGATCATGGCGCAGGCGCTCGGCGACCGGGTGCCGTACTGGACCACGCTCAACGAGCCGTGGTGCTCGGCGTATCTCGGCTACGGCTCGGGGGTGCACGCTCCCGGCCGCACCGAGCCGGAGTCGGCGCTGAAGGCCGTGCACCACCTCAACCTCGCCCATGGCCGGGCGATCGGGGTTCTGCGTTCCGTTCTCCCCGCTACCGCGCAGACCTCGATCACCCTCAACCTGCACCAGGTGCGCGCGTACAGCCAGTCGGCCGCCGACCTGGACGCCGCGCGCCGGATCGACGCGGTCGGCAACCGGGTCTTCCTCGGCCCGATCCTCGGCGACGGCTACCCGGAGGACCTGCTCACCGACACCGGCCATCTGGTCGACTGGGACACGCTGGTCAAGCCGGGCGACCTGGCGGAGATCTCCCGCCCGATCGACCTGCTCGGCATCAACTACTACACGCCGACGCTGGTCTCCGACGGCCGGGAGAACCCCGACCTGCCGCGCAACGACGGCCACGGCGCGAGCGACTACTCGCCCTGGCCCGGCTCCGAGCACGTCGCCTTCCACCAGCCGCCCGGCGAGACCACCGCGATGCGGTGGGCGGTCGACGCGAGCGGCCTGTACGACCTGCTGATGCGCGTCCACCACGAGCACCCCGACCTGCCGATGATGGTCACCGAGAACGGTGCCGCCTTCGACGACTACATCTCGCCCGAGGGCGCGATCAACGACCCGCAGCGGATCGCGTACCTGCGCGGCCACCTCTCCGCGGTGCACCGCGCGCTGACCGACGGCGCCGACGTCCGGGGCTACTTCCTGTGGTCGCTGCTGGACAACTTCGAGTGGTCCTACGGCTACAGCAAGCGCTTCGGCGCGGTGTACGTCGACTTCGGCACCCAGCGCCGGGTCCCCAAGCAGAGCGCCCACTGGTACGCCGAGGTGGCGCGCGACAACGTCCTTCCGGACTCCCCGGAGGAGGCCGGGAGGTCCTGAGGGGACGAAGAAGGGCTCCGGTCGCCGCGAACGAGGGTGCGCGACGACCGGAGCCCGCCGCCGTCCTGCCCCGTGGGGGTGGGACAGGAGAGCGGCCGGAGCGGGATGTCCGGGGGGTCAGCCGGTGGCGCCGCCCAGGGCCCGCGCGAACGCGCCGTCGGGCTGGGTGACGGAGCTGCAGGTGGCGTCCGCGTAGCTCTGGGCGCCGCCGGGGCACTGCTTGTCGCGCGTCGCGGACCACATCGACAGCCAGGCCAGGCCCTTGGACGTGGCGAGGTCGGCGAGCGTGCTCGCGTCCGCGAGGGTGAAGGTCTCGCTGCTCACGTCGTTGACGCCGATCATCGGTGTGACGGCGACGGCGTGCCAGGCGGCGGTGTCGGAGAGCCCGAGCACGCTCTTGACCTGGGCCTGCGTGGCGGTGGCGGCATCGACGGCGTACTGCCCCATGTCGCCGCTGTAGGAGGCGCCGTAGTCCATCGCCATGATGTTGACCGCCTGCACCGCGACGCCGTTGCTCTTGGCGTTCGCCAGCAGGTCGATGCCGTCCTGGGTGAGCCCGCTCGGCATCGCAGGCAGCGTGTAGGACACCTCCAGGCCGCTGTGGCTCGCCTGGAGCTGCGAGATCGCCTGCGCCCTGCGGGTGTCGGCCGCGGTGTCGGCCAGCGCGCCGCCCTCCACGTCGAAGTCGACCTTGGTGAGCCGGTACGCGTCGACGACCTTGCCGTACGCGGCCGCGAGGTCGCTCACCGAGGAGCACGCGGAGGCCAGTTCGGTGCCGTTGGCGCCGCCGAAGGAGACGCGTACGTCGCCGCCCGCCGCGCGCACGGCGCCGATCTGGGCGGCCACCGCGTCGCTGCCGAGGTCGGTGACGCCACCCCACTTCGGGGTGCAGCCGCCGCCGGAGACGACGAAGGCGAGGTTGAACTGCTTCACCCCGTCGGCCTTCATCGCCCCCGTCAGGTCGTACGCGGGATAGAGCGAGGTGTCGACGTAGGGGGCGAACCCGCCGGAGGCCGCCGAGCCGGCACCGGTCCCCGCTGTCGGGGTCGCGGTCGGGGCGGGGGTCCCTGACGGGGTCGCGGTCGTGGTCGCGGTCGGGGTCGCGGTGGGCGTGGCGGTCCCAGTGGGACGGCCGGTCGGCGCGGTGGTCGGGTCGTCGTCGACCGAGCACTTCGCGCCGTTGATCGTGCAGCCGGCGGGCGCGGCGGCGGGCCCGTTGCCGCCGGGCACGTTCGCGGTGAAGCCGATGTCCGCCGTCGCGCCGGGGGCGAGCGTGTGGTTCCAGCTGTCCGGGGTGACCGTCACCGTCTGCCCGGACACGGTGTACGCGCCGTTCCACAGCGAGCCGATGGTGCTGCCGGCCGGCAGGCGGAAGGAGAGCGTCCAGCCGTCCAGCGGGCTGTCGCTCGGGTTGCTGATCTCGTACTGCCCGGTGTAGCCGGTGGTCCAGTCGCTGGTCGTGCGGTACGCCGCCGCGACCGTGGCGGCGCTCGCGGAGCCGGCGAAGGCGAACGCGCCGCCGGCGGCGGCCGCCGCCGCGGTGATCCCGCAGAGCACCTGCGTCCTGCGGCCGGGACGCCGGCGGTGGGTGGTGGCTGCCATGGCTGCCTGCCTTGTTGTACTCGGAGGTGGGGGCGGGCAGCACGCTAGCGGGCACGGATCGGACAAAAGCCCAGTTCAGGACGGTTGATCGGCTTCTTAGGACGGGCTTAAGGAACCGGAAGGGGCGGCTTAACGATCGGCGCCGGGGCCCTGCGGGATCACGCGTTCCGCGACGAGGTCAGGTGCGCGAAGACGACCACGTTCGACTCGTAGTCGCGCTTCTTGTGGTCGAACACGCCGCCGCAGGTGATGATCCGCAGTTGCGCGTCGGGGGTGTCGCCGTAGACCCGCTGGTCGGGGAAGTCCCCCTTGGCGAAGGTGTCGACCTCGTCGACGGTGAAGGTGGCGACGGTGCCATCGGCGCGGGTGATGTCGATCGGGTCGCCCTTCTTGAGGTAGGAGAGCAGGTAGAAGACCGCCGGGCCGCTCGTGGTGTCCACATGGCCGGCCACGATCGCGTTGCCGCGTTCACCGGGGCTGGCGCCGCCCTGGTACCAGCCGGCGAGGTTGCGGTCGGTGTCGGGCGGCGGCTGGAGCACTCCGGTGGCGTCCATCGAGAGCATGGTGAAGGGGGCGTTCACCCCGATGCTCGGGATGGAGATCTTCGTCGGCGTCGCGCGCGGCAGCGAGGGTGCGGTGGTCGGCGCCATCGTCACCACCGGATCGGCCGACGGCGCCGAGGCGGCACTGGCGGCGGGCGGCGTCGGCGCCCCGACGGCGGTGTCCGCGCCGGAGGAGTCGAAGGAGCGGAAGACCAGGAACGCGCCGACCAGGGTCGCGGCGACGGCCCAGCGCAGGACCCGGGTGCCGCTGTCCCGCGCCGGCGGCGGCGCGTCCGCCCCCTTGGGGTCGCGCTGCGGCGGCTGCGTGCTCATACGGTGCTGCCTTTCTGACGACGGGCGAGATACGAGGAGCCGGGGCCGGCCACTGACCGCCAAGCGGGCGAACGGCAACGGGCGGGCGGCCGGGCGCGTTGCGGGACGGCACGCACCCGGCCGCCGGAAAAGGGGCCTCCCGGGACGAGGCTCCGGGGAGTGGCCACCGCCGTACCGCGGCGGTGGCCACTACGGTCCGGCCGGCGAAGGCCGGACGGTGGGACGGGTCAGGCGAGGGCGCCGGCCCCGGCCGTACCGCGACGACGGCGCAGGACGTACGCGCCGGCACCCAGGCCGCCGAGCAGCAGCACCGAACCGGCCGCCAGGCTGCTGCCGCCGGCCAGCGACATGCCGCCACCACCGGTGTGCATGCCGCCGTGCGGCTTGTGCCACTGGCCGCCGTCCGAGCCCTGGCCGGTCCAGTCCTGCGAACCGTCGCTGTCGGACGAGTGCGAGTACTTACCGGAATCCGACGCGGAGGAGGAAGAGGTGGAAGAGGACGACGACGAGCCCTGGCCGCTCGGGTCGTAGATGTTGACGGCACCCGCGGCGTGAGCGGCCGGAGCGGCGAGGGCGAGGCAGGCGGTGAGTGCGGCTCCGGCCACGAGGGTGCGGGCAGTACGCATAGGGACGATTCCTTCCGCCGACGACGTGCGCCGGCTGACAACGTGTCAACCCGACAAGCGCAGTGACGGCAAGCTCACCGTCAGCCAGCCCTGGCGGGACCGCCACCGGAGAGAGCCGCACGAGGGTGAACGCGTCCGCTCTTCGGGTGGCCGGCACCGCCACCTGCCTGTTTCGGTCACCCTCCCGGGGCGGGGCGCACGGCCGCCGCCACCGGCACCCCGCACAGTGGGAACGCGGCGGCGAGCCCGCAGGCCGCGCCCGGCGGCCCTCCTGAGTGCCCTTCAGGAACGCCGGACACCCGACCACCACCCCCGAGCGAGAGGACGTCCATGTCACCGGAGCCGGTACGTGAACCGCGCCGAGACGGCGGCCGCCGCAACCTGCTGCGTGCGTTGACCGGCGGCGGTGCGGCCGCCGCGCTGGCGATGGCCGCCGCGCCCGCCACGCCCGCCGAGGCCGTCACCGGAAGCGGGACCGGCGCCGACCCCTTCGCCACGGAAGCCTTCCGGGCCACCGCCGGCCGGCGTGTCCGCGAGTACTGGGTCCAGGCCGACTCCTTCGCGCACAACGCCGTGCCGAACGGGCGAGACGGCATGACCGGCATGGCCTTCACCGCCGACCAGACGACGTATCAGGCGATCGGCTACCGCGCCTACACCCCGAACTGGGAGCAGCCGCTGCCCGCCGACCTCGGCCCGCACGGCATCGGCGCGAACAGCGGCATCCCCGGCCCCGTGCTGCGCGCCGAGGTCGGCGACGTCATCAAGGTGCACTTCCGCAACAACGACGCGCACTACAAGTGGCCGCACACCATGCACCCGCACGGCGTGCGGTACAGCCCGTCAAGTGACGGTGCCTGGATGGCGGATACGCCCGACGCGGAGGGAACCGCCGTTCCCTACCAGGGCACTTACACCTACACGTGGATCTGCGTGCCCAGCTCCGTGGGGAGTTGGCCGTACCACGACCACGCGGCGCCGCAGATCCCGCCGCGCCCCGCCACCGGGTCGGGCGGCACCGCCGATCAACCCCCGTCGCCCGGGCCCGGCTCGATGGACTCGCGCGCGCTCGTCGGCGGCGGACCGGTCATGGAGATCGGCGCGGAGCTGGGGCTCTTCGGGATGATCGCGGTCACCGACGCCCGGACGCCCGAGGTCGACCGGGAGTTCGTGCTCTTCTTCCACGACCTCGCCGCGCCCGACGCGTCCCCGCTCAAGCAGGACCTCTCGCTCTGCAACGGAGGGGCGTTCGTCGACAACGCCCCCACGTTCAGCGCGCGCAGCGGCGACCGGGTGCGGTGGCGGGTCGCCACGCTCGGCAACTCCTTCCACGTCTTCCACATCCACGGCCACCGCTGGCTCGGCCCGTCCGGCTGGACCGACGCGCAGGTGCTCGGGCCCGCCACGACCCTCACCGTCGAGTACCGCGAGGACAACCCGGGTGACTGGCTCTACCACTGCCATGTGGCCGCCCACATGATGCACGGGATGGCCGGGAGGTACCGCGTCACGCGGTGACGGGCCCCCCCGGGGCCGCCCGGCGGGTCGCGCGGTGACGGGACCCCCCGGGCCGCCCGGCGCTGCCGGTTCCGGGCCCACCTGCCGGTGGTGGGCCCGTCCCGCGAGGGCCCCGCGAGGCCCCCGAGATTCCGCGCATCACGGGCGGGGGCACCCTGGCGGGTCAGTCCCGGCAGAACACCTCGTCCAGGGCCGCGCGGAGCACCCCCTCCGGGTCGGGGCGGGCGCCCTCGGAGCGCCAGGCCACGAACCCGTCGGGCCGCACCAGCACGGCGCCCTCCTCCCCGATGCCGTGCAACCCGCAGAAGTCGGGCGGCCCGGCCGGTGCGCCGCCGGGGGCTCCCCCGGGCGGTCCACCCGGGCCCGCAGGTCCACCCGGGCCCGCAGGTCCACCCGGGCCCGCAGGTCCGCCCGGGGCGCCCGGGCCGTCCGGGGCGCCCGGGCCGTCCGGGTCGGCCTCCAGTTCCTGGCCGAACCGGTAGCACGCGAGGGGCACCCCGGTCCGTTCCGCGGCGAGCCGCGCGACATCGTGCCAGGCGCCGCCGGCCGGCCCGGTGAGGAGGACCGGCGTGCGCTCGTAGAGGTCGAGCGTGGAGATCCGCTCGCCGCCGCGGCGCACCCACAGGTGGGGCGCGCGCCCGCCGGGCACCGCCCGCGGGCTGAAGTCGGCCGGAACGGCGGCCTCTTGGGGATCTGCGCCGAGCACCGCGCCGAGCGGGTAGCGGTAGCCGAGGACGGCCGGAAGCAGGCCGGCCCGCGGCCCGGCCATGACCGGCGCGGCTTCGTACCCGGGGTGGCTGTGCTCGGCGGAACGGGCCGACGCGCGGGCGGCGGTGGCCAGCGCGACCGGGCGCCGCTCGGCGTCGTAGCTGTCCACCAGGCCGGGCCCGCCCCATCCTTCGAGGACGGCGGCGATCTTCCACGCGAGGTTGTGCGCGTCCTGGATACCGGTGTTGGAGCCGAACGCCCCGGTGGGCGACATCTCGTGCGCGGAGTCCCCGGCGAGCAGGACGCGGCCGTGCCCGTACCGCTCGGCGACACGTTCCGCCGCGTGCCAGGGCGCCTTCCCGGTGATCTCGACGTCCAGGTCGGGCACGCCGACCGCGGTGCGGATGAGGTGGGTGCACCGCTCGTCGGTGAAGTCCTCCAGGCGCTCGCCGTCGTCGGGGCGCCAGGGCGCGTGGAAGACCCAGTCCTGGGCGTTGTCGACCGGCAGCAGCGCGCCGGGGCTGTCGGGGTTGGTGAGGTAGCAGACGATGAAGCGGCGGTCGCCGACCGCGTCGGCCAGCCGCTTGGCGCGGAAGGTGACGCTGACGTTGTGGAAGAGGTCGCCGGGCCCGGTCATGGGGATGGCCAGGCGCTCGCGGACGGGGCTGCGCGGGCCGTCCGCGGCGATCAGGTAGTCGGCGCGCACGGTGCGGACCCGGCCGGAGGCGCGATCGGCGATCTCGGCGGTGACGCCGTCCGCGTCCTGCGCGAACGACACCAGTTCGGTGCCGAAGCGGATGTCGCCGCCCGCCTCGCGGGCGGCCGCCAGCAGCACGGGCTCCAGGTCGTTCTGGCTGCACAGGCACCAGCCGGACGGGCTGATCCGGGAGAGTCCGCCGCCGGGGTCGATCGTGCGGAAGAGCCACTCCTGCTCGGAGCCGGTGAGGGTGTCGGCCTGGAGGATGCCGTGGTTCTCGGCGAGCACGGACGCGGCGGCGCGGATACGGTCCTCGACGCCCGCGACGCGCATCAGTTCCATGGTGCGGACGTTGTTGCCGCGCCCGCGCGGGTGGTACGAGGTGCGGGCATGCCGCTCGACCAGCAGGTGCGGCACGCCGAGGCGGCCGAGGAAGAGCGACGCGGACAGGCCGACGAGGGAGCCGCCCACGATCAGGACGGGCACCCGGTCGTCGGTGTGCCCGTCGGCGGCGGCCGAGCCGGCCGAGGTGGATGGGGCGGCTGAGCCGGGCGGCGGGGAGCCGGGCGGGGGCGCGGGGTGCGGGGCGTTCGTCATGGGGGTCTCCGGAGTGGGGGTGGGGGGTGCGCGCGGCAGTGGGGCGCGGGCCCGCCGCGCGGATGCTTCCCGGCGGTAGCTCCTTTCCCTGCCGAGGCGTTCCGCGGGCCGGGTCGGGCGGTGCTTCACTCGGCCGCCTCACGTGCCGCGCACGATTCCCGCCCGGGGCTGAGCATCGGAAACAGGCGGTCCCGCCGCGCGCATACGGCCTGACGCATATGCGGAAGGCATCACCGCCCGGCGGCGGCCCCGCGGCTCAGGGCCCTCCGGCCGCGCCCCGGCAACGGCACCACCACGGGGCTCCCCACCACGCGGCTCGGCCCGCGGCCGTCCGCACCCCGCCCCACCCGAGAGGAACGATCTTCCATGACGACTCTGGACGACCGGCTCGCCCCGCCCTCCTCCTCCGCCGTACCCGGCACGGCCCGGCTGCGCGTCGTACTGCTGCTGGACGTGCTCGACGGCAGGCAGCAGCGCTTCCTGGAGGCGTACGAGCAGATACGCCACCAGGTGGCGGCTGTGCCCGGACACATCAGCGACCAGCTGTGCCAGTCACTCGGGAACTCCTCGCAGTGGCTGATCACCAGCGAGTGGGAGGGCAGCGAGCCGTTCCTGGAGTGGGTGGAGAGCGCCGCGCACCGCGCGATGGTCGAGCCGCTGCACGGGTGCGTGCGGGACACCAGGTCGCTGCGGTTCCTGGTGGCGCGGGAGACGCCGGAGCAGGGCGCGCCCGGTGCACAGGGCGCGCGGACCGCCCGGGCCGCGGCGAAGCCGCCGGCGGCGCCCGCCGCCGGGCTCGACCCGGTGCCCGCGCCGCCGCTGTGCTCGGGCGGGGTGGTGCGGCACGCGATCACCTTCACGGTGAAGCCGGGCAGCGAGGAAGCGGTGGCGAAGCTGCTGTCCGACTACCGAGCGCCGCAGGCCCAGGTGGACGACACCACACGGCTGCTGCGCACGTCGCTCTTCATGTACGGCAACCGAGTGGTCCGGGCGGTCGAGGTGGCGGGTGACCTCGGCAACGCGCTACGGCACGTGGCGGCGCAGCCGGAGGTAAGGGCCGTCGAGGAGGCGATCAACCCTTACCTGGAAGAGGACCGCGACCTCACCGCCGCCGCCTCGGCGCGGGCCTTCTTCGCCCGGGCGGCCCTGCCCGCGGTCGGCCACGAGACGGACCCGGCCCCCGCCCTCGGCGCCGGCGGCGGCGAGCCGCTGACCCGGCAGGCGTTCCTGTACCCGGTACGGCCCGGCCGCGGCGCCGACGCGGCCCGGCTGCTCGGCGCCCTCGACGCCGCGGCCGCCACCGACCCGACGCACCCGCTGGCCGCTTCCACGGTCTTCCAGCGCGACGACACGGTGGTCCGCGTCATCGACGTCCGCGGGCTCCCCTCCGACGGCCCGGCCGCGCCGGTCCCCGCGGACGGCCCGACCGACGTGCTGCGCGAACTCCTCGTGCCGGGCGAGCCCGCCGACCCCACCGGGCTCGGCCACGGCGGCCACCCCATGACCCCCGTCACGGACCGCGCCTCGCGGTGACCCGACAGCCCCGCGACCCCGGCCCCGCACCCGCGTCCCCGCCCACACCCGCAGGACACCCCGCCCCGAAGGAGCCGCAATGACGAACGAAGTGCGCCTCGTGCACCTGGACGACACCAGCCCGAACCGCCGGCGCGGCGGCGACCTGAGGGCCCTGCTGACGCCCGCGTCGGTCGGCGCGACCAGCGGTTTCATGGGCGTGGCGATCGTGCAGCCGGGCGAGCGGATCGGCGAGCACTACCACCCGTACTCCGAGGAGTTCGTCTACGTGCTGAGCGGGGAGCTGGAGGTGGACCTGGACGGCGTGAGCCACCCGCTGCGGCCGGAGCAGGGCCTGATGATCCCGGTGGACATGCGGCACCGGTTCCGGAACGTGGGTGACAGCGAGGCGCGGATGGTCTTCCACCTGGGCCCGCTCGCGCCCCGCCCGGAGCTGGGCCACGTGGACACCGAGGAGACCGAGGGCGTGGCGGAGGTGGCCGGCGAGGCTGCCTCGGCGCCTCCCGACCCGACCAAGGCGCGGGCGTGAACCGCCCTGGCGGCGACCGCCGGGTCGCGGTCACCGGCCTCGGGGTGGTCGCCCCCGGCGGCATCGGGGTACCGGCCTTCTGGGACCTGCTGACCTCCGGTCGTACGGCCACCCGCGGCATCAGCCTCTTCGACCCGGCCGGCTTCCGCTCCCGGATCGCCGCGGAGTGCGACTTCGACCCGAGGACGGCAGGGCTCGGCGCCGAACTGGCCGAACGCGCCGACCGCTACGCCCAGTTCGCGCTGACCGCGACGCGCGAGGCGATCCGGGACAGCGGTCTCGACCTCGCCGCGCAGGACCCGTGGCGGGTCGGGGTGTGCCTGGGCTCGGCCGTCGGCGGCACCACCCGGCTGGAACGGGACTACGTCAAGGTCAGTGCGTCGGGAAGCCGTTGGGACGTGTCGCCGCAGGAGGCGGGCGCCCATCTGCACCGGGCGTTCCAACCCAGCGCGCTCGCCTCGGAGGTGGCCGAGGACATCGGCGCGCACGGCCCGGTGCAGACGGTCTCCACCGGCTGCACCTCGGGTCTCGACGCGGTCGGCCACGCCTTCCACGCCGTGCAGGAGGGCAAGGCCGACATCATCGTGGCCGGGGCGGCGGACTCGCCGATCTCACCGATCACGGTCGCCTGCTTCGACGCGATCAAGGCCACCTCGACCCGCAACGACGACCCGGCGCACGCCTCGCGCCCGTTCGACGCGGACCGGGACGGCTTCGTGCTCGGCGAGGGCTCGGCGGTGCTGCTGCTGGAGGAGTGGGAGCACGCCCGGCGGCGCGGTGCCCGCATCCTCTGCGAGCTGCGCGGCTTCGCGACCTTCGGGAACGCCTACCACATGACCGGACTGACCACCGAGGGCCGGGAGATGTCCGAGGCGATCGACCAGGCGCTGGCCGACGCGCGGATCGACCGGACCGGCGTGGACTACGTCAACGCGCACGGCTCCGGCACCAAGCAGAACGACCGGCACGAGACGGCGGCGGTCAAGCGCTCGCTCGGCGAGCACGCGCGCTCGGTGCCGATGAGTTCGATCAAGTCGATGGTCGGGCACTCGCTCGGCGCCATCGGCGCGATCGAACTCGCCGCGTGCGCGCTGGCGTTGACGCACGACGTGGTGCCGCCGACCGCCAACTACGAGACCCCGGACCCGGACTGCGACCTGGACTACGTGCCCCGCACCGCGCGGCAGGTCCGGCTGCGGTCCGTGCTGTCGGTCGGCAGCGGCTTCGGCGGCTTCCAGTCCGCGGTGGTGCTCGCACACGCCGAGAGGAGCACGTCATGAGCGGGTCCGACAGCGGCCGCGGGCAGACCGTGGTCACCGGGATCGGCGTCGTCGCGCCGAACGGCGTGGGCACCGAGGCGTTCTGGAAGGCGGTGCAGCTGGGCGGTTCGGTGCTCGGCCCGGTCCGCCGGGAGGGCTGCGAGCGGCTCCCGCTGAAGGTCGCGGGCCAGGTCGAGGACGGCTTCGACCCGGCCGGGCTGGTCGAGGACCGCTTCCTCGTACAGACCGACCGGTTCAGCCACTTCGCCATGGCGGCCGCGGAACTCGCCCTGTCCGAAGCCCACTTGGCGGCGGACCCGGACTCGCCGTTCGCGATCGGCGTGGTCACCGCGGCCGGCTCGGGCGGCGGCGAGTTCGGCCAGCGCGAGTTGCAGCAACTGTGGGGCAGCGGGCCGCAGTTCGTCGGCCCGTACCAGTCCATCGCCTGGTTCTACGCGGCCAGCACCGGCCAGGTCTCGATCCGCGGCGGCTTCCGGGGCCCGTGCGGGGTGCTCGCCGACGACGAGGCCGGCGGCCTGGACGTGTTCGCGCACGCCGGCCGGGCCATCCGGCGCGGCACCGACGCGATGGTGGTCGGCGCCACCGAGGCCCCGCTCGCGCCGTACTCCGTGGTGTGCCAGCTCGGCTACGACGAGCTGAGCCTGGCCACCGACCCGCGGCACGCCTACCTGCCGTTCACCGACGACGCCTGCGGCTACTCCCCCGCCGAGGGCGGCGCGATGTTCGTGGTCGAGGAGGAGTCCGCGGCCCGGCGGCGCGGCGCGCGGGTACGGGCGGTGGTCGCCGGGCACGCGGCCACGTTCACCGGCACCGGCGGCTGGCGGCACTCCCGGGAGGGCCTCGCGCGGGCGGCGCGGGGCGCGCTGGCGGAGGCCGGCTGCGCGCCCGAGGAGGTGGACGTGGTCTTCGCCGACGCGCTCGGCGTGCCCGAGGCCGACCAGGCCGAGGCCCTCGCCATCGCCGACGCGCTCGGGCCGCGCGCCGCGACCGTGCCCGTCACCGCCCCCAAGACCGGCTTCGGCCGCGCCTACGCGGCCGCCTCGGCGCTGGACGCCGCCGCGGCCGTGCTCGCCCTCGAACACGGCGTGGTGCCGCCCACCCCGAACGTGACCGAGGTCCGGCACGACCTCGACGTGGTCACCGGCGAGGCCCGCATCGCGCCGCTGCGCACCGCGCTGGTGCTCAGCCGCGGGCTGATGGGCTGCAACGCGGCGCTGGTGCTGCGCGTGCCCGAGTCCCCCCTTTCCCCCCACTGAGGTTCCCCCGAAGTTCCCCCACCGAAGTTCCCCCCACCGAAGGAGAAGGACCCATGAACGACCCGACGAACACGACCGCGGACGGCCCCGTCACCTTCGACGAGCTGTCCGACCTGATGAAGAACCGGGCCGGGCTGTCGGTGGACCCGTCGGCGATGGCGTCCAGCCCGGCGACGACGTTCGAGGAGTTCAACCTCGACTCGCTGGGCCTGCTGGGCATCGTGGCCGAGCTGGAGAAGCGCTACAGCCGCAAGATCGGCGACGACGCGGAGACCTGCAAGACCCCGCACGAGTTCCTGGCGAGCGTCAACTCCCAGCTCAACGCCGCCGCGGCCTGACCCGTACCCCACGAGAAGGAGTTCAGCTCATGGCAGCATCGACCGCAGGGCACACCGAGAACGAGATCATCATCGCCGCCCCGGTGGACCTCACCTGGGACCTCACCAACGACCTGGAGAGCTGGCCGCAGCTGTTCAGCGAGTACGCGGCCGTCGAGATCATGGCGCGCGAGGGCGACAAGGTCACCTTCCGGCTCACCATGCACCCCGACGAGAACGGCACCGTGTGGAGCTGGGTCTCCGAGCGGGTGACCGACCGCCGCAACCTGACCGTGCGCGCCCGGCGGGTGGAGACCGGCCCGTTCGCGCACATGGACATCCACTGGGAGTACGCCGAGGTGCCCGGCGGCACCTCCATGCGGTGGGTGCAGGACTTCGCGATGAAGCCGACCGCGCCCGTGGACGACGCGGCCATGACCGACCGGATCAACCGCAACTCCGTGGTCCAGATGGAGCGCATCCGCGAGCGCGTCGAGAAGCAGGCCGCCGAGCGCGGGCTGTCCGCGATGCCGCCCCGCACCGCCGAGGGGGCGTGAGCGCGCATGCACCGCAGCCTGATCGTGGCCCGGATGAAGCCGGACACCGCGGCCGCCATCGCCGAAGAGTTCGCCGCGTCGGACCGCGGTGAACTGCCCGGGCTGATCGGTGTCACCGGGCGCAGCCTCTTCCGGTTCCACGACGACCTCTACCTGCACCTGATCGAGGCCGACCGGCCGCCGGGACCCGAGGTCGCCAAGCACACCGGGCACCCCGAGTTCCGCCGCATCAGCGAGGCCCTCGCGCCCTACGTGTCGGCGTACGACCCGGTCAACTGGCGTGAGCCGAAGGACGCGATGGCCCAGGAGTTCTACCGCTGGGAACGCGACTAGCCGTTCCGCCCGGTCTCCCCGCGCCCCTGAGATCAGGGGCGCGGGGAGCTGTGCTCCCCCGGAGTTCCTCCTGGGAGGTACCCCCGACCGTCCACCGGTGGGTGGTCCTGGAACCGACAGAACCACCCACCCCGGAGGGTCAGCTCACCCGAGATTCAAACGCGAACAGGTGGGGGTTGACCGGTCGCACCGCACTCACGGGGAGCCCGGCCTCGGCCATCAGCGCGGTCATGCTCGCCCGGGAGTGCTTCGCGCCGCCGACGTTGAGCAGGAGCAGCAGGTCCATCGCGGTGGTGAACCGCATGGAGGGGCTGTCGTCGACGAGGTTCTCGATCACCAGGACCCGGGCGCCGGGCTCCGCGGCGGCCACGACGTTGCGCAGGGTGGCACGGGTGCTGGCGTCGTCCCATTCGAGGATGTTCTTCAGCACGTAGAGATCGGCCCGGACCGGGATCTCGGTGCGGCAGTCGCCGGGCACGAGCCGGACCCGGCCGGCGAGCGCCCCGCCGTCCCGCAGCCGCGGGTCCGCGTGGGCGACGACGTCGGGCAGGTCCAACAGGGTTCCGTGCAGGCCGGGTTCCTTCTCCAGCAGCCCGGCGAGCGCGAGGCCCTGGCCGCCGCCGATGTCGACGACGCTGCGGACGCCGGTCAGGTCGACGTACGCGGCGAGGTCGCGGGCCGCCTGCCGGCTGGAGGAGGTCATCGCGCGGTCGAAGACGCGGGCGGAGTCGGCCGCGTCGGTGTGCAGGTACTCGAAGAAGCTCTTGCCGTAGAGGTCGGCGAAGACGTCGCGGCCGGACCTGACCGCCTCGTCCAGGCGCGGCCAGGCGTCCCAGGTCCACGGCTCGGTGCACCACAGCGCGATGTGGTGCAGGCTGCCGGGCGCGTCCTCGCGCAGCAGCCGTGACATGTCGGTGTGCGTGAAGCGGCCGTCCGCCTCCTCGGTGAAGACCCCGTAGCAGGCGAGCGCGCGCAGCAGCCGGCGCAGCGGCTCCGGCCGTACGTCGAGGTCGGCGGCCAACTCCTCCGCGGTGCGCGGGGATTCACCGAGGGCGTCGGGAAGTCCCAGCCGGGCGGCGGCGCGTACGGACGCGGCGCAGGCGGCGCCGAAGACGATCTCGCGCAGCCGCATCGAGGCGGCTCCCGCGTCGGCTCCTGGGTTTCCGGCCGAGCCTTCGGCCGCGGCGGGGTCGGACGGGGGCGGCTGGGCCCCCCGTTGGGCCTCGGTGTCCGGGGTGGTCGTCATGGTGCCGCCCTTTCTCGTGGCGTCATGGCGGTTTCGGGCACCGCAGGTCAGCAGTGGCCCGCGGGCAGGGAGACCTGGCATTCGTTCGCGGTGAAGGTGTTGCCGGTGCCGTGGTCACGGTCGGCGAGGTCGGCCGGGCCGTTGTGCAGCAGCGTGTTGTTCCGCACGGTGTTGCCGGAGTCGGGCTTGCCGGTGAAGCTCGGGAAGAGCACGACGCCGCCCGACAGCGGGGAGGCGCCGACGTTGCCGGTGACCTCGTTGCCGCTCACCAGGGTGTTCTCCACGCCGGTCAGCACGATGCCGGAGCCCTGGACGTAGGGCAGGCGGGCGCTGGCCGCGCAGTAGGCGTTGTTCGCGTCGACCGTGTTGCCGGTGACCGTCATCTCGCCCGCGCGCGGGGTGTTCTCGTCGCCGACGAGGAAGACGCCGGCGCAGTTGCCGGAGATCGTGTTGGCGTCGACCGTGACGCGGCGCAGCCGGCGGACGACCAGGCCCATGTGGTTGCCGGTGAGCGCGTTCCCCCGGATCTCGGTGCCCTGCGTGTCGGTGGCGCCGCCCTCCTCGGAGACGGCGTTCGCCACGAACAGGCCCGCCTCGCCGTTGCCGCTGGCCTCGTTGGAGGTGAACCGCGAACGGATCGACTTCTCCTGGCCGATGCCGTACTGGCCGTTGGCGTCGGCCCGCACGTGGTCGACGGTGAGGCGGTCGGCGGAGGTGGCCCAGATGCCGTACTTCGCGAAGCCGGTGACCGTCAGGGACTCGACGCGCACGCCGTCCGCGCCCGTGACGCACAGGCCGTCACCGGCCGCGGCACAGGCGACGGCGCTGCTGCTGGTGCTTGTCGCGGTGCCGGTGTCGGGGTTGGTCGCGGGATTCGTCGCGGGATTCGTCGCGGGGTTGATCGCGGGGTTCGCCGGACCGGTCGTGCTCTGCGGGTCGGACGCCGTCGTGGCCGGGGCCAGTACGGTGATGCCCGCGCCGGTGCCGCGCAGCGTCACCTGCGGCTTGCTGATCTGCACGCTGCCCCGGTACGTGCCCGGCAGCACCAGTACGGTGTCGCCCGGCGCGGCCGCGTCCACCGCCGCCTGGATCGACTCCCCCGGGTGCACCACCCGCACGGAGGCCGCCTGCGCCGGTGCTCCCCCGGCTCCCACCGCCGCCACCGCCGCTGCCGCCACCGACGTCCCTGCTACCACGCGCTTCACCATCGCCCGACCCATCGCCCGACCCGCTTCCGTTCGGCCCCGCGCAGGGGCATCGACGTAAAAACGGCGGCTCGGGCCGCCGACTCGACGCTATGGACGCCCCACCCGCACCGCCACTCACACAAGTCACTGGGGTGATACGCACTCCGGCGGCGGTCCGCCGTACGAGGTGGGGCTAGACGCGAGCGGCTGACGTCCTCGCGGTGCGGCCGGGTGCCGGGAGGACGTCGGCGGGCAGGCCGAGAAGGTCGTGCAGGGCGTGCCGGCCCGCCGGGGTGACCGCCACCGCGCGGGTGGTGCCGATGCGGGTGATCCACCCCGCGTCGAAGGCGTGCCGGCACAGCGCGGCGCCGACACTGCCCGCGAGGTGCGGACGGCGCTCGGTCCAGTCCAGGCACGAGCGCACCGCGGGCCGGCGGGTGCCCGCGGGCACGGCGATGCCCAGGCCGGTGAGCCAGGCGGCCCCCTCAGCGGTCAGGCCGAGGCCGTGGGCGTCGCTCAACAGGCCGCGCGCGGCCATCGCGTCGGTGATCGCGACGCCGAGGGTCCCGGCGAGGTGGTCGTAGCAGGTGCGGGCGTGGGCAAGGGCCTGGCGGCGGCCGGACGCCGACAGCGACGGTGGCGGGGGCGGCGGGGTGCGGGCCGGGGCGAGCGCCGCGAGGCCCTCGATCAGCTCGGCCACCTGCGGGCCCGCCAGCCGTACGTACCGATGGCGCCCTTGCCGCGCCTCCGCGAGCAGGCCACCCGCCACCAGCGCGTTGAGATGCCCGGTCGCGGTCGAGGCGGCGACGCCCATATGGCGGGCCAGTTCGCTCGCCGTCCAGGCCCGGCCGTCGAGCAGCGCCAGGCAGAAACCCGCCCGGGTGCCGTCGGCGATCAGCCCGGCCACGTGGGCGAGGTCCGGGCCCGCGTCGCGTGCGCCGTGCGTGTGCATACGGTCCATTGTCGCGCCGGACGCTTCGGCGGCCGCCGAAGCGTCCGGTTCGTAGGGTCCGGGCCATGAACAGCGCATCCACGAGTGCCGGGCCCGGGGCGACCGCACCACCGACGGCACCCGCCCCGGTATCGGCACCGTCACCGGCACCGCCGCACCAGGTCATCGAGCCCAGCGTGCTGTACTTCGGCACGCCGGTGGTGCTCCTCAGCACCGAGAACGCGGACGGCTCGTTCAACCTCGCCCCGATGTCCTCGGCGTGGGCGCTCGGCCGGACGATCGTGCTCGGCCTCGGCGGGGAGGGGCAGACCGCGCGCAACCTCGCGGTCCGGCCCGAGCTGGTGATCAGCCTGCCCGCGCCCGCGCAGTGGCCCGCGGTGGAGCGGCTGGCGCCGCTGACCGGGCGGAATCCGGTGCCCAAGGGCAAGGCCGCGGGCTGCCGGTTCGAGCCGGACAAGTTCGGCGCGGCCGGGCTGCGCGCCGAGCCCTCCGACCTGGTCCGGCCGCCTCGCGTCGCGACGTGCCCGCTCCAGTTCGAGGCCCGCGCCGAACGGGTGCGGGCGGACGTCTCCGGTGACTTCGTCATCGTGGAAGCGGCGGTTCTCCGGGTGCACGCCGATCCCCGGATCGTCGTGCCCGGTACGCACCATGTCGATCCGGCCGCCTGGAGCCCTCTCGTCTACAACTTCCGCCACTACTTCGGGCTCGGCCCGGAACTCGGCCACACCTACCGCTCCGAAACCCCGCGGTCGCCTGCCGGCGGCTGAGCCGCACCCGGCTCCCCGGGTCGACACGGCTGGGGCCTGTCGTTCGAATCTCCGCGGGTGAAGGAGCGGTGTCCGGTGGTCCCCCACGGCCTGCGGCGTGGAGGTACCCCCAAGCCGCAAGGCGGAGGAGGGAGTCGACGCGGTGAGGGTGCCCCCACCCCCCAGGCTGTGGGGGGGGAGTCGGCGACCGACGAGAACGCGGAGATGTGCGTGCCGGGCGACGCGACGCCGCGGAGACCCGCACGACAGGCCCTAGCCGCGGCGGTGGGTGGGGCGAGGGGCAGGGGTGGGGAGGGTGCGGGCGAGGCGGATACGGAGTTCGGTGCCGCCGAGGACGCCGCGGCCGATGGCGAGGTCCCCTCCGGTGGACTCGGCGACCCGGCGCACGATGTCGAGCCCGAGCCCGGTGGACCCGGGACCGCCGTCGCCGTGGCCGCGCCGGAGCGCGGCGGCGGGGTCGGCGACGCCGGCGCCGGCGTCGGAGACGAGCAGGATCACCGCGCCGTCGAACTCGTGCACGTCCACGGCGAAGGCCGTCCCCTCCGGGGTGTGCCGGAAGACGTTGCCGAGCATCGCGTCGAGCGCGGCGGCGAGGTCCGCCCGGGCGACCGGCACCCGTACCGGCCGGTCGGCGCCGGCCGTGCGCACCTCGCGGTTCTCGTCCTCCGCGAGCGCGGACCAGAACGCCATCCGCTCGCGCACCACCTCGGCCGCGTCGCACCCCGCGGGCACCGCCGGGCCGGACCGCTGCTCGCGCGCGGAACGGATGATCTGGTCCACCTCGCGTTCGAGTTGGGCGACGGCCGCGCGGGTGTGCTCGGCGGCCGGACTCTCCCCGAGGGAAGCGGTGTTGAGCCGCAGCACGGTCAGCGGGGTACGCAGCCGGTGCGAGAGGTCGGCCGCGAGTTCCCTTTCGTTGGCGAGGAGTTGGACGACCTGGTCGGCCATCGCGTTGAACGCGGCTGCGGCCGACCGCAGTTCGTCCGGCCCCGCCTCCGGCACCCGGACCGCGAGGTCCCCCTCGCCGAGCCGGCGCGCGGCGCCCGCCAGCCGTACCGCGGGCCGGATCGTACGGCTGCCGAGCCGGTCCGCGACCACCACGGAACCCGCGATCAGGCCCAGTCCGACGGCGCCGAGCACCAGCCACGCGGTGGCCACTCCCCGGGTGACGTCGGCCTCGGGCACGAACACCTCGACGACCGCGATCGTGCCGGTCCCGACCGCGGTCGGCCGCAGCAGGGCGTATCCGCCGGCCACCCGTACGGTCGCGGCCTCGCCGTGCGCCGACGCGTCGTCGAGCGCGGCCCGCGGGGCGCGGTGCCGGCCGAGGTCGACCGCCGCCGAGTGCGCGGTGGCGGGGATGCGCAGCGCGATCCGGTTCTCGCCGCCGGCCTGGGCGGTGGCGACGGCCCGGGCGAGTTCGGTGCGGTCGGTGGTGATGGCCAGCGCCGGCGCCACGGCGGCGGCCTGCCGTTCGGCGTTGGTCAGCGCCCGGTCCCTGGCCAGTTCCTTGACCACCAGGCCGAGCGGCACCGCGAAGGCGAGCACCACCATCGCGGTGACCGCCACCGACACCCGTATCAGCGCCCATCTCATCGCCGGGCCGCCCTCCGTATACCGGTCACGCCGGCGGCTCCAGCTTGACGCCGACCCCGCGCAGCGTGTGCAGGTAGCGCGGCCGGGCCGCGGTCTCGCCGAGCTTGCGGCGCAGCCACGACAGGTGCACGTCGATGGTCTGGTCGTCGCCGTACGACTGCCGCCACACCTCCGCGAGCAGCTCGCGGCGCGGCACCACCACGCCCGGGCGGGCCGCCAGGAACGCCAGCAGGTCGAACTCCCTTCGGGTGAGGTCGAGTTGGCCGCCGTCCAGCAACGCCAGCCGGCGCCGTACGTCGATCTCGAGGCCGCCGACCCTGATCCGCCCGCCCCCGGCCGGCTCCCCCGACGCCCCGCCGCGCGCCCGCCGCAGCACCGCCGCCAGCCGCGCCGACAGGTGCTCCACGGAGAACGGCTTCACCAGGTAGTCGTCGGCACCGGCGTTCAACAGCCGTACGATCTCGGCCTCGTCGTCCCGCGCGGTCGCCACGATCACGGGTACGTCGCTCAGCCCGCGCAGCATCTTCAGTGCCTCGGAGCCGTCCAGGTCCGGCAGCCCCAGATCGAGGATCACCACGTCGAAGCCGACCTGCGCCACCTCGCGCAGCGCCTCCAGCGCGGTGCCGACGCTGCGCACGGTGTGCCCGGCGTCGCCGAGGTGCCGGATGAGGGCGGACCGCACGAACTGGTCGTCTTCGACGACGAGGACTGTTGCCATGGAGCCGAACCTAGCGAATTCGCTCCGCGGGAAGAGCCGGGGTTGCTTGCCCGGGGGAGCCTGTCTGCGCTCAAACGCCGCGCGGGCTGGCGGTGGTGGACGTGCGCGCGTCACTTTTGCGCTCAAACGCCGCGCGGGCTTGGTCGGTCAGCCGTCCTTGTAGGTCTGGACTGTGGGGGGGTGGCCGTTCCAGGTGCAGAGGAGGGTGGAGGCGGTGGAGGTGGAGGGGGAGGTGAAGGTGACGCGGAGCCAGCCGGGTTGGGTGGTCCAGAGTTGCATCTTCCAGTTGGGGTCGGGAGTTGCGGAGACGAGGGAGGCGGAGGTGGGGCCGAGGTCGAGGACGACCTGGCCGCCGGCGACGGTGTAGCTGTGGACGTCGGCGGGGTCGCCGGTGGGGCGGGGGGAGGCGGGGGGGCGTGAAGTGGTGGGGTGGGGTGGGGGTTTGGGGCGGTGGACGGCGCTGGAGATGCCGGGTGGGGGGCCGCTGCTCGCCGCGGGGATCGGGAGGGTGCGCGGGGGGTCGTAGGCGGTGCCGCGGAGCACCGAGCGCACGCCGAACCAGGACATGGCGACCGCCACCGCGGTAGCCACTGCCCAGACGCCGACGTGCAGTGCCCCTCTGCGCACGCCCCCATCCTGCCCTGGACGGGCCGGCCGGGATGCTCCGATGGATGTCAGTCGAAGACGTGGGCGGGGGGCGGCGGGGAGGCGGTGGCCGTGGTGTCGGTGACGACGGGGGCGCCGGCGGTGAAGTCGGCGAGGGCGCGGCCGTGTTCGACGCGGCCGGGGTGGGGGTCGGTGGCGACGCGACGGGTGAGTTCGGCGACGGGCAGGGGGCGGTCGGCGGCGAGGAGGATCGCGTTGCCGAAGCGCTTGCCGCGCAGCACCGCCGGGTCGGCGGCGAGCGCGGTCTCGGCGAACGCCGCCTGTGCGGTGGCTACTTGGCCGCGCAGGAAGGCGAGCGCGCCGCCGTCGGTGAGGTTGGCGGCATAGAGGCCCTGGGGGTCGAGGGCGCGGCGGACGTCGGCGAGGAACTCGGCGCTGGTGAGGTGCGCGGGGGTGCGGGCGGCCGCGAAGACGTCGGCGATCAGCAGGTCGGCCCAGCCGTCGGGGACCTTCGCCAGGCCCTCCCGCGCGTCGCCGCCGCGTACCTTGATCCGCCAGGTGCGGTCCCACGGGAGTTCGGCCCGGACCAGCTCGGTGAGCGCGGTGTCGAGCTCGACGACCTGCTGGGTCGACCGCGGCCGGGTGTGCGCGGTATAGCGGGCGAGGGTGAGCGCGCCGCCGCCGAGGTGCACCACCCGCAGCGGGCGGCCGGGGGGCGCGGCGAGGTCGATGACATGGCCGAGCCTGCGCTGGTAGGCGAAGTCGAGGTGGGCCGGGTCGGCGAGGTCCACATGGGACTGCGGGGCGCCGCCCACCAGCAGGGTCCACGCCTGCGGCCGCTCGCGGTCCGGGCGCAGCTCGGCGAGGCCCCCGCCCACGGGTGTGGTGCGGGGCTCCTCGGTGCCGCGCCGATGACGTGCCATGGTCCGATTATCGACGACGACACTGCCGTCGCCTTTCGCGGTCCACCCGGCCACGGACACGGCGCCGTATCCCGCGCTCAGGACGCGGCCGACCTCACGTCGGCGTCACGCCACCTCACGACGCCGACGTCGGCGGCTGGTGGTGCTGCGGCTGGTGCTGCGCCTGCTGTGCGAACCCGTCGACCAGCTCGATGGTCCGTGCGGCCACGCCCAGCGCCTCCCGCAGCACCGCCGGGTCCGTCACCGCCCGGTCGGTGTGCGGCGGGACCACCCAGCCGCTGCCGCAGGGGGTCAGGTCGCCGCCCGTACGGTGACACTGGCTGCCGGGCAGGTCCCAGCGGTCCGCGGTGCCCAGCGGGACCAGGAACGCCAGGCTGTCCCCGACGCGGTCATGGAACACCGGCCCCACGCCCGTGCTCAACCGGAGCAGGTCCACGGCCTCCAGACCCTGCCTGGACGGCACGGTCACCACCTCCCGCGCCGGGGGCACGCTCGGTTCGGGGCTGTGGCCCGAAGCACTGCTCTTCTCCACGGCAACCTCCCTCCAAGGGGAAACCGACGTGATCGGCTCCCACTTGGTACAACGGCATCCGTGGTACCGGGGGGCCGTCGCCAGGGGTGGCGTTGCCTGGCGAATCCCCACGCCGCCCCCCTGTTCGGGGGTGCCGGGGGCCTGCGGGCGAGGGCCACCGGGGAGCTGCCGAGGCCGCGGGGAACGCCACCGCCGCGGTCACCGGGAGGCCGCCGCTGCCCGCGGGCTACTCGAGGTGCGCCGAATCGTTCCAGCGCTCGATCGCCGGCGCGCCGTAGGCCCAGCCGAGGACCGACAGCGAGGCCGGGTCGAGGCGCAGCGCGGCCGCGAAGGCCGGGTCGAAGCCGAGCCACCGCGCGCCCAGGACGCGCAGGAAGTGGCCGTGCGCGAAGACCAGCACGTCACGCGGCGCGGACCGGGCCCACCCGATCACCTCGTCCGCGCGTTCGGCGACCGCGGCCAGGCTCTCCCCGCCGGGCACCCCGTCCCGCCAGATGTGGAAGCCGGGCCGCAGCTCCTGGAGCTGCGCGGGCGTCAGCCCTTCGTACTGCCCGTAGTCCCATTCGAGCAGGGCGTCCCACTCCTTGGCCCGGCCGAACCCGGCCAGGTCGGCGGTGCCGGCGGCGCGCAGCAACGGCGAGGTGCGCACCTCGGCGCCGGGCAGGCCGTTCCAGGGGGCGCGGGCGAGGCGTTCACCGAGCAGCAGCGCGGTACGCCGGCCCTCCTCGGTGAGCGGGATGTCGGTGCGGCCGGTGTGCCGCCCGGTGCGGGACCACTCCGTCTGCCCGTGCCGGACCAGGAGAATACGCGGCGCCACCACTGCCATACCGAAGGACCTTTCGCGGACCGGGCCGAAACGCCTCCATCATCGCCCACCGCCGTCAGACCTCGGCGAGCAGCCCTCGCAGCAGCTGGTCGAGCCCCCATTCGTACTGCGCCCCGGCGTCCTCCTGCGCGCACAGCAGCTCGGGGACCAGCGAGGCCAGCGCGGGGTAGCGCTCGGCCGGGAGGGCGTCCAGCTTGGCCCGGACCCGCTCGCGGGCGCCCTCCTCGCACAGCACCCGGGCGCGCCGGGTGCTCCACAGCGCGGAGCCCACGGTGTACTGCATCAGCGCCACATGCGCGCGCACCGCGGCCTGCGGCGACAGCCCCGACCCGCGCAGCAGCGCGAGCATCCGGTCGATCACGGCGATCGCGTCGTCGCCCCGGGTGGAGCGGGTGGTGAGGAGCTGGAGCGCCGAGGGGTGCTCGGTGAAGAGCCGGTAGACGCCGAGGCAGACCTCGCGCAGCTCGCGGTCCGGGTGGGCGCCGCAGGCGCTCGGCAGCTCCACGGTGTCCAGCAGGCGCTGGGCGACGGCGTCACTGATCTCGTCCTTGCCGCGGAAGTGCGAGTAGACGGCCATCGTGGCGACGCCCAACTGCTCGGCGAGCGCGCGCATGGTGAAAGCCTCGGCGCCGTCCCGATCGAGCAGAGCGATGGCGGCATCAAGGATACGATCCGGGTTGAGCGTGTTACGGGGTGCGCGGCGCCGTGGGGAGCGGAGCGGCTGGGCCGACGGGGATACCGACATCGGAATCTCTGTTCTCGTCCTTCGTACCTCGCGGCAGGCAACCCGGGAGCGGAACCGGGGCGTCCTTCGCGGTGTCCTTACCCTGCACAACCGGGCTGAACACCGTACGAACTCGGGGTATCTGCGAAACTTCGGGGGCGATGTGCGCCGCACGTAACGTACGGCGTACGGTTGAGCCTACGCCACCGACCAGACCGCCGGACCCGCGGCCAACGGAGAACCTGGAGAGACGTCCGGATGACGATCACCGCCACTGCGCCGCGCGCCGCTGCCTACCGCGGCAGGCTGCGCTGGTGGACCGAACTTCCGCTCATCGCCGTGGTCTACGCGCTCTACTCCGGAGCGCGGCTGCTGGTGCGGGGCGACGTGAGCAGCGCCGTGCAGCACGGCGCCGACATCCTGCACTTCGAGCAGATCGTGCACATCGACCCGGAGCGCTGGTTCAACCGGCTCTTCACCGACCACGCCTTCCTCGGCGTGCCGGCCGACTTCGCGTACGCGTCGCTGCACTACATCGTCACGCCGACGGTCCTGGTCTGGCTGTGGCGCCGCCGCCCCACCCACTACCGGGTGGCCCGCACCTGGCTGATGCTGTCCACCCTGATCGGGCTGATCGGCTTCACCCTGATGCCCACCGCGCCGCCCCGGCTGCTCACCGGCCACCACGGCTTCATCGACACCATGGCGCAGTACGGCTCCTACGGCTGGTGGGGCGGCGAGGCGAGCGCGCCGCGGGGCATGGGCGACCTCACCAACCAGTACGCGGCGATGCCGAGCCTGCACGTCGGCTGGTCGCTGTGGTGCGGGATCATGCTCTTCCGCTACGGGCGGCACTGGACGGTGCGCACCCTCGGCGTGATCTACCCGCTGATGACCGCGTTCGTGGTGATGGGCACCGCCAACCACTACCTGCTGGACGCCGCCGCGGGCGTGCTGGTGATGGGCATCGGCTTCCTGCTGGCCAAGCCGGGGCTGCGGATGGTGGACGCGCTGTACGCGCGGTACGGCTTCGGGCGGCCGGCCGCGGCCCGGGGCGAGGACGCCGCCGATGCGTGTGCGGATGCGGCTCCGGGCGCTGTCGCGGGTACGGCGGCTGCCGTGGCCGCGCCGGCCGGGTCGACCGCTTCCGCCGGCGCCCCGTCCGATACGACGGGTATCACGGGAGCGGCATCCGCCGACCCCTCGGGCGGCGAACCGGCGGCGGAGAGCGCGGACCCCGCTGCCGCGCCGTCCGTGCCACGCCCGGCCCCGGCTCCCGACGACCGCAGCGGCACCGCGCCCCTGCCCGACGGCGAACCGGCCGCGCGCAACTGACCCGCCCGGAGGGTGCGTTCCGGGTCGCTTGGGCCGTGTTTTGGAAGTAGCGCCGTTCGCCCGAAGGGCGGGGCCCGTGGCGTCTGGTGCTCCCCCACAGCCTTCGGCGTGGGGGTGCCCCCAGATCGCAAGGCGGAGGGTTGCCCTCGTAGTGGGCCTACTCGGACAAGCCCTACAACGCAGCGAGCGCGCGTACCAGGCGCCACGGGGCAGGCGGGACTTCCACAACACGGCCTGGGCCCGGTTGTCACTGCCGGATGCCACACTCTCCCGGGTGAGCACTACGCACTCCCTGCGGGAGCGGCTGGCCGTCCTGCGCGGCCCCACCACCGCATCCCGTCCGATGGACGCGCGGGCGCTGGCCGCGCTCGCCGCCAACCCCGGCTGCAAGCGCCGCGCGGTGATGGACGCCGCCGGGGTGGACAAGGGCGCGGTCGCCGAAGCGCTCGGCTCCCCCGCCCGGTTCGGCCAGTCCCGGTTCGCCTTCTCCCGCGGCCACGCCTTCGAGGCGCGGGTCAAGGCCGACGGCTGCGCCGAACTGCTGCGGCTGCTCGGCTCCGAGGGCAAGGCGGCGCTGCCCGACCTGTCGGCGCCGGGGCCCGAGGGGCGGGTGGCCAGGACCCGGATGGCGCTGGCCGATGCCGTACCGGGCGAATGGACCCTGCTCGACCACCCGCTGCTCGCCCTGGACGTCGCGGGCTCCACGGTCCACCTCGAACCCGACGCGGTGGTGATCGCGCCCGACGGCACCTGGACCGTGGTCGAGATCAAGTCCTTCCCGATCCTGGACGGCGGCGCCGACGCGATGAAGGTCGGCGCGGCGGCCCGGCAGTCGGCGGTCTACGTACTCGCGTTGGACGCCGTCGACCCCGGCCGGACCCGCGCCGACATCCTGCTGGTCTGCCCCAAGGACTTCTCCAACCTGCCCACCGCCGACCGGGTCGACATCCGCAAGCAGCTCGCCGTCACCCGCCGCCAGCTCACCCGGCTCACCCGGATCTCGGACATCACCGACCTGCTGCCGGAGGGCACCACCTTCGACCTGTCGTACACGCCCGACGGCCGCACCCCGACCCGGCCGCGGGCCGAGCTGGCCGCCGCCGTGGACACCGTCCCCGCCGCGTACGCCCCCGAGTGCCTGTCCACCTGCGAGCTGGCCTTCCACTGCCGGGACCGGTCGCGCGCGGCGGGCAGGGTCGAGGCCCTGGGCCGTTCGCTGCGCGGCGAACTCGGCGACCTCACCACCGTCGAGGCGGTGCTCGCCGCCGCGCACGGCCGCGCGGGCGACCCGCGGGACCCGGCGGTCGCCGCCCTGCGCCGGGCCGCCGCGCTGCGCGGGGAGGCGATGTCCGCCGCGGCGGAGGCCGCGCCCGGCCCGGCCGGCGACGACGCCACCGCCCGCACCGCCGCTCAGGTCCCGGCCCAGGCTCCGGCCCAACCGCCCGCGCCACGCGCGCCGACCGCCGCCGCCGAGCAGCCTGGCGCCGGCACCGTACGTACGCCGGGAGGCCCGGCGTGAGCGTGCTGCACACCCTCGCCCGCGCCGAGGCGGTCTCCGCCCGGCGGGCCGTCCCGGCGGCGACCGTACGCCACTGCCACCTCTCCGGCCGGCCGCTGGTGCTGGTGCCGCTGACCACCGCGGGCGAGGCGGGCGCGCCGCTGGGCGCGATGATCGGCACCGACCGGGACGCGCCCGCCCTGCTGGTGGTGCCGCAACCGCTCGACCGCGAGCTGCGGTTCGGCTTCTTCGCCGGGCTCGCCGGTGAGCTGCTCCGCGCGCTGGCCTCCTACTGCGACGAGGTGGAGGTCGAGCCGGCCACCCGCAACCGCGAGGAGACCGAGCTGTGCGCGGACGCCCTCCAGGTCGTCGTGCCCAACGGCGCCGCCCTGGAATACGTCCGGCTGGTCGGCCGCTCCACCCGCTTCCTGCGCACCGTCGAGGACCCGGACGCCCCGCACCCGGTACCGGTCCCCGTACCGCTGCTGGGCCGCTGGCTCACCCACTACGCCGAGCGTGCCCGCACCCCCGGCAGCGGCCTGCTGCTCGCCATGACCGACCTGCTCACCCGGCACTGGGCCACCGGCCAGAGCGCCATGGAGGACCAGCACCTGGGTGCCCTGCTCGGCTGGATCGACCCGCCTCCCGGCCTCGACGGGCCCACCGCCGCGGCCCGCGCCCAGACCGGCCGCGCCCCCGACGGCCTGCTGCTCAGCCCCCCGGCCGGCCCGGCCACCGACCCGGTCTTCGACAACCGCGTCCTCGCCCCCGCCCAGGCCCGCTACGACAAGGCCCGCACCGCGCCCGAGCGAGCCGCCGCCGAGGCGGGGATACGGGATCTGGTCGCCTCCCAGCTCCGCCCCACCTGGGACGACATGTGGCGCGGCCTCGACCTGCTGCGGGCCCTGCCCGAGGGCGCGCACGTCGAGGAGCGGTGGAAGCGGGACCGCTGGTCGTTCACCGGGCACCGCGACCGGGTCGGCGCGGGCGAGCCGCCGCAGCCGAAGCGGGACGACGCGATCGCCGCGGCCCAGAAGCTCGCCGGGCGGGAGACCGCGCAGGCCCGGCTCGCCGCCCAGGAAGCGCTGGACGACCCCCTCGCCATGGCGGCGCGACGGCTGTCCGGCGAGGCGTTCACCGGCACGGTCGTCGAGGTCGAGATGACCTGGTCCGAGGGCCGCCGCCCCATGCCCCGGCCCCTCCTCACGATCGCCACCGACGACCTGCCGCAGGCCGAGCCGGGCGCGAAGGCGTACCGCGCGCTTCCGGACGCGAAGTCGGCGCAGGGGGCGGAACTGCTGGAGGTGCGTACGGCGCTGGAGGTGCGTACGGCGGGGGACCCGGACACCGACGGCACCGACGACCTCCGTGCCACCGCCGGCACCCCCGACGGCGCTGCCGCGGACAGCCCCGCGTGGAGCGTGCGGGTGAAGCTGACCGGCGGCATGGGCAGTGGCCGCACCCCGCGGGAGGGCTCGGTGCCGGCCCCTGGCGACACGGTCACCTTCACGCTGTTCGAGCACGACCCGAGAAGCGGCCCGGCCCTCCCCGACGCGGAGCAGACCCCGTGGACGCACGGCGGCCCGCCCGGCTCGGAGCCCGCCCCGACCGCCCCCGACCCCGTGACCGCGGAGGACTACCTGTGACCCAGCCCGTGCGAAGCCCCGGCACGGCCGCCGCCGGCGGGGCGTACGGCCCGCAGGGCGCGGACGAGCCGTTCGACCCGGGCCGGGCCGCCGCCGAGGCGACCTCGGCGATCCTCGCGAGCACCCTGCGCGGCACCGCGCGGGGAGTCGTCGTGGACTCGCCGCCGGGTGCGGGCAAGTCCACGCTCGTGGTGCGCGCGGCGCGCGAACTGGCCGCGGCGGGCGAGTCGTTGATGATCGTGGCGCAGACCAACGCCCAGGTCGACGACCTCGCCGACCGGCTGGCCACGGCCGACCCCGACCTGCCGGTGGGCCGGCTGCACGGCACCGACTCGCCGCCCGACCCCGCGCTCGACCGCCACCCGTCCCTGGCGAAGTCCACCTCCGTCGCCGAGTTGCGGGACCGCGCGGTGGTGATCGCGACCGCGGCCAAGTGGGCGTACGTCAAGGACGTCGAGCCGTGGCGGCACGCCATCGTGGACGAGGCGTACCAGATGCGGTCGGACGCGTTGCTCCAGGTCGCCGGGCTCTTCGAACGCGCCCTGTTCGTGGGTGATCCGGGCCAGCTCGACCCGTTCAGCGTGGTGGGCGCGGAGCAGTGGGCCGGGCTGAGCTGGGACCCGTCGGCGAGCGCGGTGGTGACGCTGCTCGCGCACAACCCCGGCCTGCCGCAGCACCGGCTGCCGGTGTCCTGGCGGCTGCCCGCGTCCGCCGCTCCGCTGGTGTCGCGGGCGTTCTATCCGTACACGCCGTTCCGCAGCGGCACCGGGTCCGGCGACCGGCGGCTCGGCTTCGGTGTGCGCGGCGACGGCGGCGGGCTCGACCGCACCCTGGACGAGGCCGCGGAGAGCGGCTGGGGTCTGCTGGAGCTGCCCGCCCGGCACACCCCGCGGACCGACCCCGAGGCCGTACGGGCGGTCGCGCTGCTCGTCCGCCGCCTGCTCGACCGCGGCGGGCTCACGTACTCCGCGCCCGACCCGGACCCCGCGCCGCTCACCGCCGAGCGGATCGCGGTCGGCACCGCCCACCGCGACCAGGCCGCCGCGGTGCGCGCCGCGCTCACGGCCCTCGGGGTCTGCGGGGTCGCGGTGGACACCGCCAACCGGCTCCAGGGGCGGGAGTTCGACGTCACGGTCGTCCTGCACCCGCTGTCCGGGCGTCCCGACGCCACCGCGTTCCACCTCGAGACCGGGCGGTTGTGCGTGCTGGCGTCCCGGCACCGGCACGCCTGCATCGTCGTCTGCCGGGCCGGGGTGGCCGACCTGCTCGACGAGCACCCCTCCTCCGAGCCGGTCCGGCTCGGCGTCACCGTCAAGTTCCCCGACGGCTGGGAGGCCAACCACTCGGTCCTGGCCCACCTCGCGGAGCACCGCGTGTCCTGGCGGGGCTAGCTGGACCCTCCGGGGTGGTGCGTTCCGCCGGTCGAGGGACCACCTGCCGGTGGGGGGTTCTCGCGCCGTTCCCCGCGCCCCTGGGTGGGTGCGGCTCCTCCGCGGAAGGACCGCGACCCCCAAGGGGCGCGGGGAACGGCGCGCTCGGCCAAGGACGTGGCGCGCCAAACCCGCCGGCCCCACCCCGCCCGTCCCCGCGGGCCTCGCCTGGCACGCCCGCCACGACCACGACGCCGCCCGCCTCGGGCTCCGCACCCTCATCACCAAGACCTTGCCTGCGCCGGCGGCCCGGGAGGGCGGAGGGCGGGTGCGGGACAATGGAAGGGTTGCCGAGCTTGGGAGGTAGGGAGATGAGCCAGCCGCCACAGGCGGACCGGCCGGGCCGGGATCGGCCGAAACGGCCCGTTCCGCTGCTGTTCGAGCCGGGGGCGGCGCCGGAGGAGGGGGCGGACCGGTTCTTCGACCTGGAGTCGATGGACGACCCGCGGGAGTTGCTGGAGCGGGCCACCGAACTGGCGGTGGCCTTCCGCGCCGCGGCCGACCGCGCCACGGACTTCCAGGCGATGGCGGCGGCCCAACTCGCGGACCCGCGCCGCTTCGACCGGCTGACGTTCGCGAAGCTCGCCGAGCGGGCCGGATGGACCGAGGACTACGCGAAGAAGATGGTCGAGTACGGCGAGGGCCTGATCAAGGGCGGCGGCGCCACCCCGTAGCCGCACCCCTGCCCTGCCGCCGACCGCACCCCCGACCGCTTCCCCGGCGGGGCAAGGTACTCCCCCGCGCCGCCCCTGTCCCGCTTTCTCCGGTTTCTCCCGGGGGGCAAGCATGCAGTCGGTAGATCTATCTGCCATGGACGAGATCCAGCGTCAGCACCACACCGCGTACGTCACCTCGGCGGGCGCCGAGTGGCTCGCCTCCGCCAGCGCCTTCCCGCGCAGCGTCCAGGCGCTGTGGGCGGCCCGCCCGGCCGCGCCGAGCGTACTGCCGTGCGGCACCGCCTTCGACGTGGTCAACCTGCCGTTGCTCTTCGGGCGGCGGGTGCTGGAGCAGTTATGGTCGGCGGGCCCCGGCAGCGGCCCCGCCGCCGTGCACCGCGGCCGGGTGCTGGTGCTGGCCGCGCCCGGCACCGCCCACCGGCTGCCCGCGCTGCTGGAGTGGGAGGAGTGGGGCCGGCGGGTGCCGCCGCTGCTCTGCCACGGCCGCGGCGACGCGGTGACGGTGCCGCCGCTCTACGACTGCGCGCCCGCCGGCGGGCGCGGTCCGCGCCCCGAGACCGGCCGCTCCCGCTGGGTGGTCGCGCCGGACACCCGCAAGCCCTGGCTGCCCGGCGCGGACGTGCTGCTGTGGGCCTGTGTCAGGGCGGTCCGGCAGGACCGGCCACGGCCGGTGCCGCCGGCTCCGCCGCTGGTCAGCACACCCGTGACGGGCTGACGTCCATCGATTTCACACCCTGCTGGAGCGGGTGCTAATGTCTACGACGTCAGCAGGCGCCGCTAGCTCAGTTGGTTAGAGCAGCTGACTCTTAATCAGCGGGTCCGGGGTTCGAGTCCCTGGCGGCGCACCTGAGAGACGAAGGCCCTTCGCGGAAGCGGAGGGCCTTCGTCGTGCCCCGATACCCCGGGGAGCCGGACCTCTCGCCGCACCGGATGCCCGAACGCCGCGCGAACTCCTCGTGCGCACCGGTGCCTTCGCCCCCGCCCGCCCCGCCGCGAGGTAGCGTTCCTACGGCGGCGCGAGCCGCCTGCCGGTTCGTACTCTTGGAGGCTTCACCATGGCAACCACTCGTACCGCGACGACCCAGTGGAAGGGCCCGCTGATGGGCGGCGCCGGGACGGTCTCGCTGGACACCTCTGGCGTGGGCACGTACGAGGTGTCGTGGCCGTCGCGCGCCGAGGCCGCGAACGGCAAGACCAGCCCCGAGGAGCTGATCGCCGCCGCCCACTCCTCCTGCTACTCCATGGCGCTCTCGCACGGCCTGGCGGGCGCGGGCACCCCGCCCGAGACCGTCCAGACCGTGGCGAACGTCACGTTCCAGCCGGGTGAGGGCATCACCGGGATCACCCTCGCGGTGAAGGCGCGCGTCCCGGGCCTGACCGCCGAGGCGTTCGAGGCCGCCGCGCAGGACGCGAAGGCGAACTGCCCGGTCAGCAAGGCGCTCGCGGGCGTGAACATCACCCTTGAGGCCGAACTGCTCTCCTGATCGCCCTCCCGATCGGCGTCGGCCGGCCCCGCGTTCCCGCGGTCGGCCGGTCCGCCGATCGGCCCGGTTCAGCGGCGGGTGACCCGCACCCGCCAGTCACCCGCCGCGTCCGGTGAGAGCACCTTGAAGTCGAAGCCGTCCGCCGTGTCGGTCCACCCCTCGCCGGGGGTGAAGGGCGCGTCGTTGAGCGAGTTGAACGACGCGCTGCTGAAGTCGCAGGCGCCGGTGAGCGGATGGGCGTCCTCGACGGTGACCGGGCCCTTCCCGGAGTCGACGTCGGTGCGCACCCGGTAGGCGAGTATCCCCTTGCGGCAGGCGTCCTTGTCGTTGCCCAGCGGCTCGCGCAACTCCAGGACGTACGCCGTGGTGTCGCCGAACGGTATGACCACCGCCTTCCCGCCGCCGGGCACCTCGATCGGCCGCAGCTTGTACGTGCGGGTGCCGGCGGTGGTGACGCAGTCGATCTGCCGGTCGTCGATCCAGCCGAGCTTCCACTTGTGCCAGGCGAGCAGGTCGCCCTGCAGCCCCCAGTCCAGCGACATGGTGTCCCACTGGCCGGCGAGACGGTCGGTGCGCGGGAAGTCGTCGGCGGAGTAGAGGTCGGGCAGGCCGAGCGCGTGGCCGTTCTCGTGCGCCAGGACGCGGAAGCCGGACTGGTCGTGGCCGTAGATCAGCGAGACCTTGTCCAGGTGGGTGCCGTCGTCGGTGGTGGCGGCCGAGGCGCCGGTCCAGGTCACGGAGAGCACCGCCTGGTCGGCCGGCGGCCCGGCGTTGGGGGTGACGAGGATGTTGACGATGTCGTAGCCGCGGAAGTCCACGCTCGTGCCGGCGGCCTTGATCAGGTCCCGCATCATCTCGGTGTGCGCGTCCCAGCCGTAGCCGCGGCCGATCCCGTACGCGGAGAAGGGCCGCGGCATGCGTATCCAGCGCAGCACCGGGGTGGACCGGTAGTCGAGCCGGCCGTAGGAAGCGGTGGAGTACCACTGCTTGACCGCCGGGAAGAACTCGGAGTACCGCTCGCGGGCGCTGTAGGGGGCCTTGGCGTCGGGGAAGTCGATCAGCAGGGTGAGCGCGCGGACCTTGCCGGTGGAGGGGGCGAACTCCTCGTCGCTGCCGTGGTAGGGGTGCGGCGGGAAGCCCTCCGACATGGCGACGCCGGGTTTGGCGCGCAGCGCGCAGGGGCGGCTCGCGGGCGGCGGCGCGGCGTTGGAGCCGACCAGCCGGGGCTCGGCGATCACCGTGGACCCGACCGCGAGCAGGCCGCAGGCGGCGAGGGCGGCGGCGCGTATGCCGGGGCGTGAGCGGGCGCCGGTCCTGGTCTGCGTGCCGGAGCGGGCGCGGGGACGGGAGGGGTCCCGGGCGCCGAAACGGAAGCGGCCGGCCATCGTCAGTCCACCGTGCCGACGCCGGACGGCTGGTTGGTGGCCTGGGTGGCGGCCTCGGTGACCCGGACCGACCAGGTGCCGTCGGTCTGCCGGCCGAGGACGGTGACCTGGGTGCTGCCGCCGGGCACCGTGTACGACTCGCCGACGCCCAGCGGCGCGTCGGCCAGCGGCGGGTAGACGGAGGTGGCCGGGCACGCGGAGTGCCCCGGATGGCCGTCGATCACGTCGATCGGCCCGTCGCCGGACTCGCGGTCGGAGCGCACGTCGTAGAGCAGGACGCCCTCGCTGCAGGAGGCGCGGTCGTTGCCGGTACGGGTGCGGGCCTCCATCGCCAGCGCGGTGTCCTCACCGGTACGCACCACCAGGAGCTTGGTGCCGCCGGGCGTCTCGTCGGGGCTGAGGTCGTGGTAGGTGGTGCCGATGCCGACGATGCAGCCGACCTGGTCCGGTCTGAGCCAGCCCAACCGCCACTTGTGCCAGGCGAAGGGGTCGGGGGCCAGCCCGAACTGGCTGCCCATCAGGTCCCAGTCGCCGACGTGGGTGTCCCAGTCGGCGTTGCTGCCGGGCGGCGGCTGGTAGTACAGGTCGGGCAGGTCGAAGATGTGGCCGGTCTCGTGGGCGAGCACGTTGCGGTCCGGTGGGTGGTGCTCGAAGACGGTCACCATGCGGCGGATCGGGTTGCCGTCGACGGCGATCGGGGCGGCGAGGTTCACCACCTTGGTGGCGTCGGAGTCGACGCCGGGCGCGTCCGGGTCGGCGACGAGGTAGATCACGTCGTAGCCGGCGAAGTCCACCGACGGGTCGGCGGTGGCGATCGCGTCGCGCAGGTAGGCGTCGCGGTCGGCCGCGTCCCAGTTCCGGCTGATCAGGTAGTCCGTCGCCGGGTGGGGCATCCGCAGCCAGCGGGTCTCGGCGTGCAGGTGCAGCCGGAACTGGCCGTAGGAGGCGTTGGCCCAGAACCGGCCGGTGGCCGGGTAGTGGTCGGCGGCGACCTGCGCGGGGGTCAGCTGCGGGTCGGTGCCGGGGAAGGACAGGAAGACCATCAGCGCCTTGACGTCGCCGACCGGGCGGGCGTAGTCGCCGTCCCAGCCGTCGACCCCCTCGGAGTGGTGCACGGTGGTGCGCGGCAGCAGGCACGCGCTGCTCTCGGTGGCGCCGGCGGCCGGACCGGTCATCAAGGTCCACGCGACGAGCGCGGAGAAGCCGGCGAACGCGGCGGCGAACGCCCGCAGGACCCGGTGCCGCGCGCCGGACGGCACGCCCGGCGACCGGGGGACGGCGCCCGTTCCGGGGGTACCGTCCGCCGGGTTGTCTGACGCGAGGTCTGACCGCCGCACAAGGACCTCCGGGAGGTTCGGGATTCGGTCCGGGACTTTCCCCACATTGCTATGGATTGTGGCGGTTTGTCGGTTTCGGATGCTCCGTGCGGGTTGCCGCCGGAGTGGCGCGGCGGCGCAGCTGAGGGGCCGTACGACCGCCCGGGTGGCACGGGCCCGGAGCGCGCGGGCGACAGGGGCCGGAACACGCGGGCAACGGGGCCCGGATCGCGTCAGCGGCGGGCGGTGGCGCGCGTGCGCGGCAGGGCCCGGAACGCGTGAGTGGCCGCGGGGGCGCGGGGCGCGAAAACGTACGACCGGCGCGGCCGATCGGACGGGGGTGAGCGCCTGCGCCGGCCGCGACACCACTCCTCCGGGTGACTACGCTGCGTCATGATGTGCGGAGAGCGTTCACTTGCTCGACCCGCACGCGCAGAAACGGTCGCCTGGGTGGCATCCGTGCGGGAAATCACCAGAGCGGCGCTGGATCACCAACTCCGCCAGCCCATATGATCGCGAGTGACGGAAGTGCGAACAGGGAGCAGTCCATGGGCGGACCCGCGGGCGGCCCCGGCGTCGAGCCCGACAGCACAGCAGCCACGATCACGCGCAGTGATCGGCTGCGCCGGTCCTCGTACGCCGCGGAGCCGACCGACTACCGCGCCGCCTTCGCGGTGGCCCGGTCGGCGATGGCGCTGCTGGGCCCCGACGGCGGCGTGCTCGCGGCGAACGCCGCGCTGGGCCGGCTGCTGGGCGTGCCGCTGGAGCGGATGGTGTCGGCGGACGCGCGCGTGCTGCTCGGCCTCACCGGCGACCCGCACGCCGGCACCGCCTTCGACGACGTCCTCACCGGCAGCCGGCGCCGGCTGCGCTGCACCCGCAGGCTCACCCGGGCCGACGGCACCGACCTGCGCGCCGAGCTGTCCCTGGCCCGCACCGACAGCCGCGCGCTGCTGCTGACCGTCGAGGACGTCAGCGAACGCGAGTCGCTGCGGCGGCAGTTGCGGCATCTGCGGATGCACGACGCGGTGACGCGGCTGCCCAACCGGGCGCTGTTCTTCGAACGGCTGGCGGACGCCTTCGCGCGCGCCCCGGAGCGCGGCACCGGCCGGATCGGGCTGTGTTACCTCGACCTGGACGGCTTCAAGGCGGTCAACGACACGCTCGGGCACCGCGTCGGCGACGAGCTGCTCGCCGCGGTGGCCGACCGGCTGCTGGCCTGCGCCGGGCCCGGCGGCCACCTCGCGGCCCGGCTGGGCGGCGACGAGTTCGCGCTGCTGCTCCGGGACTCCACCGGCACCGGGCAGGCGACCGCGCTCGCCGAGGCCGTACTCGACGCGTTCCAGCGGCCGTTCGACGTCTCCGGGCACCGGCTGGCGGTCTCCGCGAGCATCGGCGTGGTCGAGCGGGAGGCCCAGGGCACCACCCCCACCGGGCTGATGCAGGCCGCCGACACCACGCTGTACTGGGCGAAGGACGACGGCAAGGGCCGCTGGACACTCTTCGACCCGGAGCGCAACGAGCACCGGATGACCCGCCAGTCGCTGTCCAGCACGCTGCGGCAGGCCGTCGAGCGGGGCGAGTTCGTGCTCGACTACCAGCCGCTGGTCGCCCTGGACACCGGCGAGGTGCGCGGTGTGGAGGCGCTGGTCCGCTGGGAGCACCCGCACTTCGGGCGGCTCGCACCCAACCGCTTCATCGGCCTGGCGGAGGAGGACGGCTCGATCGTGCAGCTCGGCCGCTGGGTGCTCGCCGAGTCCTGCCGCCAGGCCCGCGCCTGGCAGCGGGAGCGGCCCGGCACGCCCCTGGTGGTCAGCGTCAATGTCGCGGTCCGCCAGGTCTGGGACTCCGACCTGGTCGCCGACGTGGCCGCGATCCTGCACGAGACCGGGCTGCCGGCCCGCCTGCTCCAGCTCGAACTCACCGAGTCCGCGGTCATGGGCAGTGCCGGCCGGCCCCTCCAGGCCCTGCACGCTCTCCACGAGATGGGGGTGCGCATCGCCATCGACGACTTCGGCACCGGCTACTCCAACCTCGCCTACATGAGCCGGCTGCCCGTCTCCACCCTCAAGCTCGACGGCTCCTTCGTGCAGGGCTTCCGGTCCGCGGAACACCCCAACCCCGCCGACGAGACCATCGTCGAGGCGCTGGTCGACCTCGCCCACCGCCTCGGGCTCACGGTCACCGCGGAGTGCGTCGAGAACGCGGACCAGGCCGAGCGGCTGCGGCGGATCGGCTGCGACACGGGGCAGGGCTGGCACTACTCCCGCCCGGTGGCCGCCGCCTCCATCTCCCAACTGCTGGGCTGAGCAAGGGAGTCCGCGTACGCGGTAGGCGGATTAGCCGACCCGGTAGGCGGGTTCGCGTGCGCGGGAGGTGGATTCGCCTACGACGTCGGCGGGTTCGCCTGCGCGGAGGGCGGGTCCGCGTACGCGGTCGGCGGGCGGCCGAGGAGCTTGCCGAACGCGGCGGTGTACGCGGCGGGGTTGTCGTAACCCAGCAGGGCGGCGACGCGCGTCACGGGGGTGCCCGCGGCGAGGTGCGGCAACGAGTGCAGGATGCAGGCGCGTTGCCGCCACTGCGAGAAGCTCAGGCCGGTGCCGCGGCGGAAGTGGCGGGCGAGCGTGCGTTCGCTGACGTTGAGCCGGGCGCACCAGCGGGCGGGCGGGTCGTGGATGTCCGGCTGCCGCAGGAACGCCTCGCACAGGCCGCGCAGCCGGGGGTCGGCGGGCAGCGGCACGTCCAGGGGCAGCGGGGAGAGGTCCTTCAGTTCGTGCAGGATGAGGGCGACCACCGCCTCGTCCCGGCTGTGCTCGGGGTACCGCGGCTCCATGTCGACGGCCGCGAGCAGGAGCGCCCGCAGCAGGTCGGAGACGTCCACGGCCCGGCAGCGCGCGGGGAACCAGGGCACCGCGGCCGGTTCGATGTAGAGGCTGCGGGTGCTGACGCCCGTCATCTCGACCTGGTGCCTGGTCATCGGCGGGATCAGCACGGCACGGGCGGTGGGCACCGTCCAGTTGCCGTCCGCGGCCTCGACCCGCATCACGCCGGTCGCCGCGTACAGCACCTGGGCGCGGCGGTGCTCGTGCCAGCCGAGCAGGTGGTCGTGCGGGTAGTCGGTGCCGATCGCCAGCACCGCGCGATCGAGGGTGTCCACCTCCGCGAGCGGGACATTGCGCATGCGCACGAGGCTACGCGGAAGCGCCGGTGCTGTCTGCTGCGCGTAGGAAGATGGCGAACCATCGATTGCCCGCCACCGCGGGTGATCCCTAGCGTCGTATGCGTGCTTCCCTCCCTGACCTCCTTCCTCACCCTGGTCCTCTTCGGCTGCCTGACCGGCGTCACGACGGTGCTCTTCGGCTTCGGCGGCGGGTTCATCACGGTCCCGGTCGTCTACGGCGTCCTGACCGTCACCGCGCGGCCGGGGACGCAGGACGCCATGCACGTCGCCGTGGCGACCTCGGCGGCGGTCATGGTCGTCAACGCCTCGGTCGCGGCGCTCGCGCAGTGGCGGCAGGAGCGGCTGCGCGCCGAGTACGTCTGGCCGCTGGCGGCGTTCATCGCGGTCGGCGCCGCCGCGGGCTCGCTGGCCGCCACGCTGATCGGCGGCACCGCGCTGCGGTTGCTCTTCGCCGGCTACCTCCTGGTGACGATCGCCGACAGCCTGCTGCGGAAGGGCTTCCTCTCGGTGGCACCCCGGGGACGGCCGAAGCCGCTGGACCGCGGCACCACCACCTTCGGCGGCATCGGGATCGGGCTGGTGGCCGCGGGCCTGGGGGTGGGCGGCAGCGTCATGACGGTCCCGCTGCTGCGGCGCCGGGGCCTGCCGATGGCCGAGGCGACCGCCATGGCCAACCCGCTCAGCGTGCCCGTCGCCCTGACCGGCACCCTCGTCTACGCGCTCGCGCCCGTGCTCACCTCCACGTCCGGCCCGGCCGCGTCCGCCGGCGCGGGCCGGCTCGGCTACGTCGACCTCGCGGCGGGCGCCGCCCTGCTCGCCGGCTCCCTGCCCACCATCGCGGTGGTGCGGCGGGTCGCCGGCCGCGTCCCGGACCGGGTGCACTCGGCCGCGTACGTGGCGCTGCTGCTGGTCGTCCTGATCGTGATGGTGACGATGGGGGTGTGACGCGGAGGCGAGGTGGGCGGGGCTCAGTAGTCCGCGAGGTCGATCTCGGTGCCCGGGGGGAAGACCTCGACACCCCAGGTGTGGACCTTGGGGTCGTCGGGTGCGCCGAGGACCGCGAAGCCGAGGGCGTTGAAGGCGATCCCGGCCTCGGACTCGTCGCCGCGCAGGCCGAGCGCGGTCAGGTCCCGGTGCACGTCCTCGTAGGAGGGACCGAGCAACCGGACGCCGCGGTAGAGGACTTCGGGGCCCAGCTCGACGGAGATGAAGTGCACCCGCTGCCGGTCGTCGTAGGACAGGGTCAGACCCCAGAGGTAGAAGTAGTCCTCCGGGCCGTCGGGGCGGCGGAAGACCGCGGGGTCACCGCCGAGCCGGGCGACGGCGTCCGCCCGGTCCTGCCCGAAGCGGACGACGTCCAGTCCCTCTCGGCCCTGGATCAGGTAGCGCTTCACGCAAGAAGAACGATCACGGCGCCGCGGGTGTTCCGGTACGCCGTGTGAGTTTCCCCGCGCCCCGGGTGCCTTTCGGACGCGGCGAGCGGGGCCGCATACTGCAACGCCGGCCGCACGGGGGCGGCTCGGTGAGCGTGGGGAGAGGGCATATGACGGCAGGGACGATCAGCGCGGCGGCGGCCGGCAGCTGGAAGCTCGGCGACCCGGAGGTCAACCGCCTCGGCTTCGGCGCGATGCGGCTGACGGGCAACGGCATGGCCGGAAACGGCGCCGGCGCCCCGATCGACCGCGACGTGGCGGTCACGGTGCTGCGCCGCGCGGTCGAACTCGGGGTGAACCACATCGACACGGCGGCGTTCTACTTCTCGCCGCTGCGCTCCGCCAACGAGCTGATCAACCGGGCACTGGCCCCGTACCCCGACGACCTGGTCATCGTCACCAAGGTCGGGCCCGGGCGCGGTCCTTCGGGCGAGTGGCTGCCGGCGGCCACGCCCGGGGAGCTGCGCGGGCAGGTCGAGGAGAACCTGCGCCAACTCGGCCGCGACCACCTCGACGTGGTGAACCTGCGCCGGATGGGCGAGGAGTCGATCGCCGAACACTTCGGCGCCCTGGCCGAGTTGCGCGACGCGGGCCTCATCCGCCACCTGGGCATCTCCAACGTCCGACCCGAGCACCTCGCCGAGGCCATGGCGATCGCGCCGGTGGTCTGCGTGCAGAACCGGTACGGGCTCGACCACCAACGCGCCGACGACAACGGCCTGTTGGACCGCTGCGGCGAGCAGGGCATCGCGTTCGTGCCGTTCTTCGCGATCTCCGGGGAGCGGCGGGAAGCGCCCGCGGCCACGGGTGGCGTGTACGACGACGAACTCCTCGCCGTCGCCCGCGCGCACGGGGCGACCCCCGCGCAGATCCGCCTCGCCTGGACCCTCCACCGCGCCCCGCACGTCCTCGCCATCCCGGGCACCGGCAACCCCGCCCACCTGACCGAGAACGTCGCCGCCGCCGCCCTGCGCCTCTCCCCCACCGACCTGGCCCGCCTGTGAACCCCTGAACCCCCGAGCCACGGCGCGAAACGGGCGCGTCGTGTCAGGCCCGTTCCCGTAGCCACCACGGCCAAGGCGTCACAGGACGTCCTCCAGCCGGCGGGTCCGCCGCAGCGGGCCCGCCAGCAGGATCACCGGCGAGACGAAGGCCAGCCCGCACACCAGCCACAGCGCTCCCCGGTTCCCCCAGAGGGCGGAGACAGCCCCCGCGGTCAGCGCGCCGAAGGGGATCGCTCCCCAGGACACGAACCGCACCGTGGCCATCACCCGGGGCAGCAGATCGGGCGGCGTCGTCGTCTGGCGGTGCGTACGGGTCAGGATGCTCAGCACCACCACACCCGCGCCGAAACCGGCGTTGCCCAGGGCGAACAGCAGCAGGCCCGCGCCGCCGCCGGCCAGCGGCATCAGCAGTGCCGCGCACGCTCCGGCGCCGCCCGCGAACAGCAGCGCCCGCGCGCTTCCGACCGCCGCCGCCAGCCGAGGGGTGACAGCCGCGCCGATCAGGCTGCCGACTCCCTCGGCGGCCATCAGCGCGCCGACCGCCACCGCGGGGGCGCCCAGGGTCCGCACCAGGAAGACGGGGATGAGCGCGGTCAACCCGCCGCAGACGAAGTTGACCGAGGTGGCCATGGCCACGCACGGAGCCACCACCCGGTGCCGTACGACGTATCTCCATCCCTCCCGGATCAGGGCGAACGTCCCGGCCCCGGCACCCGCGCCTGACCCGCCATCCGACCGGGCGCCCGCGGGACCCGACGCGGCACCCGTGCCCGGCGCCGCGACCCGCGGGCGCCCTTCCGCCCGGGGCAGCGTCCGCAGCAGTGCCGCCGACGCCAGATAGCTGACCGCGTCGACGACCAGGGTGGCCGCCGCACCCGCGAACTGCACCAGCATTCCGCCCAGCGAGGGCCCGGCCAACTGGTTCACCGCCTGCGTGCCGGAGGTCAGGCTGTTGCGCGAGGTCAGCTCCTCCTTCGGGACCACCGACGGCAGGAACGTCGCGTTGCCCACGTCGAAGACGACGCTCGCCAGGCCGACCAGCAGCGCCACCACGACGAGTTGCGCCAGCCGCAGCGCACCGATCGCGGCGGCCACCGGCACCGAGGCGATCGCCGCCGCCCGCACCAGGTCCATCGCCACCTGGGTGCCCCGCAGCGGCAGCCGCTGGACCAGCACCCCCGCGGGGAGGCCGATCAGTATCCATGCGGCGAACTCCGCCGCCGTGACCAGACTGACCTCGAAACCCTCCGCGCCCAGCGCTCCCACCGCGATGAGCGGCAGCGCGACGGAGGTGACCGCGTCGCCGGCGCCGCTGACGGTCGAGGCGGTCCAGTACCGCCAGAACACCGCGGCCCGCCCACGGGCCGGGCGCGCCTTGCCCCCGGCTCCCTCCGCGCGTTCCGAGACGGCGCCCGCCGAGCCGGAACCCTCCGGGCTCTCCCGCGCGTCGCGGTCGGCGCCGTGCACCTCCGTACCGGACATGACGTCCCCCATGAGAAGTAAGTCTCTAAAGGAGACTCGCTATAGAGGTCGGGAGGAACCCGGTGGCAAGGTGGGGTCATGCGCTATTCGAGGGTCGCGGACCCGGACTGCTCCATCGCCCAGGCGCTCGCGGTCGTCGGCGACTGGTGGACGCTGCTGATCGTGCGCGACATCGCCGGCGGGACCCACCAGTTCGACGCGCTGCGCGACGCGCTGGGCATCAGCCGCAAGGTGCTCGCCGATCGGCTGGCCGCCCTCGTCGGGGACGGCGTGCTGGAGAAGCGGCTCTACCACGCCCACCCGCCGCGCCACTCCTACCACCTCACCCGTGTCGGCCAGGGCCTGCTGCCGGTCCTGGTCGCGCTGCAGGACTGGGGCGGGCAGTACGTGATGGGCGACGGCACGCTCTCCGCGACCAGCCCGGCCGATTCCGCCGAGACCCGGCGGGTGCACGCGCTCGTCGGTGCCCGCGTCCCGGAGACGGTCCTGCCCGCGGCCCCTTCCGGCGAGCCGTGGGACACCCCCGCGGAACGCGATCCGGTCGCCGGCGAACCGTGGACGGTCCTGTACTGCTTCCCCGGCGCCTACGCCCCGGATGTCCAGGGCTACCCGCCGGGTTGGGGAGAGATCCCCGGCGCCGCGGGCTGCACCCTCGAGTCGTGCACCTACCGCGACCGGCTTCCGGAGTTCGAGGAGCGCGGCGCCCGCGTGTACGGCGTCAGCACCCAACGTCCGGACCAACTCGCCGCGTTCGCCGAACACGCGGGCATCACGTTCCCCCTGCTGTCGGACGCCGACCTGCGGCTGACCGCCGCACTGCGGCTGCCCACCTTCCGTGCGTCCGGACTCGACCGCCTCAAGCGCCTGACCCTGCTGATCGACGCCGAACGCACCGTACGCGGCGTGCTCTACCCCGTCCCGGACCCGGCCGGCTCGGTCGGCGACGCCCTCGCTCTCCTCGACGAGGTCACAGCCGCCGACCAGCGACTTCCCGGCCCCCGTTGAGAACGCGCACGTCATGTCCGTACATCGCCCGCGGCTGCCCGCGCGCCGCTCGCGTCCGGTGATCGTGGTGGCACCGACCCGGGACACGGTCGGGCGGGAAGCGGTCCGGCGGAAACGTGCCGGCCGACGGGTCGCTCGGCACCGACGAAGTCATCAGCGGCGGTGGGAGCGCAGTTCGTCGAGGAGGGCGCGCAGTACCGCGAGGCGGTGGGCGGATTCGGAGGGGGTGGAGGGCCTGAGCGCCGTGCGGGCGGCGTGCGCGGCGAGCAGCCCGAGGAGGAGTCTGACCGCGGCGCCGCTGACGGCGGCGCAGGCCAGAACCCATGCGGCGGCTCCCATGGTGGGTGTGAGCATCTTCGATCCCTTGTCCGGAACTGACGGCGGACCTCCGGTCTAGCGCGACCGGCGGCGCGGCCGCTTACCCGCGGTCGCGTGGAGTCGGCCGGCCGGGCCCGAACTCCGCGCACCTGCGCCCCTGGTGGCGGCGCGAGGGAGCGGGCAGCATCCCGGGCATGGACGACATGGACGAGCCGCGGGGCCCTCGGGGGAAGCGGAGCCTGCCCTTCCCGTACGACCAGGATCTGTCCGGGGTGCTGAACAACCTCAACCGCCGTACCCGCTGGGGGCGTGACCGGCTCGCGAACGACCGGGTCACCGCCGCGCTCCTGGCGGCCGGCATGCGGCTGCTCGTGGCGCATCTCGGCCCGGGCGGCCGCAGCCGCGTCAACAGCGAGCGCCTGCTGCTGGGTTCCCTCTCGCAGCGCAGGGTCGCCGAGGAGTTCGCCGCCGGCCCGCAGCCCTTCACGCGGTACGGCAACGGGGTGTCGATGCTGCGCGACCGCTGGAGCCCGCACTCGGACTTCGTCACCGACCTGATCAACTTCGCGGTGTGGCGGGAGAACTACCGGCCGGAGTTCCGGGAGCGGCGGGTCGCCCACATCAAACGGCTGGTGCACGGACCGGACTTCGTACGGGCCGTGCACGACATCGCCTACCAGCACACCGCCGAAGGGGTCCGGCTGCCCTCCGTCCGGCTCGGCCTGGCGCTCATGACGGCCGCCGAGGGGGACGAGGAGGTGACCCGGATCATCTCCACCGTGTACGAGGACTACCTCGGCTCGTGGAAGAAGCTGTACGAGACGGTGCTCCGCGAGCGGCACTTACGGCTGCGCAGGGGGCTCACCCTCGACGACCTGGCGAACGCGCTGTCCGCGGCGACCGACGGGATGACGCTCAGGGCCATCGGCGACCCCGCCTCCGGTGTCGTCGACCACGACCGCCGCGGTTCCCTGATGGGCACGGTCGCGCTGGCGGTGATCCACGCGTTCCTGGAGCCGGACGACGACGCCGACGGCCTCACCCTGGAGCAGTCCGTGGCGGCGCGGTTCGGCCGACGCCCGCACTGAGCAGGCAGAACGGCGGAACCGGCACATGGGTGGGGCCCGCGTCCTCGGGGGGAGTAAGGACGCGGGCCCCGGTGGGGCGGGCGCGTGAGGACGCCCGCCGGTGAGAGGAACGATCAGCAGGCGCCGAGGTCGCTCCAGACGCCCCATTCGCCGGTGGTGCCTGGCTCCTCGTTGGTGGTCCACCACTTGGCCTGCCAGTTGTGGCCGTTCCAGGAGACCTGGTCGCCGCCGGTGTAGACCGCGCTGGAACTCCAGGACGCGAGCGTGCAACTGCCGCCGCTGCCACCGGTGGTGCCGCTCGACGTGCCCGTCGAGGTGCCGGTGGACGTGCCGGTCGAGGTACCCGTCGAGGTGCCGGTCGACGTGCCGCCGTCCGTCGTCCCCGCCGTGGTGCCGGAGGATGTGCCGCCGTCGGTGGTCCCCGCCGTGGTGCCGCCGTCGGTGCTACCCGACGAGGTGCCCGTGGAGGTGCCCCCGCTGGTGGTCCCCGTGCCGGAGCAGTCCGAGGCCGACCCGTTGGTCGCGGTGACGATCTTGTTGAAGAGCGTCGCCGAGGCGTCCAGGTCGAGCAGCGAGTACATCATCGACCCGCCGAGCCCGTTGCAGTGCGCGTAGTTCGCCTTGGCCGTGATCGACTGGTCGCTGAGCCCGGTCCAGAAGGTGGACCCGTTGTAGAAGTAGGCCGACTGCGACTGCGCGTCGTAATAGGTGTCGGCCGGGTTGTCGACGACCCCGGTCAGCTCCTTGTAGTACGCGATCCCGGCGGTCGCGCTGATCCCGCGCGCCGCGGAGGGGCCGCTCGCGGGCTGGTAGAGCCCGTGGTTGCTGCCCGCCGCCACGCCGTCCCAGCCGCGGTAGTAGAGCGGATAGCCCATGGTGACCTTGCTCGCCGGCATGCCGCCTGGGATGCCGTAGGCCGGATCGCCCTGGGTCCACGCCTTGATCGCGTTGTCGGTGCTGTACTTCTCGTTGCCCGGCGGGATCACCGCGGAGGGGTCGCTCGACGACTGGTAGAGCGGGTCCTGCTCGTTGGTCGGGCCGGTGGCCTCGAACCCGCCGTGCATGTCGTACGTCATGACGTTCGCGTAGTCGAGGTACTGCCCGATCTTGTCGGTCTCGATGTTCGCGATCTTGTCCTGGCCGGACGGCAGGGCCGCGGTGAGCAGCAGGTGCTTGCCGCCGTTGGCCGAGCCGTACGCGTCGAGTTCGGTGCGGAACTCGGCGAGCAGCTTGGTGTAGTTGGCCTTGTCGTCGGCGCTGTAGTGGTTGCCGACGTGGCCGCCCGGCGAGCCGGGGTACTCCCAGTCGATGTCGAAGCCGTCGAAGATGCCGGCCGCGCTGCCGTTGCCGCCGTAGCCGCCCTGCTCGGGCAGGTTGCCCTTGATGAACATGTCGATGCAGGAGCTGACCAGCTTCTTGCGGCTGGCGTCGGTCGCCGCGGCGTCGGAGAAGTACTTGGAGTACGTCCAACCGCCCAGCGAGACCAGGATCTTGAGGTTCGGGTACTTCGCCTTCAGCTCCTTGAGCTGGTTGAAGTTGCCCACGATCGGCTGGTTGTAGACGTCGGCGGTGCCGTTGACGCTGATGTCCGAGCCGAACGACTTCTGGTAGTCGGCGAAGGCGTCGCCCGCGCCGTCACCGGCGTTCGGGTCCTGCTCGTTGGTGGAGTCCGACGCCTTGGTCGCCTCGAAACAGGTGAGGTTGGTCGGGTCGATGTTCTCGAACGAGTAGTTGAGGACGTCGAGCTTGCCGGCCAGGCCCTCGGTGTCGAGGTTCTTGGGGTAGAAGGCGTTGCCGTAGACGCTCCACTGGTCGTAGTAGGCGATCTTGGCCCCGCCGCTGCTCGCGGCGGCGGCCGCGGGCTTTGCGGCGGCCGCGGGCTTCGCGGCCGTGGTGGCGGAGTCCGCCTGCGCGGTGCCGAGGCCGCCGACCAGGGCGGTGAACAAGCCCAGTCCGACGGCGGCGCTCGTGGCGGCGGCCACGAACACTCTCTTCCTTGACCTTGACTGCACAAGGACCTCCGGGGGGAGAAGGAGGAACAACAGGGGGCGACCAGCATGGTTAACCCTTGGTCAAGTGCACGTCAATGGTCTGAACCAGACTTGGACTAGACCAATCTGGTGGCGACGGGGTGCGGCGGCCCGCTCGGCACCCCGGGCGCGGCCGCCCGCGGGCCGCGATGACAAGCGGCTTTAAGTCGCGCTTAAGCCGACGCCGCCGCTCACCCGCGGCGCCGGACCACCGACCCGCCGGTAACCGGCCTTTAACCGGCGCGGACGCGGCGCGGACACGCGAAGGAGCCGCCGCCGGCCTCTCGACCGACGACGGCTCGTCCGTTCAGTTCGTCCGTTCCGCCCGTGCGCCCGGCGGGGCCGGCGGGTCGGCGCGCGCTCAGGAGGTCGCGGCGACGTCCTTCGGGAAGTCGTACGCGTCCGCGATGAGTTCGTACGAACGCAGCCGGGCGGACGGCGTGTGCGCGTTGGCGGTGATCACCAGTTCGTCGGCGCCGGTGCGCTCCACCAGTTCATCGAGCCCGGTGCGGACCGCCGCCGGGTCGCCGTAGATCACGTTGCCCAGCCAGGAGTCGACGAAGTCCCGCTCGATCGCGCTGAACTGGTACGCCGCCGCCTCGTCGGGGGTCGGCACCAGACCGGGGCGGCCGGTGCGCAGCCGCAGCATGCTCAGCGCGCCGGTGAGCACCTGCCGGCGGGCCACCTCCGGGTCCTCGGCGGCCAGCGCGGCCACGCCGATCGAGGCGTAGGGGCGGTCCAGGACGGCGGAGGGGCGGAACGACTCGCGGTACAGCGCCAGCGCGGGCAGCGTGTTGACGGCGGAGAAGTGGTGCGCGAAGGAGAACGGCAGCCCGAGCGCTCCGGCCAGCTGCGCGCTGAAGCCGGAGGACCCCAGCAGCCACACGCTCGGCCGGGCCGGGGACTGCACCCCGCCGGGCGAACTGCCCTGCACCGGGCCGGGGATGGCGTGGATACGCGCGTAGCGGTGGCCGTCGGGGAAGTCGTCGTCCAGGAACCGGGTCAGCTCGGCGAGCTGGCGCGGGAAGTCGTCGGCGCCCTCGTGCAGGGTCTCGGTGCGGCGCAGCGCGGCGGCGGTGGCGCCGTCGGTGCCGGGGGCGCGGCCCAGGCCCAGGTCGATCCGGCCGGGCGCGAGCGCCTCCAGGGTGCCGAACTGCTCGGCGATCACCAAGGGCGCGTGATTGGGCAGCATGACCCCGCCCGAGCCGAGCCGCAGGGTGCCGGTGTGGGCGGCGAGGTGGGCGAGGATCACCGCGGGCGAGGAACTTGCCACGCCGGGCATCGAGTGGTGCTCGGCGACCCACATCCGGTGGTACCCACGGGTCTCGGCGACCCGGGCGATCTCCACGCTGGTGCGCAGCGCGTCGGTGGCGGTGAAGCCGCTGCCGACGGTGGCCAGATCCAGTACGGACAGGGGCACCGGCGCGCTCCCGCGGACCGTCCCCCGGATGCCGTGTCCCGGGTCGGGCAGGCTTGCGTCGGCCACGGTGGGCGCCTCCTTGGTCGTCGATCGTGGTGCCCTCGGACGGGTCCGGCCCGCCGGGGCGAGGTGCTGTGCGGGCGCAGAGCGTCCGATGGGTGCAACCGGAGCGCGCGACCGCCTTATTCCCACCCCCACGTGCTCCCGGCACACCCCGCCGGAACAGCAATTGCAGATCACCCCGAAGAGGGCAATGACCATGTCATATGCCAGCGTGCCCTCTTCCTGCATATACGGCTGTGAGCGGTCGGAACAACCTTCAACCACCTCTCAACCACCTCTGCCGGAAAGCCTATTGGCGCTATCGTGGAGTATCGGTCCTACCGCGGGTCAGGCCTTGACACTGACCCACGACCAGCGGTGGGGCCAGGCACGCAGACGGTCTTACCTTGCAGGGGGTCACCGTGGCGCTGGAGCACCGACAGGTTGGACCGGGGGTGTACGCGGTCCAGTACGCACTGCGCGTGCTGGAGTCCGTGAACACGCATCGCGACGGCGTCAGCGCCGAACAGCTCGCCCGCGAGATCGGCGTGCCGCTGAGCTATCTCAGCCAGTTGCTCTCCATGCTGCGCCGCGAACGCTACCTCGGATTCCTGCCGGGCGGCGGCTATGTGGTCGGCGAGTCCCTGGTCCTGCTCGGCGCCGCCAACCGCGACATGGCGCTCGCCGAGAAGCTCAAGGAGATCCTGATCAAGCTGCGCGACGAGGTCGACGCCGCCGTCTACTTCAGCCGGTACGACGACGGCGAGGTGCGGATCATCGACTTCGCCGACGGCCCGAAGGCGCCGAAGGTCAACGAGTGGGTCGACTTCCGCTCCGCCGCCCACGCCAGCGCGGTCGGCAAGTGCCTGCTCGCCCAGCTCGACCACAACGGCCGCCGCGAGCACCTGTCCCGGCACCGTCCGGCCCGGCTCACCTCCCGCACCGTGATCGACGACCGGGTGCTGCTCACCAAGCTGGAGCGGCAGCCCGCCAGCGTCCCCACCCTCGACCTGCAGGAGTACGCGGTCGGCACCGTCTGCGCGGCCATCCCGGTCACCATCGGCAACACCGTCGCCTGCCTCGCGCTGTCCATGCCGTACACCCAGGCGCACCGGCTGCGCCCGGCCGTGGACACCCTGCACGAGCGGGCCGCTCCGGTGCTGCTGAGCATGAGCATCTGATTTTCTTCGCGGCCCCGCCATGCGGTACGATCTCCATGTCAGCAGGCGCCGCTAGCTCAGTTGGTTAGAGCAGCTGACTCTTAATCAGCGGGTCCGGGGTTCGAGTCCCTGGCGGCGCACCTGAGGTGAGGCCCCTCGCGCGAGCGGGGGGCCTTTTCCATGCCCACTCGCTGCCGCCCCGAGCCCGCCCGATGCCGCCCGCCCGCTCTTCCTTCCCCCGCCCGCGCGGCCCTCAGCTCCAGTGCGCCGGCCGGTCCAGCCCCGGCGCGATACGGGTACGGGCGTCGCCGCGCGCCGCGTTCACCTGGGACTGGGTGAGGAACAGCGCCCCGGTCAGGTCCGCGCCGCGCAGGTCCGCGTCCCGCAGGTCCGCGCCGATCAGGTCGGCCAGCCGCAGGTCCGCCCCGCGCAGGTCGGCCGCGATCAGGCAGGCACCGCGGAAATCGGTGCCCCTCAGGTCCGCGCCGCGCAGCCGGGCGCCGACGAGGTCCGCGCCGCGCCGGTCGGCACGGCGGCGGCCGGGGGCCTGCGCCCTGACCAGCTCGCTCCCCCGCAGCAGCAGCGGGTTGACCGCGGCGCGCTCGGCGTCGAGGTCGAGCGCGGCCAGCCGGTCCGGGTCGAGGCCGGTCAGCGCCCGTACCCGGGACAGTTCGCGGTCGGCGGCCGGGTGCACCGCGGCGGCGGCCGGCCGGTCGCGGACCTCGGTCAGGTAGGCGAGCAGTTCGTGCAGCTGGCGCATCCGGGGCAGCGCGTCGAACATCGCCCGGCCGCCGTCGGGGGCGCCGCGCCAGTCCCGACCGCCGAAGGTGACCTGGGACACCTGCTGGCCGGCGCCGAAGCAGTCGTAGACCGTGCAGCCGCGGTAGCCGTCGGCCCGCAACCGGGTGTGGATGCCGCAGCGGTGGCCGTCGGTGAGGTTGCCGCACGGCTCGCCGGAGCGCTTGTCGGCCGCGAAGTCCGCGGAGCGGGTGAAGGCGAGGGCCACGCAGCACAGGCCGAAGCAGTTCCCGCAGTCCGCCCGCAGCTCCGGCAACTGTCCTGACCGGGCATCCCCTGCGCTCACCGCGCTCCTTCCGTACGGCCGTTCCGCGGGCGGGGTCGGGCCCCGCCCGCGGTCCATGGTGCCGCACGGCGCCGGGTCAGTTCGCGGCGGACCGGCTCGCGGCGGGCGCGGCCGGGAAGACCGCGGGCTTGGCCGCGGTGTAGAGCCAGCTGGTGAAGAAGGCGCTCAGGTCCTTGCCGGACAGGTGCTCGGCGAGCGACTCGAACTCGGCGATGGTGCCGTTGCCGTAGCGGTGCCGGGTCGGCCACGCCTTGAGCAGCTTCAGGAACGCGGTGTCGCCGATGGTGTCGCGCAGCGCCTGGATCGCGACGGCGCCGCGGTCGTAGACGGCGTCGTCGAACTGGTTCGCGGCGCCCGGGTCGCCGGGCTTGACGGTCCAGAACGCGTCGTCGGCCGGGTGGGCGTCGTAGACCTGCTGGGCGAGTTCCTGCGGGGTGCCGGTGTGCTCGTGCTCGGCCCACAGCCACTCGGCATAGCCGGCGAAGCCCTCGTTGAGCCAGATGTCGGACCAGCGCTCCAGCGAGACGCTGTCGCCGTACCACTGGTGGGCCAGCTCGTGCGCGACCACCGAGGTGTCCGGGCCCTTGGTGAAGAACTTCGGGCTGTAGAAGACCCGGGTCTGCGTCTCCAGCGCAAAGCCGGCGGTGACATCGGGGACGTAGCCGCCGGCCGAGTCGAACGGGTACGGCCCGAAGTAGCCGCTGAGGAAGTCGACGATCTCGCCGGTGCGCTCGACGCTGGCCTTGGCGTTGGCGGCGGTGGCCGGGTCCAGGTCGGGGCTGTAGGCGTTGACCACGGGCACGCCGGTGCCGGTGCGGGAGCGGGTGATGTCGAAGTGCCCGACCGCGAGGGTGGCGAGGTAGGTGGCCTGCGGCTTGTCCTCCACCCAGTGGAAGCCGGTCCAGTCGCCGCTGGTGTGCTGCGAGACCAGCACGCCGTTGCTGATCGCCTGGTCGCCCTTGGGCACCCGGACGTTCACGTCGTAGGTGGCCTTGTCGGCCGGGTGGTCGTTGCTGGGGAACCACCACCACGCGGATTCCGGCTCGTTGGCGGCGACCCCGCCGTCCGGGGTGCGCATCCAGGAGGTGAAGCCGTAGCGCTGGACCTTCGAGGGCACCCCCGAGTAGGTGACGGCGACGGTGAGGCGGTGCCCCTTGCCGATGGTCCGGTCCGGGGTGACCACCAACTCCTGCTCGCCGCTGGAGGCGAAGCGGGCCGGCCGGCCGTTGACGGTGACCTTGCTGACGTCCAGCGCGAAGTCCAGGTCGAAGCTGGTCAGCCCCTGGGTGGCGGTCGCGGTGACGACGGTGGTGCCGGAGAGCGTGTCGGTGGTGGGCTGGTAACTGAGGTCGAGCGCGTAATGCGAGACGTCGTAGCCGCCGTTGCCGTACGTCGGGTAGTACGGGTCGCCGATGCCCGGGGCGCCCGGGCCGGCGCTCGCCGCGGATGCCGGGATCGCCAGCAGTCCGAAGGCGGTGGCGACGGCGGTGGACGCGATCAGTCGGAAACGCACAGGGGTTCCTCCAGCGCGGGGTCTGCATGTACCCGGCCACGGTGGCAGGTACATGCAGACCCTAGGAAGAGACCGCCGCCTCTGCCACCCCTGATCCCCCTGCCGTCGCACAACTTTCACCCGGCGCAACACTGCGCGCAATTCCCTGCCGCCGGGATGTTTGCGGGCTGGGTCGGGTGGGGTATCGCTCGGCATCAGGTTGCACGCACAGGTGAAGCTGGGAACGTTGGAACTGTTCGGAGCGTTCCTGGTCATGGCGGTGCCGGTCCCGACCGGCGGTTGTTCCGTGGCCTGGGAGGCGGGCGGCTGACGCGGCCGGGAAGGCCAGATAGGTACACCATGTGAAGAACGCCTGGGTTCGAGCCGTACAGCGGCTGGAGAGCGACTACCTCTCCCGCATGGGCCTGTCCCTGCCGCTGGCGGCTCTCGTCATCGTGGTCGTCGCCGACCTGCTCGCGGGCAGGGACCACTTTCTGACCCCCGGCATCGTGGCGGCGCCCCCGCTGGCCGCGATCACCGTCAGCTGGCAGCGCACGCTGTTCATCAGCCTGCTCGGCGTCGCCATCCAGGGCGCCCTGTCGCCGTACGACGGCGTGACCGACATCCCGAACCACGACGTCCTGTTCGGCCAGCTCTTCGCGTACTGCCTGGTCAGCCTCTTCAGCATCTACATCGCCTGGCGCCGGGAGACCGGCGCGAAGGCGTTCACGGCGATCACCTCCGTCGCCGAGGCCGCCCAACACGCCCTGATGCACCCGCCCGCGCCCCGCGTCGGCACGCTCCGGCTCGCGGTGCGCTACGTCTCCGCGGCCGATGCCGCCCAGATCGGCGGCGACCTCTACGCCGTCCTGGACACCCCGCACGGCGTGCGCGCGCTCATCGGCGACGTCCGCGGCAAGGGGCTGGCCGCCGTGCAGACCTCGGCGGTGGTGCTCGGCGCGTTCCGCGAGGCGGCGTACGACGAGGGCGGGCTCGACACGGTCGCCGCGCGGGTCGACACGAGTGTGGCGCGGCACGTGGACACCGGGGACTTCATCACCGCGCTCTTCGCGCAGTTCGACAAGCCGGACAGCGTCGAGTTGCTGCACTACGGCCATGTGGCGCCGCTGCGGGTCTCTCGCGACGGCTCCGTGGAGACGCTGGAGCCGGTCGATCCCTGGGTGCCGTTGGGGCTCGCGGACATGGTCTCGACGTCATCGCCCGCGCAGGTGTCCGCGCCCGGGTCCGGGTCTTCCGACGCCTCGGCCCGTGCCGCGCGGGGGCCCGCGCCCTGGCGGGTGCCGCTCCTGCCCGGGGACATCCTCGTGCTGTGCACCGACGGTGTGATCGAGGCGCGCAGCCCCCGCGACAACTCCTTCTACCCGCTTTCGGAGCGGGTCGGCCCCCTCGTCGCCGGCTGCGGCCACGACCTCGACGGCGCCGTCGAGCGCGTCTACGCGGATCTGTTGCGGCACGCCGGCGGTTCCCTCGCCGACGACGTCGTCCTCCTGCTCCTCTCCCCCATCCCCCGCCCCCTCCCCACCCACCCCCCGGACCCACCCCTCGTCTAGCCGCCCCGCCGTCCCGGTCGCGGTCTCGTTCCCGACCACAGCCCCGTGCTGGGCTGAGCGCGCAGTTCCCCGCGCCCCTGTTGGGGCTGATCTGCGCTGTCGTCCGCGGGTTCCCCCGCCCCTGGGTGGCGGGGTCTGCGCGAAAGGAGCCGCACCTGCACAGGGGCGCGGGGAACTGCGCGCTCAGCCCACCACCGAGGGGTGGTCCCTCCACCGACAGAACGCACCACCCCGGGGGGTCAGGGCCCCCTACGGGTCACCCGCTCCAGGGCGAGGAGGACCGACTCGTACGGCTCACCCGTGGCGTGTTCCATGGCCAGTTCGCACATCCGGTTCGCCGAGAGGTGGGCGTCGAAGGCGCGGGCGGCGACCTCTTCCGCCTCGGGGCGGGTCGCCGCGGCGGTGAGCGATTCGTGGAGCATGCCCCGGTCCCCGGCGAAGCCGCAGCACCCCGCGTCGTCGGGGACGACGACGTCCTGCGCGCAGGCCCGGGCGACAGCCTCAAGCGCGGTCACGCCGTCGCCGGTGCCGGCGGCGTCACCGAGGTGGACCGCCGCGCAGGTGGGGTGCAGGACCACGGACTCGATCGGCCGGGTGACCACCAGCTTGGGCAGGAGCTGGCCGGCCGCCCAGGCCACCGCGTCGACGACGGTCAACTCCCCGTGCAGTTCGCGGTTGGCGTCGGTGAGGTAGGGCACGACCTCGCGGGAGAGCCCGAGCGCACAGGATTGGGCGTCCACGACCACGGGCAGCCGCCCGCCGCCGGTCCACGCCCAGGCATGCTCCACGACCCGGTTCGCCATGACCGCGTTGCCCGCGTCGTACCCCTTGGAGTGCCAGATGGTGGCGCAGCAGGCGCGGGTCGCGTCGGGCGGAATCCACAGCGGCTGCCCGGCCCGCTCGGCGAGGGTGACCAGCGCCTGCACCACCCAGCCGCGGCCGCTGCCTCGCGGCGGGCCGAAGATCCGGTTGACGCACGAGGGGAAGTAGACCGCGGCGGCGCCCTGCCGCTGCGTCCGCGGCAGGTGCGGCGCGGCCCCCGGGGTCTCCGGCAGCCATTCGGGGACGAGTTCGGGCCGCAGCGCCCGGCGGGCGAGCCCGCTCGCGGAGGTGAGCGGGCGGTCGCCGGCCCGGTCGCGTACGGCGCCGGCCGCGCCGAGGCCGGCGCGGACGGCCCGTTCCACCGTGGGCCAGTGGGTGGCGAGCGAGGCGGCGGCACGCTGCTCGGCGCGGGTGTGCCCGGCCCGGCGGAAGTCCCTCATCAGCGCGCCGGTGTCGATGCCGACCGGGCAGGCGGCCGCGCACAGCGAGTCGCCGGCGCACGTGTCGACGGCGTCGTGGCCGTAGGCGTCGAGGAGTTCGCGGAGCACCGGCGAGCCGGCCGGCTGCCGGAACATCTCGCGGCGCAGCACGATCCGTTGCCGGGGGGTGGTGGTCACGTCCCGGCTGGGGCAGACCGGTTCGCAGAAGCCGCACTCGATGCAGGGGTCGGCGGCGGCCTCGGTGGCGGGCAGCGTCTTGAGGCCGCGCAGGTGGCCGCGCGGGTCCTGGTCGAGGACGACGCGGGGGGCGAGGATGCCGTCGGGGTCCAGGAGCGCCTTGACCCGCCACATCAGGGCGGTGGCGCGCGAGCCCCACTCCAACTCCAGGAACGGAGCAAGGTTGCGCCCAGTGCCGTGTTCGGCTTTCAGCGACCCGTCGAACCGCTCGGTGACGGTGTGGCAGAAGTCGTCCATGAAGGCGGCGTACCGCTCCACGTCGGCCGGGTCGGCCGCGTCGAAGGCGAGCAGGAAGTGCAGGTTGCCGTGGGCGGCGTGGCCGGCCACCGCCGCGTCGAAGCCGTGTCGCTCCTGGAGCGCCAGCAACTCCGCGCACGCCTCGGCCAGCCGGGCCGGCGGCACCGCGAAGTCCTCGGTGATCAGGGTGGTGCCGGGCGGCCGGCGACCGCCGACCGCGGCCACGAAGGCCTTGCGGACCCGCCACAGCCGCCCGATCGTCTCGGGGTCGCGGCTGAAGTCGTTGCCGGCCGAGGGCACCGGCGCGACCAGCCCGAGGTCGTCGCAGACCCGGCGCGCGGCCCGCTCGTACGCGGCCAGCTCGGTCTCGTCGGTGGCCTGGAACTCCACCAGCAGTGCGGCGCACTCCGCCGGCAGCCCCTCCCAGTCGGCCGGCACCCCGGCCACGCCGACGGACGCCCGCAGCACATGGCCGTCCATCAGCTCGACGGCCTCCGCGCCGGCCTGCGCGAAGAGCGGCACCGCGGCCGCGGCGGCGTCGAGCGTGGGGAAGAAGAGCAGCCCGGCGGTGGCGGCGGCCCGGACCGGCAGCGTCTCGTAGACCGCCTCGGCGACGAAGCCGAGGGTGCCCTGCGAGCCGACCATCAGCCCGCGCAGGATCTGCACCGGGGTCTCGGCGTCGAGGAAGGCGTCCAGCCGGTAGCCGCTGGTGTTCTTGATCGCGTGCTTGGCGCGGATGCGGGCGGTCAGCCCCGGGTCGCCCTCGATCTCGTCCTTCAGGTCCAGCAGGCCCTGGTGCAGCTCGGGTTCGGCGGCGGCCAGCGCCGTGTCGGCCTCGGGGTCGCCGGTGTCCACCACGGTCCCGGACGGCAGCACCGCGGTGAGCGACACGACCGTGCGGTAGGAGTCGCGGCTGGTGCCGGCGGCCATCCCCGAGGCGTTGTTCGCCAGCACCCCGCCGATCGTGGCGGCGCCCGCGCTGGCCGGGTCGGGCCCCAGCACCCGCCGGTGCCGGGCCAGCGCGGCGTTCACCCGGGCCAGTACGGTCCCGGGCAGCACCCGGGCGCGGGCGCCGTCGGCCTCGACCTCGACCCCGCTGAAGTGGCGCCGCACGTCCACCAGGATGTCCTCGCCCTGCGCCTGCCCGTTCAGGCTGGTGCCGGCCGCCCGGAAGACCAGGTTGCGGCGCTGCCCGCGGGCGTAACCCATCAGCTTGACGACGTCCTGCACGCTGTCGGGGACCACCACGACCTGCGGCACGAAGCGGTACGGGCTCGCGTCGGAGGCGTAGCGCACCAGGTCGGAGATGCCGCCGAGCACCTTGCCCGGGCCGAGCAGCACTTCGAGGTCGGTGCGCAGCCCGTGCGGGGTGCCGCCCGCGCGGGCCTCCTCGACCCGGTCCGGCGCCGGACGCACATCCGCGGCGGGCACGGGCCGCCACCTGTCCCCCCGCGGGTCACGCTTGGGCATCCGGACCTCCGATAAGGGGATCGTCACACCGCTTCGCACACCGTTCCGCCGGCCACTCCGTACGCCGTTCCGTCCGTCGTCCCGCCGGCTGTTCCGTCCGTCGTCCCGCCGATCGTCCGGTACGGAACCCCGCCGGGCGTTCCGTCCCCGTACGCGCCCATCTCGATGGGCACCCTTGCACCTGTCCGCACCCTAAGCCCCGCTGCCGGGCGCCGCGCGCGAGCCGGTCAGGGAGGCATAGACCACGACGTTCGCCGAGTACGCCTGCCGCGCGCTGTCGAAGTCGCCGCCACAGGTGATCAACCGCAGCTCGGGGCGGTCCGCGGCGTCGGAGCCGTAGACCCGGGTCGCGTCGAAGTGGTCCTTCGGGACCACCTCCACCGCCTCCACCGAGAAGTCCGCGACCGAGTGGTCCGCCCGGGTCACCGCGACCAGCGCGCCGGGCTTGACCGTGCTCAGCGGGAAGAAGACCGCGGGACCGGTCTCGGTGTCCACGTGCCCGACGATCAGCGCCGCGCCGGCCGTCCCCGGGGTCGGGCCGCCGGTGTACCAGCCGGCCACCTTCGGGGTCGAGTACGGCGGCGGGTCGATCGTGCCGTCGGTCAACCCGCGCCCGACCAGGTCGGCGTGCAGCCCGACCGAGCCGATGTCGAGCCGGACCGGGTCGGACGCGGGCAGCGGGACATGGGCCGCGTACAGGTGCGGCGGGTGGTCGTTCGCCGCCGCGGCCTGCGCACGGACGGCCCCGGCGGCGGCGGTACCGCCGCCGGAGCCGTGTCCGACCAGCCAGGCCGCCAGCAGGAGCAGTCCGACCGCCAGGGCCGTCCACGTCTTGCTGTCGGGCCTGGCCCGGGTGTCGGCCTGGACCGCTTCCGCGTCCTCCCCTTCGGGCATGCCGGTCAGCCGCGGGCCGCGCTGCGGCGCCGGTAGAGCGCGAGACCGGCCAGGCCGGCCGCCGCGACACCACCGGTGACCAGCAGCGGAGCGGTGCTGCCACCGGCCGCCGCCGGACCGGCGGCGAGCTGCTCGGCGCCACCGCTGCGGGCGGCGAGCTGCCGGGCCGCGCCGCCACCGCCGGCCGGCACCGGATTGACCGGGTGGATCGGGTTGACCGGCGTGACGCTGCTGCTGGTGCTGACCGTGATGGACGCGCTGGCGGAGCTGGTGCCGTCCTGGCAGCGCACCGCGATCGCGTACGAGCCCTGCACGGCGTCGGACCTGATGAACGCGTCACCCTCCATGCCCCGGCCGCCGCCGGCCGGGGCCAGGGTCACGGTGTCCACGAACACGTCGGCGCTGGCCGTCGCGCTCTTCCCGGCCTTGCAGGAGGTCGCAAGGTGCAGGGAGACCACGCCGCCGGGGGCGACGGTCCGCGGCGAGACGTCCATGCTGCCCGCGCCGGACGACGAGCTGCTCGACGAGCTCGACGAACTGGACGAACTGCTGGACGAGGAGCTGCCCGCCCCTCCCCCGCCGTCGTCGGCGACGGCCGGCTTCGGCAGTCCGGAGACGCCGCCCACGGCGAGCACGGCGACGGCGCCGGCAGCAGCGACGGCGGGCAGTTTCAGACCAAACATGAGGACCTCCGCTCAGCCGGGAGCGGGGACCCGCGCCCGGTGCTTACGAAGATTCCGCCGCCCGGCGCCGCCCGCACTCCGAGCGGCGGCTCAGTGGTCCATTGGGGTGACTATTCGTCTACGGAGAGTAAAAACGGCGCGTCCGGCTCACAGGTGCGGGCCGACCGCCGTAGAGGGTGCCGCAGCCGCGGGGTGCCGGTGCCGGGGGGGTGCCGGTGCCGAGGGGGTGCCGGTGCCGAGGGTCAGATCTCGTCGACGAGGTCCGCGATCGAGTCGACCACCCGGGACGGGCGGAAGGGGTATCGGTCGATGTCCCGGCGGGTGGTCAGCCCGGTGAGCACCAGGAACGTCTCCATGCCGGACTCCAGCCCGGCCAGCACGTCGGTGTCCATCCGGTCGCCGATCATCGCGCTGCTCTCGGAGTGCGCGCCGATGACGTTCAGCCCGGCCCGCATCATCAGCGGGTTCGGCTTGCCGACGAAGTACGGGTCCTTGCCGGTCGCCTTCGTGATCAGCGCCGCCACCGAGCCCGCGGCCGGCAGCACGCCCTCCGGCGAGGGGCCGGTCTGGTCGGGGTTGGTGCAGATGAAGCGGGCGCCGCCGTTGATCAGCCGGATCGCCTTCGTCAGCGCCTCGAAGCTGTAGGTGCGGGTCTCGCCGAGCACCACGTAGTCCGGGTCGTGGTCGGTCAGGACGTAGCCGACGTCGTGCAGCGCGGTGGTCAGGCCCGCCTCGCCGATGACGTACGCGGTGCCGCCCGGCCGCTGGTCGTCGAGGAACTTCGCGGTGGCCAGCGCCGAGGTCCAGATGTTGCCCACCGGCACGTCAAGACCCATCCGGGTCAGCCGCGCGTGCAGGTCGCGCGGGGTGTAGATGGAGTTGTTGGTCAGCACCAGGAACGGCTTGCCCGACGCCCTGAGCCCCTTGAGGAACGCGTCCGCGCCCGGAATCGGGGTGCCTTCGTGGATCAGCACCCCGTCCATGTCGGTCAGCCACGACTCGATCGGCTTGCGTGTCGACACGGCTCGCTCTCCTGTCCTGGGTACCGCCTGAGATGTACCAAGCGTAGCCGGGGCGGGTCGGCCCCGCCCCGGCCGTCCAGCCCGCGGTATCAGCTGCTGCCGGTGGCGGACCTCCACGCCTCGACGTACGAGTCGAGGTTGTCGTTGATGTCCTTCCAGTCCGGCGTGAAGACGTCCACGCCCGCCATGATCTGCTTCAGGGCGGCCGCGTTGGCGTCGGTCGCGGTCACGTCGGTGCGGGCGGCGAAGCCGCCGCCCACCGAGGAGACCTCCTGCTGCACGGCCGGGCTGAGGAAGTAGTCCAGCAGCTTCTTGCCGGCGTCCTCGTGCGGGGCGTTCTTCACCAGACCCGCCGCGTACGGCAGCGCGAACGTGGTCGGCTTGCCGGTCGCGTTCGCCGCCGGGAAGAAGATGCCCTGGTTCGGCATGGACGCCTTGTCGGCGTAGTTCATCTGCACGTCGCCGTTGGCCACGAGCAGTTCGCCCTTGTCGACCTTCGGGGCGAGCTGGCCGGTCGACGCCGACGGGCCCACGTTGTTCGCCTGGAGCTTCTTCAGGTACGCCATCGCCGCGTCCTTGCCGCCCAGGTCGTGCATCGCCTTGATCACCACGGCGGTGCCGTCACCGGCGACGCCCGGCGTCGAGTACTGCAGCTTGCCCTTGAACTTCCCGTCGAGCAGGTCGTCCCACGTCTTCGGCGGCTGCGCGAGTTCCTTGGTGTTGTAGATGAAGCACAGGTAGTTGTCGACGATCGACTCCCACGAGCCGTCCGCGTCCTTGTCCGCCGCGGCCACCTTGTCCACGCCCGCGGGCTTGTACGACGTCAGCAGCCCCTTCTCCTGCGCCTGCTGGATGAACGGGGGAAGCGTCACCACCACGTCGGCCTGCGTGTTCGACTTCTCCCGCACCAGCCGCTGCACGACCTCGCCGGAGCCGCCCTCCACGTACTTGACCTTGATCCCGGTCTTCGCGGTGAAGTCCTTGAAGACCTTGTTGTAGAACCCGTCCCCGGTGTCCGTGTGCAGCCCGTCCGCGCTGTACACCGTCACCGTCGTCGACGGCTTGCCGCTGTCCGCCGACGACGAACCCCCGCAGCCGGCCAGGACGAGGCCCATCACGGCGACCCCGCTCACGGCGGCGATCGGGCTGAGCAGACGGCTGCTGCTGTTGCGCTTGCGCATGGCAGATCTAACTCCTTGAGTCATGAACGTTGTGGTGAGGTGGGGCAAGAGGTGAGGCGAGAGGTGGGGCGGGTCAGCGGAAGGCGGCCCGGGTCCGTATCCGGCCCATCACCAGGAGCACGACGAGCGTGCTGACCATGAGCACCACCGCGAGGGCGGCTCCTTCGAAGAGCGAGCCCCGGTTCGTGGCGCCGTAGATCTGTACGGGCAACGGCATCCAGTCCGGCGGGTAGAGCATCATCGTGGCCGAGAGCTCCCCCATGGACAGCGCGAAGCACAGCCCCGCGGCGGCCGTGAGCGACGGGAGCAGCAGGGGGATGCGGACCCGCCACAGCACGTACGACGGCCGCGCCCCGAGGCTCGCCGCGCTCTGCTCGTACGCCGGGTCCAGCCGCGCCAGCGCCGCGCTGACGGACTGGTACGCGAACGCGGTGACCAGCACGGTGTGCGCGAGGATGACGATCTTCGCGGTGCCGTTGAGCAGGAACGGCGGCTTGGAGAAGGCGACCAGCAGCGACAGCCCGACCACCACCGACGGCACCGCCACCGGCAGTACGAACAGCCCGTCGAGCAGCTTGCGGGCGCCCCCGCGCAGGCGTTCCGCGGCCAGCGCCGCCCACCCGCCGACCAGGAGCGCGAGCAGACTCGCGCACAGCGCGGTGAGCAGGCTCGTGGTGAGCGCGTGCAGCGAGTCGCCGCTCCCGATGTCCCGGTAGTGCGCGAACGTGGCGTGCGAGGGGAAGGCCCCGCTCCAGTTCGTCGCGAACGACGCCATCAGGACGACCAGGAAGGGCAGCGCGAACACCGGCAGGAACAGCGCGAAGAAGACCACCCAGGACGCGATCCGGCCCGGCCTGCTATGCACCAGCACGGCGTGCACCTCCCGTGGTGCGGGCCACCAGGACCCGGTAGAGCCCGTACAAGGAGACCGACAGCACCACCGAGACCACCGCGACGACGCACGCCCCCGGGTAGTCCCCGTCGAGGATCGCCTTGCTGTAGACGAGCATCGGCAGTGTCGTGGTGTTCTTCGCGCCGGTGAACAGCACGATCCCGAACTCGTTGAGGCACAGCACCAGGACGAGTCCGCCGCCTGCGGCCAGCGACGGCAGCGCCTCGGGCAGGATCACCTGCCGGACGATCCGCGGCGCCCGCGCGCCCAGCGACGAGGCCGCCTCCAGCTGGGCCGTGTCGACCTGCGAGAACGCCGCGAGCAGCGGCCGCATCACGAACGGCGTGAAGTAGGTGACCTCGGCGAGCAGCACGCCCCAGGGGGTGTGCAGGAAGTCGACCGGTCCGGCGGCCGCCCCGGTCGCGTCCGTCCACAGCCCGTTGGCCATGCCGACCGTGCCGTAGATGAACAGCAGCGCGAGGGTGATCAGGAAGGACGGGAAGGCGAGGAAGATGTCGATGAACCGGCTGAGCAGCTTCCCGCCGGGGAACGGCACGAAGGCGATCACCAGGGCGAGCAGGAAGCCGAGGACCAGGCAGCCCGCGGTGGAACCGGCCGCGATCCACACGGTGTTCCACAGCGCCTTGCGGAAGGACTGCTCCTGGAACACCTGCGACCAGGGCTTGGTGGAGTGCCCGCCCGCGTCGGGCGAGAAGGACTGCTTGACCACCAGGACCAGCGGATAGAGGAAGACCAGGCCGAGTCCGGCGACCGGGGGCACCGCCCACAGCCAGGCCGGTACGGCGCGCGGGCGCCTGGGCCTGCTGGCGCCGTCCGCCCGCGGGCCGACCGCGGTCGAGCCCGCGCTAGCCGACGCCATCGCCGGCACCTCCCCCGTCGCCGCCGTCCGCGGGGCCGCCGTCCGCGGGGACGTGGTTCGCGGGGCCGCCGTCGCGCCCGGGGGCGGGTTCGGGGGCTCGGTCCGTGCCGTCCGCGGCCAGGCCGCCGGGCAGCAGCACCGCGTCCTGCGCGTCGAAGGTGAGCGCGATCGGTTCGCCGACCCCCGGCGGCTGCCGCAGGTCGCCGACGTCGGCGCGCAGTTCGCTCCCGTACGCGTCGACCAGCAGCCGGTGGGTGTGGCCGCGCCACTGCACGGCGGTGACGGTGCCGCGCAGCACGTTGACCTCCTCCGCGCCGGGCTCGGCGGCGAGCGGCGTCTGCCGCAGCACGTGAGGGCGCAGGCACACCGTCGCCTCCGCGCCGGCGGCCGGAGCCGGCACCGGCACCGGCACCTCGACGCGCAGCGCGGCCGTACCGAGCCGGAACACGCCGTCGCCCTCGGCCCGCACCCGCAGCAGGTTGGCGCTGCCGACGAAGCTCGCGGTGAAGGCGGTGCGCGGGGTGCGGTACAGCTCGTGCGGGGTCCCGCAGTCCTGCAGCCTGGCCCGGTCCAGGACGGCGATCCGGTCGGCCAGGGTGAGCGCCTCGATCTGGTCGTGGGTGACGTAGAGGATCGACACGTCGGGCAGTTCGCGGTGCAGCCGGGCGAGTTCGGCGAGCATGCCCGAGCGCAACTGGGCGTCGAGCGCCGACAGCGGCTCGTCCAGCAGCAGCACGCCCGGCCGGATGGCCAGCGCGCGGGCGATCGCGACCCGCTGCTGCTGGCCGCCGGACAGCTCGCGCGGGTAGCGCCGCGCGTACCCGGCCATGCCGGTCATCTCCAGCGCGGCCGCGACCCGCGGGCCCACCTCGGCGCGCGGCGTACGGTTCGCCTTCAGCCCGAACGCGACGTTCTGCTCGACCCGCAGGTGCGGGAAGAGCGCGTACTGCTGGACCACCATGCCGATGCCGCGCTTGTACGGGGGCAGGCCGGTGACGTCCCGGCCGCCGATCAGCACCCGCCCGGCGGAGGGGTGGACGAACCCGGCGACCGCCCGCAGCGCGGTGGTCTTGCCGGAGCCGGACGGGCCGAGCAGGGCCATCACCTCGCCGGGTTCGACGGTCAGGTCCAGCGCGTCCAGGACGGTGGTGGCGCCGTACGTGACGCTGACGTGGTCGAAGCGGATGCCGGAGGCGGGGCCGGCGGCGCGGGCCGAACCCGCCGCGCCCGCAGCGCCCTTGAGGGTGCCGGGGCCGGTGGCCGCGCCCGGGGCGGAGGAGGTGGCGGTGCTCGTGCGGGTCATGTCACGACCCCCCGAGCAGCGCCGGGAGTTCGGCGACCGACCCGAGCACGTGGGTGGCGCCCGCCGCCCGCAGCCGGGGCTCGTCGTGGGCGCCGCTGGTGACCCCGGCCACGACCGCCGCGCCGGCCCGTACACCGCTGAGCATGTCGTACGCCGTGTCACCGGCCACCGCGACGTGCTGCACGGACTCGGCGCCGGTGCGCAGCAGCGCGGTGAGCACCATGTCCGGGTGCGGGCGGCCACGGCCGGCGTCGGCCGGGCACAGGGTGAGGTCGGCGATGTCCTGCCAGCCCAGGGCGTCGAGGATGGCGTCCTGGGTGGTGCGGGCGAAGCCGGTGGTCAGGACGACCTTGCGGCCCTGCGCGCGCAGTTCGCGGATCGCCTCCTCGGCGCCGGGCAGCGGCTCGCACTGCCCGCCGTCGACCAGCTCGGCGTAGGCGCGTTCGAAGGCGGAGTTGCCGCGCTGGGCGGTCTCCTCCGTGCCGAACAGGGCGCGGAAGACGGTGATCTTGGACTCGCCCATGGTGGCGCGGACGTAGTCGAGCTTCTCGGCGTGGTCGGCGCTGCCGGGCTCGACGCCCAGTTCCTGCGCGGCCCGGGAGAAGGCCGACTCCACCAGCCCGCCGTCGGCGACGGTGGTGCCGGCCATGTCGAGCACGACCAGCGTGGGCGCGGGGGAAGAGGACGGGGTCGAGGTGGGGGTGGAGGTCACGGTGTTCACCAGCCGATTCGGTTCGCAGTGGTCTCGCCGATCGCGGGCGAGCAGGTCATGCCGCGTCCGCCGGGCCCGGTGACCAGCCACACCCCGTCGAGCACCTGCTCGCGGTGTACGACCTCGGCGGTGTCGACGGTCTGCGCGTACACCCCGGCCCAGCGGCGCCGGATGGGCGGCAGCGAGCGGCCGAGCAGGGCGGCGGCCCGCTCGCGCAGGTGCTCGTAGGGGTCCTCGGTCACGTCGAAGGCGAACGCCTCGTCGTACTCGTGGGTGTCGCCGATGGTCAGGCCGCCGTCGAGCCGCTGGACCATCAGCAGTTGCATCCGGTGCTCGGCCGCGACCGGCGGCTGCGGCTCGCCGGAGCGCAGCGCCTCCAGGGCGGCGCCGGCGTAGGCGGGGTAGTAGCGGAAGCTGTCGCCGTCGGCGACCGACGTGGTGAGCGCCTCGCCCAGCGGCGCGGTCTGCGCCATCTGCAGCCGGACCCGGCGCACCGGCAGCTCCGGGGCCAGTTCCCTGACCAGGCCGCCCAGCCAGGCGCCGGTCGCCAGCACCACGCTGTCCGAGCGGTACACCGTGCCGTGGTCGTCCCGGACCGAGCCCGTCGCCACGTCGCGGACCTCCCGGCCGGGTACGAACGTGTAGCGGCCGGTCGCGGCCAGGTGGGCGCGCAGCGCGGGCAGCGCGGTGCGCGGCTCGACCGCGGCGTCCTTCTCGCACAGCAGCGCGCCGAGGAAGTCGCCGCCCAGCGCCGGGTTGTACGCGCGGACCTCGGCCGGCGGCAGCCACTTGTAGCCGCGCTCGGCGGCGTCGGGCCGGCCCAGGACGTCATCGGCGACCGCCTGCTCGGCGGGCGTGCGCACCACCGTCAGCGAGCCGTTCGCCCGGAAGCCGGCGCCCGGCACCTTCGCGCCGATCTCCTCCCACAGCTCCCGGGCGCGCAGCGCCGTCTCCAGCTCCGCGCCGACCGCTCTCCCTCCGACCCACACCAGGCCGAAGTTGCGGACGGAGGCGCCGCGCGCCTCGCGCTCCCGCTCCAGGTGGACGACCTCGTGGCCGCGTTCAATTGCATGCCAGGCGTGCATGGTGCCCAGCACCCCGGCTCCTACGACAGTGACTCTCACGACCCCGACGTTCGCGACCCCAGATGTCCGCGACACAACGGGATACGGTCGCCCCGGTGAACAAGGCTCCAAACTTGGCCTAGACCCGTTATCGTTCCGTTATTCCAACGGGTGAAGGGCGCCCCCTTACGTCACTTGTCCAGGTGGACGGTGAAGCTGAACCGATCCCCCCGGTACAGGGACCGCACCCGCTCCAGGGGCACCCCGGACGCGTCCTTGCTCGACCGGTGCAGCAGCAGCATCGGCAAAGCCGGCGGCGTGCCGATGAGCAGCGCCTCCCGCGGCGTCGCCAGCACCGTCTCGATCCGCTCGTCCACCACCGTCGGCGCCAGCCCCATCCGCTCGCTCAGGAACGCGTAGAAGGAGGTGTCGGGCGCGAAGTCCCGTGCGAGATGGGGAAGTCGCGCGACGGACAGGTACGTGCTCTCCAGCCCGACCCGCTCCTCGTCCGCGAGCAGCACCCGCTCCATGTGCCAGACCGGGTCCCCCGTCTCGATCCGCAGCTCGGCGGCGAGCGTGGGGTCGGCCTCCAGCTGTTCCAGGCCGATCAGATTGCGCCCGGGGACGCGGCCCTGCCGCCGTACGCCCTCGGTGTAGCTCGCCGTGGACAGCGGCTGGACCAGCTTGGGTCCGGCTACCACGGTGCCGCGGCCCTTGCGGCGGACCCGGCCCTGGATGAGCAGTTCGCGCAGCGCCTGCCGTACGGTCTCCCGCGCCACCGCGAAGTCCGCCGCCAACTCCCGCTCGGTCGGCAGCAGCCCGCCTTCCCCGAGGTCGTCGAGCATGCCCTCCAGCCGGGTCTTCACCGCGAAGTACTTCGGCACCCGGCCGTGCTCCGGGATGCCCGCGCGGATCGGGGCCCGGGAATCAGCCGCATCACTCATCCCACGATCCTCCCAGATCCGTCGGCCACGCCCGGCCGGCCCCCGGGCCCGTCCCCGGCATACCACCTGCGTACGGGCGTACGGGCGCCCACCCGGGCCGGGTGCCCGCCCCGTCGCGGCCGGCCGGAGGGTCACGCCGGGGGTCGTGCGAGAGTGACGGCATGAGCACTCCCCCACCGCTGCGGGTCGGCCTGGTCGGATACGGTCCGGCCGGCTCGTTCTTCCACGCCCCGCTGATCGCCGCGACCCCCGGCCTCGCCCTGGACACGATCGTCACGAGCAGCCCGGAACGCCGGGCGCAGGCGGCCGCCGAACACCCGGGCGTACGCTTCGCCGACCGTGCCGAGGAGTTGTGGGCGCGGGCCGGTGAACTCGACCTGGTGGTGCTCGCTTCCCCCAACCGCACCCATGTGCCGCTGGCCACCGAGGCGTTGGAGGCCGGGCTGCCGGTGGTCGTGGACAAGCCGCTGGCCGCCACCGCCGCCCAGGCCCGTACCCTCGCCGCGCTCGCCGAGGCCCGCGGCCTGCTGCTCGGCGTCTTCCAGAACCGCCGCTGGGACGGCGACTTCCGCACGGTGCGCGATCTGATCGAGCGCGGCGCGCTCGGCGAGGTGCGCCGCTTCGAGTCCCGGTTCGAACGGTGGCGCCCCCAGCTCAAGGGCGGCTGGCGGGAGTCGGGCGACCCGGCGGACATCGGAGGTCTGCTCTACGATCTCGGCGCGCATCTCGTCGACCAGGCGCTCGCGCTCTTCGGCCCGGCCGCGCTGGTCTACGCCGAGGCCGCCGCGGTACGCCCGGGTGCGAGCGCCGACGACGACGCCTTCATCGCGCTCACCCACGCCTCCGGGGTGCGCTCCCACCTGTGGATGAGCGCCGTCACGCCGCTGCTCGGGCCGCGCTTCCGCGTGCTCGGCAGCACCGCGGGGTATGTCGTGCACGGGCTGGACCCGCAGGAGGCGGCCCTCCGCGCCGGCCGCCGCCCGGGCGACGGCACCCCGTGGGGCGAGGCACCGCCCGCCGACCGGGGCACCGCCGGCACGGAGGGCACCGCCGGTTCGGACGGCACCACGGCCCCGGTGCCCACCCTCCCGGGCGACTACCCCGCGTACTACGCGGCCGTGGCGGCCGCGCTCCGCACCGGTGCGGCCGCCCCGGTGACGGCACACGACGCCGCCGCGGCCCTGGACGTCATCGAAGCGGCCCACCGCTCCGCGGCCACCGGGGAGACCGTACGGCTCTGACCCTCCGGGGTGGTGCCTTCCGGGCACCCCGAGGGGTCAGGCGCCCTTGAACTCCTGGCGCTGGCGGCCCAGTCCGTCGATGCTGAGCTCGACCACGTCGCCCGGCCTGAGGTACGGCTTGGGGTCGGGCTGCCCGAGCGCCACGCCCGCGGGGGTACCGGTGTTGATCACGTCACCCGGGTACAGGGTCATGAACTGGCTGAGGTAGCGCACCACTTCGGCCACCGGGAAGATCTGGCTCGCGGTCGAGCCGTCCTGCTTCAACTCGCCGTTCACCCACAGCTTCAGCGGCAGCGCCTGCGGGTCCGGCACCTCGTCCGCGGTGACCAGCCAGGGGCCGAGCGGGTTGAACGTCTCGCAGTTCTTGCCCTTGTCCCACTGCCCGCCGCGCTCGATCTGGAAGGCCCGCTCGGACACGTCGTGCGCCACCGCGTACCCGGCGACGGCCGCCATCGCCTCCTCGTGCGAGGCGGCGTACCGCAGTTCGCGCCCGATGACGACCGCCAACTCCACCTCCCAGTCGGTCTTCTCGCTGCCCCGCGGCACCAGCACGGTGTCGTCGGGGCCGACCACGGTGTCCGGTGCCTTCATGAACACCACGGGCTCGGCGGGCGGTTGGGCGCCGGTCTCCTCGGCGTGGTCGTGGTAGTTCAGCCCGATGCAGACGATCTTGCCGATGCCGGCCAGCGGCGGGCCGACCCGCTCCGCGGGGTCCAGCGCGGGCAGCGTGCCCTCGGCCTCCGCCGCGGCGATCCGCGCGAGCGCGGCCGGGTCCGCGAGCAGCGACCCGTCGATCTCGGAGACGATCCCGCTGAGGTCCCGCGGGACGCCTTCGCGGTCCAGCAGGGCCGGGCGTTCCGCCCCGACAGGTCCGACACGCAACAGCTTCACAGGTGCACTCCATACGTGGTTCAGGGTCCGCCGACCCCCTGGGGGGCGCCTCCGGCGGGGGACGGGCCACCCTGCCCTCACCAGGTCATCGGATGTCTCCCCCGATCCTCCCTGCGAAACGCCCAACCCGTCAACGTCCCCCCGAAGCTGCCTTCGGCTGCGTGCCGTTGAGGGTGACCGTCCGTCCGCGGAAGGAGCCGCGGTCACTCAGGGGCGCGGGGAACTCCCCCGGAGGGGGTACCCCCGGCGAGAACCCCCCGCCGGCAGGTGGTCCCTGGACCGACAGCACCAGGCACCCCGGGGGGTCAGCCACCCGCCACGCGGGAGATAGCGTAGATGAGCAGCCCGGCCATCGCGCCCACCACCGTCCCGTTGATCCGGATGAACTGGAGGTCACGCCCGACGTGGGCCTCGATCTTGCGGGAGGTCTGCTCCGCGTCCCACCCCGCGACGGTCTCACTGATGAGCGAGGTGATCTCGTCGCGATAGGTCGTGACGAGATACGTCGCCGCGTCCTCCAACCACCCGTCGACCTTGGCCTGGAGCCGCGCGTCGCTGCTCAACCGCGCACCGAGCGCCAGCAGGGACGTCCGCGCGCGCCGCCGCAACTCGCTGTGCTCGTCGTCCGCCGCGGCCACCACCATCGCCCGCACCGAACCCCACGCACTGGCGATGAGGTCCTGCACCTCGCTGCGCGCCAGCAGATCCCTCTTCAGCCGCTCCACCCGCGCCCGGGTGTCCGGGTCGGACTGCAACTCGCCCGCGAAATCCCCGAGGAACCGGTCCACCGCACCACGCGCCGGGTGCCCCGGCGAGTCCCGCATCTCGGTGACGAACCTCAGCAGCTCCTTATAGACGCGCTCGCCGATCCTGCGGTCCACGAACCGCGGCGTCCAGCCGGGCGCCCCGCCCTGCACCGCCACCATCACGGAGTCGCCGTGTTCCACCAGCCAGTCGTGGGCGCGTACGCACACCAGGTCCACCAGCCGCTTGTGGCCGCCGTCGGCGACCACCCGCTCCAGCAGCTTGCCGAGCCCCGGCCCGATCTCCTGGGCCTCGGCGCGCCGGGTGATCGCCTCACCGACGACCGCCTGCACGTCGGAGTCGCGCAGCACCCGCAGGGCGCCGCGCAGCGCGGCCGCCGCCTGATCGGTCACCTTGTCCGCGTTGGCCGGCTCGGACAGCCACCCGCCCAGCCGCGACCCGATGCCGACCGCGCGCAGCCGGGTCCGTACGACGTCGGAGGAGAGGAAGTTCTCGCCCACGAAGTCGCCGAGGCTCGCACCCAGCGCGTCCTTCTTCGTCGGGATGATCGCGGTGTGCGGGATCGGCAGGCCCAGCGGGCGGCGGAAGAGCGCGGTGACCGCGAACCAGTCGGCGAGCGCACCCACCATGCCCGCCTCGGCGGCCGCCGCCACGTAACCGGCCCAGCCGCCCGCGCCCTGTGATCCGGCCCACTTCGCCAGGCCGTACACCACGGTCGCGACCAGCAGGAAACCGGTCGCGATCAGCTTCATCCGGCGTACGCCGGCCCGCCGCGCCTCGTCCGGGTCGGCACCCGGCACACCCGGAGTGCCCGGACCACCCGGCCCGGGCCCCGGCCCCGTATCCGCGCGCGACCGCGCCGCCGCGCCCGCGCCCTCCGCGTCGCCCGCGTCGTCCGCGCTGCCCGCGCCGTCCACTCGCCCCGTGTCCATCGGCTCCACCCGGGTATTCTCACCGCCACTGCCAGTCTGGGAACGTACGACAGGTTCCCGGCGCCTCCCGCGGGCCCCCGCGCCCGTGCGAAGACCCCCAGAACCGTTCCGCAGACCCCAGGAGAACACCGCGATGACACCGCAGCGCACCGGCGGAGGGCTGCCCGGATACGCCGAGCACTTCGAGGAGCCCGAGGGCTATCTCGACTTCGCACGCTACGGCCCCCCGTCCCGCCAGGTGCTCGACGCCACCTCCGACGCGCTGAACCGGTCCGCCCGCGCGGACCGGCACACCGTGAACGACCTCATGCTGGCGGAGCAACGGGCCAGGGAAGCCGCCGCGCGGCTGGCCGGCACCGACCCGGCGCACACGGTCCTCCTGCCCAACGCCTCCACCGGCATGTTCCACGCCGCGTTCGGCCTGCCCGGCGGCGCCGTGCTGGTGCCCGCCGGCGACTTCCCGGCCAACCACTACCCCTGGCGCCGGTCGGCCGGGCTCGGCCGGGCCGTGCCGCACTGGCTGGCCGCCGCCCCCGACGGGCGGGTCACCCCGGACGCGGTACGGGTCGCGCTCTCCGACGACGTGGTCGCGCTGTCGGTCAGCGCGGTCGACTTCCGTACCGGGTACCGCGCCGACCTCGCCGCCCTGCGCGAGGTGATCGGCCCCGACCGGCTGCTGATCGTGGACGCCATCCAGGGGTTCGGCGTCGCCGACCTGCCCTGGCAGGCGGCCGACGTCATGGTCACCGGCGGGCAGAAGTGGCTGCGCGCGAGCTGGTCCACCGGGTTCGCGACCCTCTCCGACCGAGCCCTGGAGCGCCTCGAACCCACCCTCACCGGGTGGACGGGCGTCCAGGACGCCGCCCTCTTCGACGACCGCGAGCACCCGCCCGCCGATGGCGCCCAGCGCTGGAGCGTCACCAACCTCAGCCCGGTCGCCGCCGCGGGCCTCGAAGCCGCCCTGAACCTCGTGGAGAAGGTCGGCGTGCCCGCGATCGAGGCCCACGTCTCCGCGCGGCTCGACGAGCTGATCGAGGTGGTACGCCGCTGCGGCGGCCACCTGCTCTCCCCCGAGGCACCCGCCGAACGCGGCGGCATCCTCTCCTTCCGCATGCCCCGCACCCCCGCCGCCGACGTCGCCGCCGCCCTCCACGCCCACGGGGTCACGCCCACCGTCCGCCCCGACTCCGTCCGGCTGTCGGCCCACGGTTCCACCACCCCCGCGGCCGCCGACCACGTCCACGCGGCCCTGGCATCCCTCTAGGGTGGTGCGTTCCGTCGGGACGGAGGGCCGCCTACCAAGGGGCGCTGGGGGTACTCGCCCTGGCTCCGCCGGGGGCAGAACCGCGCGACCAGCCACAACGCACCAGCACTGTGAATGCGCAAGCAACCAACCCAAAGGGGCGCGAGGAACTGCGCGCACAACCCACCACCGGCAGGTGGTCCCTCAACCGACAGCACCAGGCACCCCGGAGGGTCAGGGGCGCCCGTACATCCGCGCGATGACGTCCTCGATGTCCGGCTCGCGGATGGACAGGTCCACCAGGGGATGCCGGGTCGCCAGCTCGGCGACGAGCGGTGCCGCGCTCGCCCCCGCGGGAAACGCGAAGGACTGCCGCGGCCCGTCGGCGGACACCAGCCGCGCCCCCGCCAACTCCACCGGAGGAAGCTCGCGGGCGAAGTCCGCGACCAGCGTCCGCTCGCTCTCCCCCACCGCGTGCAATCCCCCGAGCCCGCCGTCGTACATCACCTTGCCGTGGTCGATGACCATCACCCGGCGGCACAGGCTCTCGATGTCCGTGAGGTCGTGCGTGGTGAGCAGGATCGTGGTGCCGCGCTCGGCGTTGAAGTCGCGCAGGAAGTCCCGCACCCGGCTCTTGCTGACCACGTCGAGACCGATGGTCGGCTCGTCGAGGTAGAGCACCTCGGGGTCGTGCAGCAGCGCCGCCGCGATGTCCCCGCGCATCCGCTGCCCGAGCGAGAGCTGCCGTACCGGCACGTCCAGCAGCGGCCCGAGGTCGAGGAGTTCCACGCAGGCGCCGAGGTTGCGGGCGTAGGCGGCGGCCGGAATCCGGTACATCCGCCGGACCAGCTCGTAGGAGTCGCGCAGCGGCAGGTCCCACCACAGCGTGGTGCGCTGCCCGAAGACCACGCCGATCCGCCGGGCCAGCCGGGTCCGGTCCCGGGCCGGATCGATCCCGTCGACCCGGACCCGCCCCGCGCTGGGGTTGAGGATGCCGGTGAGCATCTTGATCGTGGTGGACTTGCCCGCGCCGTTCGGCCCGATGTAGCCGACGATCTCGCCGCGCGGCACGCTGAAGGTGATCCCGTCGACCGCCCGCACCTGGTGCCGCTCGCGCCGCAGCAGCCCGGCCTTGCGGCGTACGTCGAAGACCTTCTCCACCCCGTCCAGCTCGATGATCGGATCGGCGACAGCCGACCCCGCGCCAGGGCCGCCCACCGGTTCACCCCCGACGCGCGGTTCACCCTCGACAGCCGGTTCACCCTCGACGCGCGGGCCCTGCTCGACGACCGGGCCCCGCTCGACCGGCCCCTCGGTGTCGCTCACCATGTCGGCTCCCTCAACTCCCTGTGCTGCGATACGTACGAAGGCCCACCCGCCAGGCCGTGGCCGCGAGCGCGCAGCAGACCACGGCGACGGCCGGGGAGGCGAAGGCCAGCCAGCCGGGCAGGCCGAGCGGATCGGGCTCGCCCAGCACGTGCAGCGCGGGCAGCCAGTTGACGAAGGCGAGCGGCACCACGAAGGTGACGCCCCGCACCAGGTCCCGGGCGAAGATCCCCGGCGGGTACTGGAGCATCGTGTTGCCGCCGTAGGTCACGGAGTTCTGCACCTCCGAGGCGTCCTGCGCCCAGAACTGGAACGCCCCGCCGGCCACGTACACCGCGCTGAAGATCACCCCGCCCGACAGCAGCATCATCGGCACCATCAGCACGTTCACCACCGTCCAGTGCACGTCCACCCGCAGCAGCGCCCAGCCGAGGACCAGCACACCCTGGGTGAGCCGGCCGACCCGGCGCAGCGCGAAGCGGTCCGCGGCGACCTGCGCGATCACCGGGACCGGGCGCAGCAGCAGCGTGTCCAGGGTGCCGTCGCGCACCCGGCGGCCGAGCCGGTCCATGGAGCCCATCACCAGGTCGGCGATGCCGAAGGAGGTGCTGCACGCGCCGTAGAGGAACGCCACCTCCGGCAGCGAGAAGCCGCCGAGCCGGTGGATGTGCGAGAACATCATCACGATCGTGGCGAAGTCCAGCCCGGTCGCGACGAAGTTGCCGAGCGCGGTCAGGAAGAAGGACGTGCGGTACGCCATGGTGGAGCGCACCCACATCCCCACGATCAGGCCGTACGCGCGCACCGCCTCGCGCGCCTGCCACGCCGACCGCCGAAGGCCGTACCGCCCGGCGCCGTACGGCTCCGGGCCGTGGCCGAAACCGCGGCCGAGACCATGGCCGAGACCGCCGCCGCCGCCGTACCCGCCGGGCTGCCGCGGCAGCTCCGTCTCAGCCACCCTGGACCACCACCCGGCGCGCCGCGGCCGTCTGCAGCAGCCGCCCGGCGCCGAGCAGCGCCACCGCCCAGCCGGCCTGGCCGCACAGCGCCAGCACCGCCCCGGTGCCGTGGTGCCGCCCCAGCAGCACGTCCGCGGGCACCTGGAGCATCGACGCCCACGGCAGCGCCCGCGCCAGCTCGCCCAACGCACCCGGGAAGACCGTCAGCGGCAGCAGCATCCCCGAGAAGAACAGCCCGGTCAGCATCGTGGCCTGGCTCACCCCGCTGCCGTCCAGCAGCCAGAACGCGCTCAGCCCGACCAGGAAGCGCAGCGCGAAACTCACCAGCCCGCCCAGCCCCACCGACACCGCGAACAGCAGCCAGGTCACGGGCGTGGACGGCAGCGCCACGTCGAAGACGAGCGCGCCGCACAGGACCGGCAGCACCCCGCGCCCCAGCAGCTGGAACCCCATCCGCCCCAGGTCCTGCGCCAGCCACCACCCCTGCAGGTCGGCCGGCCGGTACAGGTCCACCGCGATGTCCCCGGATCTGATCCGCTCCATCAACTCGTCCTCGCACCCGCCGCCCATCAGCGCCATCGGCGTCAGCAGCGCCTGCCCCAGCCACACGTACGTCAGCGCCTGACCCTCGCTGTAGCCGCCCAGGTGCGGGCGCTGGTCCCACAGGGCCAGGTAGCTGTAGCTGATGATCAGCCCGAAGACGCAGTTGGTGAAGACACCGGCGACGGTGGCGACACGGTACGTGGAGTAGCGGCGGAAGCCCCGCGTGACCACCGCCACGTAGAAACCGCCCATCGACTGTGAACCCCCTCACGTGGCCTGGCACACAAACCGCCGACCCTAGCGTTCGGCCGGCCAGCGCTGCCAACGGTTTTCCTGGGCCGAACGGGTGGGCGAGCTGCGCCGGACGGCCCGTCACAGCCCTGTCACGGATACGCGATGCCGGTCGGCACCGGACGGATGATGCGACAGTGTGGGAGTCGGAGGACTACGTGGGTGTACGGGAGCGTACGTAACGGTTGGTCCATGATGTACCGCCGCAGGCCAACCCTGACGGCGGCCGAGGAGTCCTTACAGACATGAGTGACGATCCGAACCCGAGTACGGACCGGAGCAGCGACGGCCACGGAAACGGTTCGCCGTCGGGAGCGCAGGGACTGCGGCAGGAAGGGTGGGCACCCCGCCAGTCCTCGTCCGGCCGCCCGCGCCGCACCGGCCTGCGCCGACTGCTGCCGACCTGGCGGATGGTCCTGGGCGGGTCCTTCGCCCTGCTGCTGCTCCTGGTCGGCGCGTTCTTCGTCGGCTACGCCCTGGTGTCCATCCCCGACGCGAACGCCGCCGCCATAGCGCAGAACAACGTCTACCTCTACTCCGACGGCAAGACCGAGATCTCCCGCGACGGCGCCGTCAACCGGCAGAGCATCCCGCTCGACCAGGTCGCCACGACCGCCCGCTACGCCACCCTCGCCGCGGAGGACCGCAACTTCTACCACGAGTCCGCGGTCAGCCCGAAGTCCATGGTGCGCGCCGCCTGGAACACCGCCACCGGCAAGGGCAAGCAGTCCGGCTCCACCATCACCCAGCAGTACGTCAAGAACTACTACCTCACCCAGAGCCAGACCGCCTCCCGCAAGGTGAAGGAGTTCTTCATCTCGATCAAGCTCGACCGCAACGAGACGAAGGACCAGATCCTCGAGGGCTACCTCAACACCAGCTACTACGGCCGCAACGCGTACGGCATCGAGGCCGCCTCCCAGGCGTACTTCAGCGAGAACGCCGCCGACCTCACCACCGCCCAGGCCGCCTACCTCGCCACGCTGCTCAACGCACCCAGCGAGTACGACCTGTCCGCGCACCCCGAGAACGCCCCCGCCGCCAAGGCCCGCTGGAACTACGTCCTGGACGGCATGGTCAAGGAGCACTGGCTCACCCCGACCCAGCGCGCCGCCGTCACCTTCCCGACGATCGGCAAACCCAAGCCCATCGCGAGCAAGGCCGGACAGCGCGGCTACATCATCGAGGCCGTCAACCAGTACCTCACCGACCACCACATCGTGGACGCCGACGCACTCAGCCACGGCGGCTACCGCATCGTCACCACCATCCAGAAACCCAAGGAGGACGCCTTCGTCAAGGCGGCCCAGGACGACGTCTACGACAAGCTCGGCCACACCAAGCAGGACAAGTACGTCCGAGCCGGCGGCGTCTCCATCGACCCCTCCACCGGGAACGTCGTCGCGCTCTACGGCGGCATCGACTACACCAAGCAGTACGTCAGCAGCGCCACCAACCGGACCTACCAGCCCGGCTCCACCTTCAAACCGGTGATCTTCACCGCCGCGCTGCAGAACCAGTCCACCACCCAGGACGGCCGGACGATCACCCCCACCACCGTCTACAACGGCGACAGCGGCCGCCAGGTGCAGGGCCCGAACGGCCCGGTCGGCTACCACCCGAACAACGAGGACGGCGTCGACTACGGCAACATCACCGTCACCCGCGCGATGGACCAGTCGGTCAACGCCGTCTTCGCGCAGATGGCACAGGACGTCGGCACCAAGAAGGTCATCGACACCGCACACGACCTCGGCATCCCCGACGCCGTCGACATCCCGCAGACCCCGGCCATGGCACTGGGCGCCTTCGGCAGCAGCCAGGCCAACCCCAACAGCGCCAGCCCGCTGGACATGGCGCAGGCGTACGCCACCCTCGCCAACCACGGCGTGCAGATCCCGTACTCGATCGTGGCGAAGGTCACCAAGGACGGCAACGCCCTGAACCTGCCGGACCGCAAGCCGGTGCAGTCCGTGCCGCGCAGCGCCGCCGACACCACCACCGCGATGCTCAAGAGCGTGGTCGACAGCCCCACCGGCACCGCCTCGGCCGCCCGGAACTCCGGATGGCCGTCAGCCGCGAAGACCGGCACCGCCGAGAACGACAAGGCCGCCTGGTTCGCCGGATACACGCCCAAACTCGCCACCGTCGTCGCCCTGTTCGGGATGAACCCGACCAACGGCGCCCAGGAGGAGCTGACCGGCTCCATGAACACCGGCCGGATCAACGGCGGCGGCCCGCCCGGCGCCGTCTGGGCCGACTACACTGCCGCCGCCCTGAAGAACCAGCCGGTCACCGGCTTCCACCTCGACCTCCAGAAGGGCAGCGAGACGGTCGCGCCGCAAAACGACCAGCCGACCACGCCGGACAGCGGCTCCACCACACCGCCCGCCACCGACACCCCGCCGCCGACCACCCAGCAACCGCCCACCAGCACCCCGCCGACCACCGGAACGACCCCGCCCGGCACACCGAGCAGCCCGCCGACCAGTTCCGTGCCCACCGGCCCGGTGCAGCCGCCCGGCGGCGGCCCCACCGACACCCTCGCCCCGCAGAACGGGGACGGCTCCCAGGACGGGTCGAACAGCCAGACCAGCCAGACCGGCAGACCGGCCTGACCGGCACGCAAGGCAACGCCCCGGCCGGCAGCGGCCGGGGCGGACAGGTCGGGGGGGTCCTACAGATACAGGCCGGTCGAGTCGTCGCCCTGCAGGCGTTCGGCGGCCACGGCGTGCAGGTCGCGCTCGCGCATCAGGACGTACGCCACGCCCTGCACCTCCACCTCCGCCCGGTCCTCCGGGTCGAACAGCACCCGGTCGCCGACCTCGACGCTCCGCACGTGCTGGCCGACCGCGACCACCTCGGCCCAGGCCAGCCGCTTCCCGACGGCCGCGGTCGCCGGGATCAGGATGCCGCCGCCACTGCGGCGCTCGCCCTCACCGCTGTCCTGCCGCACCAGAACGCGGTCGTGCAGCATACGGATGGGCAGCTTGTCGTGTGCACTCTTCGAACTCACGCCGACGAACCTACCGGCGACGGCGCCACACGGTGAGACCGACCACCGCGGCCGCGACCGCCGCCCCGGCCACCGCGACCGGCACGATCCGCTCCATCCGCGGCGCGCCGTCCTCGTCGACGAACTGCGCCCGCGCCCGGCTGACCGCGCGGTTGGCCGCGACATAGGCCTGCCCGACCGTGTTGTCCAGCGCGGACACCGCCTTCGCCCTGGTGTCCCGCATGATCGTGACCGGGTGGACCCGGACCGCGATCTCGTCAAGCGTCACCGCGAGGTCCTGCCGCCTGCGGGCGATATCCGCCTCGATCTCAGCGGCCGTCCTGGCACCTTCCGACACCGCACTGCCTCCATCGCCTGATTAGGTAGCGTTCGGACAGTCTGTCAGTACGACGCGGCCCGCGCCTCGTCGGCACCCCCGTTTGCCCCAGGAGCCTTCATGTCCGACCGTCTCTCCATCGGCGACACCGCCCCCGCGTTCACCCTGCCGGACGCCGACGGCAACCCGGTCTCGCTCGCCGACCACCTCGGCCGCAACGTGATCGTCTACTTCTACCCCGACGCCCTCACCCCCGGCTGCACCAAGCAGGCGTGCGACTTCACCGACAACCTCGCGGTGTTCGCCGACGCCGGCTACGACGTCCTGGGCATCTCCCCGAACAAGCCCGAGAAGCTCGCGAAGTTCCGCGACAAGGAGTCCCTCAAGGTCACCCTGCTCGCCGACCCCGACCGCACCGTCCTCACCGCGTACGGCGCCTTCGGCGAGAAGACCATGTACGGCAAGACCGTCACCGGCGTCATCCGCTCCACCCTCGTGGTCGACCCGAACGGCAAGGTCGCGCACGCCTTCTACAACGTGAAGGCCACCGGCCACGTCGCCAAACTCCTCCGCGACCTGAAGATCTGACCCCCACCCACCCCCGCCACGTAACCCCCACCAACCGCCTTCGTTGACCCGTACGAGAGTACGAACACGTGCACGGTTGTGGAGGTGGCGGTGGCAGCGAGAACAGCGAGCCCCTATACGAAGGAACGGCTCGCGGCGGCGTTGGAGCTGTCGCAGACGCTCTCCGAGGCGTTGCGGCGGCTCGGGGTGGAACCCGGCAGCCCGACCCGGAAGTACATCCGGGCGCTCATACGCCGCTACGGGATCGACACCTCGCACCTGCAACGGGAGGGCGCGCGTTGGACCAAGGACATCCTGGAACCGGCCGTGGCCGCGTCGACGAACATGTGTGAGGTCCTGCGACGGCTCGGCCTGGAGGTGGTCGGCGGCCATCACACGCACATCACTCGGCGGGTCAGGGCGCTCGGGATCGACACGTCGCACTTCGTGCGGCCCTCTCGCCGGGGCGAGCGTCGCGGGCCGCGGACCACGGAATCGCTTCTGGTGGTGCAGGACCCCGCACGCGCACGGCGGATACCCGGCGACCGGCTCAAGCGGGCACTGCTGGAGCGGGGCGTCTCGGAGCGCTGCGCGCAGTGCGGGACAGGGCCGGTCTGGCGCGGCCGTCCCCTCCCGCTGGAGGTCGACCACATCGACGGGAACTGGCGGGACAACCGCATGCCCAACCTGCGGCTGCTCTGCCCGAACTGCCATGCGGCGACGGACTCCTACCGCGGACGAGCGAAGGGCCGCGTCTCGTGAGCAGCGTGGTCCGCCGCGGGGCGGCAGCCAGGCCCACGGCCGAGCGACTGCGGGCATCCGTCGCCGAGGCGGTCTCGATCGCGGGTGTGCTCCGCGCGCTCGGCCTGTCGGACGGCGGCCGGCCCCGGGCGCTGCTGCGGCAGTGGGTGGCCGAGGACGAACTCGACACCTCGCACTTCCTCGGCCAGGCGCACCAGAGGGGCCGGCCCGGACCGACCCCGCGCAGGGCCCCCATGGACGTGCTGGTCAGGCACGACGGCCCCGCACGCACGAAGACCCATCTGCTGCGCAGGGCGCTGGTCGAGATCGGCGTTCCCGAGAGGTGTGCCGAGTGCGGGACACCGCCGGTGTGGCGGGGGCGGCCGATCACCCTTGAGGTCGACCACGTCAACGGCGACCGGACCGACGACCGGGCCGAGAACCTGCGGCTGCTCTGCCCGAACTGCCATGCGGTCACGCCCACCTGGTGCCGGGGCGGGCAGCGTCCAAAGCAATCGGCCGGATAGGGCACCGGGATGGAATATCCGGCCGACGCGGCACACGGCGGCCCGGTACGATAGTGGGGCAGGCGGCCGTTGCTGAATCAGGTATAAGCGCGGCGCTTAGGTCGCCGTGGGAGAAATCCCATGTGGGTTCGAGTCCCACCGGCCGCACGTGAGGTGAAGCCCACCCGGGAGTTCCGGGTGGGCTTCACTCATGGATGGCGGGCTCAGCCGAGGAGTTCGGTGAGCATCGGGACCAGCGCGCGGAACGCCTTGCCGCGGTGGCTGATCGCGTTCTTCTCCGCCGCACTCAGCTCCGCACAGGTCCGCTCCTCACCCTCGGGCTGGAGGATCGGGTCGTAGCCGAAGCCGCCGGCGCCCGCCGGGGCGTGCCGGAGGGTGCCGCGCAGCCGGCCCTCGGCGACGCGGGTGGTGCCGTCGGGCAGCGCGAGGGCGGCGGCGCAGGCGAAGTGGGCGGCGCGGTGCGGGTGTTCGATGTCGCCGAGCTGGGCGAGCAGCAGGTCGAGGTTGGCGAGGTCGTCGCCGTGCTTGCCGGCCCAGCGGGCGGAGAAGATGCCGGGCGAGCCGCCGAGCACGTCCACGCACAGCCCCGAGTCGTCGGCGACCGCGGGCAGCCCGGTGGCCTCGGCGAGGGCGCGTGCCTTGAGCAGCGCGTTCTCGGCGAAGGTGACCCCGGTCTCCTTGACGTCGGGGATCTCCGGGTAGGCGTCGGCGCCGACGAGGTCGTTGTCGAGGCCGGCCTCGGTGAGGATGGCCCGGAGTTCGGTGACCTTGTGGGCGTTGCGGGTGGCGAGCACGAGACGGGTGGTCATGGACCGATTATCCCTGGGCGCAGACCGCGGTGAGGTGGCCGGCGGCGCTGCCGACGGGGCGCAGGTCGGGGTTGTGGCCGTCGGCGGCGCTGGTGCGGGCGCGGCGGACCGAGGCGGAGAGGTCGGAGACGGCGTGGCTGACGTCGGGGTCGTGGCGGCGGTCGCCGATCCGGTCGAGGTCGGTCTGCACCTTGTCGAGGGCCTTGACGGTGGCCTTGCGGCGGCTGGGGTCGGAGACCTGGCCGATGTTGGTGGCGTTGCTCTGCAGGTCCTGGACGTCGCCGGCGACGGTGGCGGCGGTCCTGGCGCAGTCCAGTGCGCGGGTGACGCCGTGGCAGGCGGTGAGGGTCGCGGCGAACAGCAGGGCGGCGAGCGGCAGGACGGCGGCGCGGGTGCGTAAGAAGCGGCCGGTTCGCCTGCCGTGGGCGGGTGCGGGGCCTGTACGGCGTTCGGCGCGGGTGGCGCGTATGGCGCGTAAGACCCGTATGACGTGCGCGCGTACGGGGGCGGTGGCGCGTATGACGTGCGCGGGTACGAAGCGGGCGGTGCGAACGGCGGTGCGGCGGCGGTTCATTGCGGTGATCCCTCCCCGGCTCCGCGCGCGGCGGCGTACCACGCGCATCTGTAGACACGCGGCGTGCGCAGGGAGGGTTGCCCCCGAACTCGGGTGCGGGCGCAGATAGGGGTGGGGTGTGGATAGGGGTGGGGCGCGGAGAGGGGTGCCCTCCGCGCCCGGTGCGGGGCCGCGGGCCGGAACCGTCAGTCGGCCACGGTGGCCAGGGCCGCCTGCTGGAGCTTGCTGAGGTCGGCGCAGCCGCCGGTGGCGAGCGCGAGCAGCGCGTCGAGTTCGGCCCGGTCGAAGGGCGCGCCCTCGGCGGTGCCCTGGACCTCCACGAAGCGGCCGTCCCCGGTGCAGACGACGTTCATGTCGGTCTCGGCCTTGACGTCCTCCTCGTAGGCGAGGTCGAGGACGGGGGCGCCGTCGACGATGCCGACGCTGACGGCGGCGACGGTGCCGGTGATCGGCTTGGCCTTGAGCCGTACCAGGTGGTTGGCCTGCATCCAGGCGACCGCGTCGACGAGCGCGACGTAGGCGCCGGTGATCGCGGCGGTGCGGGTGCCGCCGTCGGCCTGCAGGACGTCGCAGTCGAGGACGATGGTGTTCTCGCCGAGCGCCTTGTAGTCGATGACGGCGCGCAGCGAGCGGCCGATCAGCCGGGAGATCTCGTGGGTGCGGCCGCCGATCTTGCCGCGGACGGACTCGCGGTCGCCGCGGGTGTTGGTGGCGCGCGGCAGCATGCTGTACTCGGCGGTGACCCATCCCTCGCCGCTGCCCTTGCGCCAGCGCGGTACGCCTTGGGTGGCGCTGGCGGTGCAGAGCACTCGGGTGTCGCCGAAGGCGACCAGGACGGACCCTTCGGCGTGTTTGCTCCAGCCCCGCTCGATGGTGACGGGGCGGAGCTGGTCGGGGGTGCGGCCGTCGAATCGTGACATGCGGTTGAGCCTATCCGGGTGAGCGGCCGCCCCTGTCCCCCGCACTTACATCATGTCGTCGATCTCCCCGGCGATCGGGTCCGCGTCGGTGCCGATGACGACCTGGATCGCGTTGCCCATCTTGACCACGCCGTGTGCGCCGGCGGCCTTCAGCGCGGCTTCGTCGACGCGAGTGGGGTCGACCACTTCGGTGCGCAGGCGGGTGATGCAGCCCTCGACCTCTTCGATGTTGTCGATTCCGCCGAGCCCGGCGACGATCTTCTCTGCCTTGGTGGCCATCTGCTTCTCCTGTTGTCCTGGCCCGCCGGGCGCTTCCCGTGCCCACCGGGACCCGCCGGCGGGTCGGTATGTTTCCGATATGTCACGTTAACCCACGGTTGGCCCTGTTTCACGGGTGGTGAACGCCCGCCCGGGGCGACCCTTCCGGCCTCCGACGACCCCGTCCGCGGGGCGTCCTCCGCGGCGACGGGACGCGCCGGCGCCCAACCAGTGGTTTAGACCACCGTACGCGACCAACCCGACCGGGCCGCCACAAGGGAGCCGCGGGCGCGGTCGGTCGCGCCGCCGACCACAACCCGGCCGGCCGGCCATGACCGCCGCCGATCGTCGGCGCCCGCTTCGCGCTGGTCTACTATGTTCTCGTCCGCTTTGCCGACCTCCCTTTCGACCCGAAAACGCCCGGTCGGCGGCCCGAGGAGCCAGGCGGGCGGGCAGGGTGCCGACGGCGACGGACGGACGACGTCGGGCAGCGCCGGGCAACGGTGGGCCGGCCGGGCCGATGTGGCGCAGCGCATACGGAATCGAGGATTCCGCTCCCTCCGCCTCACGTGTTACAAAGGTCTACACCACTTAGTGGTATAGACCTGTCCCCACGGAGGATTTTCGATGAGTACGGCCACCGCTCCGGCCCCCGCGGCTCCCGCGGCCCCCGCGAAGAAGCGGGGTTCCGGCCTTTTCCAGGGCCTGCAGAAGGTCGGCCGCAGCCTCCAGCTCCCGATCGCGGTGCTGCCCGCCGCGGGCATCATGGTCCGGCTCGGCGCCGACGACGTCTTCGGCAAGGACGGCCTGGGCTGGGGCAAGGTCGCCACCGTCTTCAGCAACGCCGGCGGCGCGCTGACCGGGGCGCTGCCGCTGCTGTTCTGCATAGGCGTGGCGATCGGCTTCGCCAAGAAGTCGGACGGCTCCACGGCGCTCGCCGCGGTCGTCGGCTTCCTCGTCTACAGCAAGGTGCTCCAGGCGTTCCCGGTGCACGACGCGGTGATCAACACCACCGCCGACAAGGGCGTGGACGTGGCCGCGGTCTACAACGACCCCGGCGTGCTCGGCGGCATCATCATGGGGCTGCTCTCCGCGGCGATCTGGCAGCGGTACCACCGCACCAAGCTGGTGGACTGGCTCGGCTTCTTCAACGGCCGCCGGCTGGTGCCGATCCTGATGGCCTTCGTCGGCCTGGTCGTCGGCGTCTTCTTCGGCCTGGTCTGGGAGCCGATCGGCAACGGCATCACGCACTTCGGTGACTGGATGACCGGTCTCGGCGCGGGTGGCGCGGCGCTCTTCGGCGGCGTCAACCGCGCGCTGATCCCGGTCGGCATGCACCAGTTCGTGAACACCGTCGCCTGGTTCCAACTCGGCGACTTCACCAAGCCCGACGGCACCGTCGTGCACGGCGACATCACCCGGTTCCTGGCCGGCGACCACACCGCGGGCATGTTCCAGTCCGGCTTCTTCCCGATCATGATGTTCGGCCTGCCCGCCGCCGCGCTGGCCATGGCGCACACCGCGCGGCCCGAGCGCCGCAAGGCCGTGCTCGGCATGATGGTCTCGCTCGCCCTGACCTCGTTCGTCACCGGCGTCACCGAGCCGATCGAGTTCTCCTTCATGTTCATCGCGCCGATCCTGTACGCGGTGCACGTCGTGCTGACCGCCGCGTCGATGGCCGTCACCTGGGGCCTGGGTGTGCACGCCGGCTTCAACTTCTCGGCCGGCTTCATCGACTACGTGCTCAACTGGAACCACGCCACCCGGCCATGGCTCATCATCCCGATCGGCCTGGTCTTCGCCGCGGTCTACTACACCGTCTTCCGGTTCGCGATCGTGAAGTTCGACCTCAAGACACCGGGGCGTGAACCCGTGGAGGAAGTCGAGGATCTGACGAAGTAGTCGCTCCGTCAGATCTCGTAGACCGCGCCCGCCTTCGCCAGTTCCACCGGACCGGCGAAGGCGGCCTGCGCGTCCCGGAGGTTCACCGACGGGTTGGTCCACGGCGGGATGTGGGTGAGCACCAGCCGGTCCACGCCCGCGCCCTCGGCGATCTGCCCCGCCTCGCGCCCGTTGAGGTGCAGGTCGGGGATGTCCTCCTTGCCATGGGTGAAGGACGCCTCGCACAGGAACAGGTCCGCGCCCTCGGCCAGGCCGCGCAGCGCCTCGCACGGTCCGGTGTCACCGGAGTACGCCAGCGTCCGGCCGTCGGCCTCGATCCGGAAGCCGTACGCCTCCACCGGGTGGCTGACCGCGGCCGTGGTGACCTCGAACGGGCCGAGCCGGAAAGCGCCGGGCCGCAGTGTGCGGAAGTCGAAGACCTCGCTCATGCACTTCTCGTCCGGCACGTCGCCGTAGGCGATGCTCAGCCGGCGCTCGGTGCCCGCCGGGCCGTAGACCGGGATCGCCGAGACCGGGCCGCCCTCGTGGCGGTAGTAACGGGCCACGAAGTAGCCGCACATGTCGATGCAGTGGTCCGCGTGCAGATGGCTCAGCAGCACCGCGTCCAGGTCGTACAGGCCGCAGTGGCGCTGGAGTTCACCCAGCGCGCCGTTGCCCATGTCGATCAGCAGCCGGAAGCCGTCGGCTTCGAGCAGATAGCTCGAGCAGGCCGAGTCCGCGGACGGGAACGAGCCCGAGCAGCCGACGACGGTGAGGTTCATCGCGGGGTACACCTCCGAGGGCGCGGCGCATCGCCCCGATCCGGCTCCTAGGTGGCGGACTCCCGCCACGTTCTAGGAAGGGTAAAGCGGGCGGCTGCGCAGCGCGCTCTTACGGGCACCGGTTGTGGGCGGAATCACCAGTCCGGGTCACCCCGAACCCGGCTGCGAACGCGACCCGCCCCCGCGTACCCCGCGGGGAGCGGGTCACCGTGCTAGGCGAACCGGGGCAGAACACGGGCAGCCGGGCGGCCGCGGGCCCGCTCGCCTGTGGGCTTACGCCCAGAGCTGGCCGTGCAGCGCGGCGACGGCCTCCTCCGTGGAGGCGGCGGTGTAGATGCCGGTGGACAGGTACTTCCAGCCGCCGTCGGCGACCACGAAGACGATGTCCGCCCGCTCGCCGGCCTGCTCGGCCTTGCGTGCCACGCCGAGTGCCGCGTGCAGCGCCGCGCCGGTGGAGACCCCGGCGAAGATGCCTTCCTCGGACAGGAGTTCACGGGTGCGGCGGACCGCGTCCTGCGAGCCGACCGAGAAGCGGGTGGTCAGCACCGACTCGTCGTACAGCTCGGGCACGAAGCCCTCGTCGAGGTTGCGCAGGCCGTAGACGACGTCGTCGTAGCGCGGCTCGGCGGCCACGATGGCGACGCCGGGCACCTTCTCCCGCAGGTAGCGGCCGACGCCCATCAGGGTGCCGGTGGTGCCCAGGCCCGCCACGAAGTGGGTGATGGTGGGCAGGTCGGCGAGGATCTCCGGGCCGGTGGTGGCATAGTGCGCGCCGGGGTTCGCCGCGTTTCCGTACTGGTAGAGCATCACCCAGTCGGGGTGCTCGGCGGCCAGTTCCTTCGCGACCCGCACCGCGGTGTTGGAGCCGCCGGCCGCGGGCGAGGAGATGATCTCCGCGCCCCACATGGCCAGCAGCTCGCGCCGCTCGGAGGAGGTGTTCTCCGGCATCACGCAGACGATCCGGTAGCCCTTGAGGCGGGCCGCCATCGCCAGCGAGATGCCGGTGTTGCCGGAGGTCGGCTCCAGGATGGTGCAGCCGGGGGTGAGCACGCCCTCCGCCTCGGCCCGCTCGATCATGTGCAGCGCCGGGCGGTCCTTGACCGAGCCGGTGGGGTTGCGGTCCTCCAGCTTCGCCCAGACGCTCACCTGCTCCGACGGCGACAGCCGGGGCAGGCGCACCAGCGGAGTGTTGCCGACCGCGGCCAGCGGGCTGTCGTACCGCATCAGCGTCGGCCGGCCGGCACGGCCGCGGTGTGCGCGGCCGGGTCGAGGGCGCCCGAGCCGCCGGCGACGGCGGGCAGGATCGTCACGCTGTCGCCGTCGGCGACCTTGGTGGCGATGCCGTCGAGGAAGCGGACGTCCTCGTCGTTGAGGTACACGTTCACGAAGCGGCGCAGCTCGCCGCCGTCCACGACGCGGTCGCGCAGACCCGCGTGGCGGGAGTCGAGGTCGGTGAACAGCTCGTCGAGCGTGGTCCCGGCACCCGGCACGGCCTTCTGGCCGTCGGTGTACGTGCGGAGGATGGTCGGGATGCGGACCTCGATGGCCATGACTGCGCTCCTGTGAGTACGGACGAAGCTGGGTGGGTGGCGCCGGTCTGGAGCCGGGGTGGTTCCGTGCGGGCCGTGCGGGTGCGGTGCCGGTACGGAGGCGAGCGGTGTGCCGCCCGGGCGGCGGGCGCGCTCAGGCGCGCGGACACGCCGCGCTGGTACGGCGGCACAGGTCGACGTGCAGCCGCGCCACGAGCAGCGCGCCGGGCGCCGTGTCGCTCATGAGTCGCTCACACCGAGGAGAACCATGGGGTCATCGTATCGATTCCCTTGCCCCGTCCGGCTGGTCCGTCCCAGTATCCGGAAGCTCACGACGTGGAAGGCACTACTTCGACCGGTTCTTCGGTGACCTGGCCGTCCACGATGCGGAACGAGCGGAACTGGAACTCCTCCGCGGTGGAGACCAGCACGTAGTGCGCGCCGGGCTCGTTGGCGTAGGAGATGTCGGTACGGGAGGGGTACGCCTCGGTGGCGGTGTGCGAGTGGTAGACGATCACCGGCTCCTCGTCGCGGTCGTCCATGTCGCGGTAGAGCCTGAGCAGGTCGGTGGAGTCGAACTCGTAGAACGTCGGCGAGCGGGCCGCGTTCAGCATCGGCACGAACCGCTCGGGGCGGCCGCTGCCCTCCGGCCCCGCCACGATCCCGCACGCCTCGTCGGGGTGGTCGGCGCGGGCGTGGGCCACGATCGCGTCGTACAGGTCCTGGGTGATGGTGAGCATGCGGGAAAAGTAACAGGGGCCGGCCCGGCCGCTACACCGCCGGGGTGCCCGGAAGTCCGCCGGACTCCCCCGCCGCCGGGTCCTCCGCGCTGCCCGCCGCCGGGTCCACCGCTGGGTCCGCCGCCGGGCCGCCGCCGGGCGCGCGGGCCGCGGCCGGCGGCGGCAGGTGCGGGCGGCGGGCGAACGCCGCCGGGTCGCGCCGCTTGAGCACCCGGTAGCCGGCGCCGAGCAGCGCCGCCCACAGCGGCACCCCGTACAGCGACACCCGGGCGTCGGAGTCGAGGCCGATCAGCACCACGACCAGGGCGAGGAAGGCCAGTGCGCACCAGCTGGCGGCCGCTCCCCCGGGGGCGGTGAACCACGCGGGTGCGGCCTGCCCGGCGCGTACGGCGGCGCGGTAGCGGATGTGCGCGGCCAGGATCACCGCCCAGGTCCACACCGCGGCCACCGTGGCGAACGCGGTGATGTAGGTGAACGCGCCTTTGGGGTCCACGTAGTTGATCCACACCCCGATGCCCATCACGGCCACCGAGGCGAGCGTGCCGAGCGCCGGGGTGCGGCGGGCGGTGAGCCGGTCGAAGGCGCGCGGGCCCTGCCCGTTGGCGGCCAGGTCACGCAGCATGCGGCCGGTGGAGTACATGCCGGAGTTGCAGGACGACAGCGCGGCGGTGAGCACCACGAAGTTGACCACGCCGGCGCCGAACGGGATGCCGATCTTCGCGAAGGCGGCCACGAAGGGGCTGACCCCCGGCTGGAACTCCGTCCACGGCACCACGCACAGGATCACCGTGAGCGCGCCGACGTAGAACAGCACGATCCGCCACGGCAGCGTGTTGATCGCCTTGGGCAGGGTCCTGCGCGGGTCGCGGGCCTCGCCCGCGGTGACCCCGACGAGCTCGACCGCGAGGTAGGCGAACATCACCATCTGCAAGGTCAGCAGCGAGTGGCCGACCCCGTTGGGGAAGAAGCCGCCGTCCCGCCACAGGTGGCCGACCGACGCGGTGTGCCCGGCGGCGGAGACCCCGAGGGTGAGCACGCCGACGCCGATCAGGATCATCCCGAGGATCGCGGTGACCTTGACCGTCGACAGCCAGAACTCGATCTCGCCGAAGAGCCGCACCGACACCAGGTTGGCGGTGGCCAGCAGCAGCAGGAACACCAGCGCGGCGGTCCACTGCGGCACCCCCGGCCACCAGTAGTTGACGTAGGTGGCCGCGGCGGTGACCTCGGCCATGCCGGTGACCACCCACATCAGCCAGTACGTCCAGCCGGTGACGTAGCCGGTGAACGGGCCGAGGAACTCCCGGGCGTAGTCGGCGAAGGAGCCGGAGACCGGGCGGTAGGTGAGCAGTTCGCCGAGCGCGCGCATGATGCAGAAGACGACGGCGCCGGCGACGGCGTACATCAGCAGCAGGCTGGGGCCGGCCCGGTGGATCGCGCTGCCGGCGCCCAGGAACAGGCCGGTGCCGATGGCGCCGCCGATCGCGATCATCTGGATCTGCCGGCTGCCCAGCCCGCGGGTGTAGCCCTCCTCGCGGGTCGCCGGGCCGCCGCCCGGCCCGCCCTCCGGGCCGTCCGACACGGGCCGCACGCGCGTTTCGTCCACCATGGGCGGATACGTACCCCGCGGCGGTGTCCGCGCGGCGGGGTGGGACCGCCGCCGGTCCGCACGTCACCGGAAAGGGCGAAGGGTCAGCGCAGCAGCGTCTCGACCAGGCTCTCCTGCAGGCCGCCGAGCCACAGGTACGCCATGACCAGCGGCTTGCGGGGGTCGCCGTCCGGCAGGTGGTACAGCTCGTCGGCCTCGTCCTCGGTGACGCCGAGCCGGGTCCCTATGGTCAGCCGCAGGTCGTTGAGGGTGCCGAGCCACTGCCGGGCCTGGTCCTCGGTGAGCTTGAGCACCGGGCCGCCGGCGTCGAGCACGCGGATCATCGCCAGCGCGTCCTCGCGCTTGCGGGCCCGCAGGTCGTTCTCGGTGAAGCGGCGGAACTCCGAGGCGTCCTCGGTCTCCTCGTACGCGTCGGGGAAGAGCCGGGCCAGCGCCGGGTCGTCCGGCGGCTTGGTGGGGCCCTCGGCGAAGAGCTGCGCGAGCGGGTCGTCGTCGGCGTCGGCCGGCTGGTCGCCCGGCCCGACCAGTTCCAGCAGCTGGACGGCGAGGCTGCGCAGGATCGAGATCTCCACCTCGTCCAGCGTGATGGTGGCGCCGCCGCCGCGGACCGGCTCGAAGGAGCCGGCACGGCCCCGTCGGCGCGCCATCAGCGGTCCTGCGACAGCGTCGCCCACAGGCCGTAGCCGTGCATCGCCTGCACGTCCCGCTCCATCTCCTCGCGCGTGCCGCTGGAGACCACGGCCCGGCCCTTGTAGTGGACGTCCTTCATCAGCTTGGTGGCCTTGCCCTTCGAGTACCCGAAGTACGTCTGGAAGACATACGTCACGTAGCTCATGAGGTTGACGGGGTCGTTGTGCACGAGGGTCACCCAGGGCACGTCCGGTTCGGGGACCACCGAAGGGGCCTCGCTGGACTCGGTGCGCTCGATCTCGGCAGGTGCGACGCTGCACATCGGGGTCCCCCCGGCCGGAGGCTGGGGGAGCGTCCTCGCAGGGACGGTCAGAGACGGGTGGGCACTCACAGGTTCCATGCTGCCGCTCCGTGGGGTCGTCGCACAAATGGGCGTGTGAGGGGGCACACACCCCGCGACATCTCGTCAGTTTGACGAAATGCGGGGTAGCATCGTCGCCATGAGCACAGCAGACCTGGCACTGCCGGTGGACGTGCCGTCCACCGCGCTGTTCACCGACCGGTACGAGTTCACCATGCTCCAGGCGGCCCTCAGCAGCGGCGCCGCCCACCGCCGGTCGGTCTTCGAGGCGTTCACCCGGCGACTGCCGGAGGGGCGGCGCTACGGCGTCGTGGCCGGCACCGGCCGGGTGCTGGACGCGGTGGAGAACTTCCGCTTCGACGCACCCGTGCTGGAGTTCCTCGAACGGGAGAAGGTGGTGGACGCGGCGACCCTGAAGTGGCTGGCCGACTACCGCTTCACCGGCGACATCTGGGGCTACCCCGAGGGCGAGGTGTACTTCCCCGGCTCGCCGATCCTGCGGGTGGAGGGCAGCTTCGCCGAGGCGGTGCTGCTGGAGACGGTGATCCTGTCGATCCTCAACCACGACTCGGCGATCGCCGCGGCGGCCTCCCGGATGGCGGTGGCGGCCGGCGGGCGGCCGCTGATGGAGATGGGCGCCCGGCGCACCCACGAACTGGCCGCGGTGGCCGCCTCGCGGGCCGCCTACGTCGGCGGGTTCCGCTCCTCCTCCAACCTCGCTGCGGGCTTCCGCTACGGCCTGCCCACCATCGGCACCAGCGCGCACGCCTTCACACTGCTGCACGACACCGAGCGGGACGCCTTCACCGCCCAGGTCGAATCCCTCGGCCGCTCCACCACGCTGCTGGTCGACACCTACGACCTGACCGAGGCGGTGCGCACCGCCGTGGAGGTGGCCGGGCCCGAGCTGGGCGCGGTGCGGATCGACTCCGGGGACCTGCTGCTGCTCGCCCACCGGGTGCGGCAGCAACTGGACGACCTCGGCGCGAAGGACACCCGGATCGTGGTCACCTCCGACCTCGACGAGTACGCCATCGCGTCGCTGGCCGCGGCCCCCGTGGACGCGTACGGGGTCGGCACGTCGCTGGTGACCGGCAGCGGGCAGCCCACCTGCGCCATGGTCTACAAACTGGTCGCCCGCGCGTCGGTGCCGGACCGGGCCGACGCGCCGCTCACGCCGGTCGCCAAGAAGGCGCTCGGCGGGAAGACGAGCGTCGGCGGCCGGAAGTGGGCCGCCCGGCGGCTGGACGCCGACGGGGTCGCCGAGGCGGAGGTGATCGGCAGCGGGCCGGTCCCCGCGGAGCTGGCGGACCGGCAGTTGCTGGTCCCGCTGGTGCGGGACGGCAAGGTGGTGGGGCGCGAGCCGCTCGACGCGGCCCGCACCCGGCACATCGCCGCCCGCGCGGGGCTTCCGCTGTCGGCGACGCAGTTGTCGCGGGGCGAGCCGGTGCTTCCCACGGAGACCCTGTAGTACCTCGCCCACCCGCCCCACCTCGCCCCCTTCCCGGGGCCGGGGCACCGTTGCGGAAGACGTGCACCGATCAGGGGCGCGGGTCTTCCGCGGCAGGCGCCCCGGGCCTGGTTGGTACGGGGCTTCCGCAATAGGCTCGGTAACCCGGACCGGAGACACCTCGGAGAGACCATGCACCGCGCACTGATCGTCGTCGACGTGCAGAACGACTTCTGCGAGGGCGGCAGCCTCGCGGTGCGGGGAGGCGCGGACGTGGCCGCGGCGGTCACGGACCTGATCGGCCAGTCCGCCGGGACGTACCGGCACGTCGTGGCGACCAGGGACCACCATGTGGACCCGGGCGGCCACTTCTCGGACCACCCGGACTTCGTGACGTCGTGGCCGCCGCACTGCGTCGCGGGCACCGAGGGCGTCGGGTTCCACCCGAACTTCGCGCCGGCGGTGGCGTCGGGCGCGGTGGACGCCGTGTTCGACAAGGGCTCCTACGCGGCGGCGTACAGCGGCTTCGAGGGCCGGAACGAGAACGGCGCCGCCCTGGCCGAGTGGCTGCGCGAGCGGGAGGTCACCGAGGTGGACGTGGTGGGGATCGCCACCGACCACTGTGTACGGGCCACCGCGCTGGACTCGGCCCGGGAGGGCTTCAGGACGCGGGTGCTGCTGGACCTGACCGCGGGGGTGGCCGCGGACACCACCCGGCAGGCGCTCGTCCAGCTGGGCGAGGCCGGCGTGGAGCTGCGCGGCGAGCCGGCGGCTACGGGCGGGGCGTGACCCGGTTCAGCGCGGAGATGGGGTGCCAGGGGTCGCCGCCCCGGGCCCGGTACTCGCGCCAGACCAGGCCGTCCGGGTGATGGAGTACCGCGGAGACCTCGTCGGGGGTGGGCGGCTCGGCGTTGCCGGACAGCCGCGCGCCGCGAAAGCCCAGGTTGCTGAGGCGGGTCAGGGCGCGCTGGCGGTTCAGGGCGTGCACGACCACCCGCACGGTCAGCTCGGGACACGCCGGGTGCGGCAGGCCGAGCGCCACCACGACCGTGCCGCCCGGGAGCTTGATGAAACCTCCGACCGCCATGTGCACATCTTGTGCGCATCGGCCGCCGCCCACCAGGGGACGACGGCCGAACGTCGCATCAGTGCAGGTCAGACCGGCGAATGTGACGCATGTTACCGGTGCGACGGGCCGACCTGGACCGTCATGGTGCTCCCGTCGAGCGCCTGGCTGAGGATGGTCAGCCGGGTGTTGGTGTCGGGGACCTTGACGCTGCCGTACGGGTTGTTCGCGTACCAGTACGTTCCGTAGTGGTCGTCGAAGGCCGGGCTGCCGAGCTTCGCCGGGATGCGCTTGGCGACGCCGTCGTTGTGCAGGGTGAACCCGGCGGACGGGTACCAGCTAAACGCCGAGTCGTACGCCTGGACCCGGTTGCGGATGACCGTGCCGTCGGTGAACGTCTCCGGCTTGGCGTGCGCGTCGACCGGCAGGATCTCACCGCTGCCGGGGTGCGCGCCGACGTTGTTGTCGGGCTGCGAGGTGTCCCACAGCCACACCAGCAGGCCGGTCTGGTACGGGTAGTGCTCGACCCAGTCGGGCCGGGTGCTGGTCCAGCCGAAGTTGTACGGGCCGGTCTTCAGCGTGCTGTCGTACGAGGTGTACTGCCGGTTCTCGGCGACGTAGTACTCCGGGTAGTCCTTGCTGAAGGACGCGCCGATCCGGGAGAACCCGTCGGCGCTCCAGCCGTTGTCGTCGGTCTCGGCGCCGTCGGAGAGCAGCGTCTTGCCGTCGGCGGTGATGGTGATCGCGTCGGCCGCGAAGCCCTGCTGGGCGACGCCGCCGTCGGTGGCGTAGCGGAAGCGGAGCTGGATCTGCCGGCCCGCGTAGGCGTCGAGCGGGAAGGACAGGTCCTCGTACGCGCCGGAGGTGCCGGTCAGGGCCGGCCGGTCGCCGCCGTCGCGCGGGACGGCCTTGCCGTTCGCGGTGCCGTCGAGCGCGGTCCAGTTCGCGCCGCCGTCGGTGGAGACCTCGGTGTAGAGGAAGTCGTAGTTCTGCTCGATGTCCCACCAGCCCTTGAGGTCGAGCGAGGCGCTGGACGCGCCGGTGAGGTCGACGGTGCGGGTCAGGGTGTTGGACAGGTCGTCGCCCATGCCGCTCCACCACTGCTTGTCGCCCTCCGCGGGCGTGGTGATGGTGGTGGTGACGGACTTGTCGGGGAGCTGGACCACCAGCGCCTGCTTGTCCTTGGTGTTGTACTCGGCGACTCCCAGCTTGGTGGTGGAGCGGGTGGCGGCCTTGGCGGTGCCGTAGTTCAGCCAGCCGAGCTGGAGCTTGTCCCAGGCGCTCATGTCGTCGGGCAGGTCGCCGATCGCGTCCTTCCCGGTGCCCATCCAGGAACCGGAGGACATCAGCGTCCAGAACGCGGTGTTGTTCTCGCCGACGTACGAGGTGTCGTACTCGTCGGGCAGGCCGAGGTCGTGGCCGTACTCGTGGGCGAAGACGCCCAGCCCGCCGTTCTCCGGCTGGAGGGTGTAGTCGCCGACCCAGATGCCGGTGTCGCCGATCTCGGTGCCGCCGGCCTTGTTCCCGGTGGGCCCGGACTTCCCGGCGTCGCTGCCGTAGGCGTACCAGCGGTGCGCCCACAGCGCGTCGGTGCCCTGCACGCCGCCGCCGGCCGACTGGTCCTCACCGGCGTGCACGATCTGGAAGTGGTCGATGTAGCCGTCCGGCTCGTTGAAGTTCCCGTCGCCGTCGTAGTCGTAGCGGTCCCACTGGTCGTACGCCGCCAGGTCGGTCTTGATCTGCGCGTCGGTGCGGCCCTGCGCCTTCTGGTCGGCGACGTAGGCGGTGGTGGCGTCGCGGATCAGGTCCCAGGCGTTGGAGCAGATCGTGGAGCCGCACCAGTCGGAGCCGTAACGGGCCTCGTTGTAGGGGACCTTGACCCAGTCGGTGACCTCGCCGTCGACCGAGTAGCGGCCGGAGGACTGCTTCTCGTAGTACTTCGCCAGCGACTCCTTGTCCTTGTCGTGCGAGAAGTACAGGTCCTGGAAGTGCTGCTGGTTGTAGTCCGCCTGCCAGGCGGTGCTGTTGTCCTGCGAACGGTCAGGCTGGGCGATGGTGTTGTGCGCCGGCCCGGGGTCGCCGCCGTACTTGGTGGTGGGCGGCTCGGGTCCGTCCGGGCCGTCCGGGTCGTAGGTGGTGGTGTCGTCCACCTGGTCGCCGAAGTCCACCAGGATGGTGAAGATCTTGTCGGTCTTCTCCCGGCCCAGCTCGACGTACTTGCTCTGCTTGCCCTTGCCGTGGCCGAGTTGGACCACCTGGGAGCCGTCGCGCTGCTGGACGGTGGCGTCGCCGGAGACGACCTGCTGGAGGGCGGCGGAGTGCTCGGCCGCCTGCTGCTTGCTGAACGGACCCGGCAGGTCGTGTGGTTCGCTCTGCGCGGGGTCGTGGCCGGCCGCCGGAGTCGCGGGGCTGCTGCTGTGGCCCGGGGTCGCCGCGGCCGCCCCGGTGGCGACCGCGGGGACACCGAGCACGGCTATCGCGACTGCCAGGGCGGCGCTTTGGCTGATCCAGTGCTGTCTTTTCAAGATCCTTGACCTCCCCTTGGGAAAGGCCATTGCACCGGAGCGGCGGGGGAAAAGACAGATCTTGACTTGAGCATGACGGCCGGTTAGGTTGGCCGATTCCCGGTGTCCACCATCCGCTGACCGGACGTCACCGCACCAACGGCCACCCGGTGCACATGCGTTGAGGCATCGGTCACACGTGCGACCCCGTGCGCCCCCCTGTGCTCCGCACCGTCGGTAAGGTAATGCTTACCCAGGGGCGGGCCTGGGCATTCCGAACCGTAGAGCCACCCCCCGTCAGCATGCCCCCGCATCGACGTACTCCGAGGACGGTTCCCCTCATGCCACGTCCTACGAACGCGCAAGTCGCCTACGGTTCCACGACCGTCGTCCTGTTCACCCTCGCGGTCCTCCTGCTCGCGGACGTGCGCTCCGCCGGCGCGGTGGTCGCCGTCGCCGCGCTCGGGCTGCTGCTCGGCCTGCTGGTCGGCGCCGCGCTGAGCCCGGGCGGACGCAGGTCCGCCGCCATGGCCGCGCCCGCGGTGCCGGCGGCGGTGCCGCGGGCCCGGGTGAGCGGTTCGGTGCAGAGCGCCGAGGCGCGGGTGGGCGAGCACTCACTCCAGTAGGCGCTGTCGCTCCGACGTCCCGGGGCACAGGCACGCCCGGGACATGCTTCACGTCACAAGGCGGCCACGACCACGGTCTTGGCCGCCTTGTCGTGCAGGCACTGCCGGAAGGGCCGGTCCCAGGTGCACCACAGCGAGTTGACGAACCAGAAGAACGGGCCGATCAGGATCGCGCTCAGCACCGCGGGCAGGACGTAGACCGCGGCGCGCAGCCAGCCGGCCGGGCCGGGCACCCCGCCGTCGACCAGTCGGGCCGCGCGGATGCGCAGCGCCATCTTGCCGACGGTCTGGCCGCGGGCGGCGGTCATCGCGCCCTCGATCACGAAGTACAGCAGGTAGGCGACGACCGCGACCAGCGCGCGCTTGCCGAGCGCCCCGTCGGTGCCGTGCCGGATGTCGTCGCCCATCGCGGCCAAGGAGACCAGGACCACCACGGCGAGGAGGATCACCGTGTCGATCAACCGTGCGAGGAACCGCTGACCCAAGGTGGCCAGCGGCGCCATGCCCTCGGGGTGTTCTGCCGTCATGACCCTGAGTAAACCAGCCGTTCGGGTGACGGCACACCCCCCGGGTTGACGGGTTCTGTCCGTTCAGGGACCACCTGCCGGTGGGTGGTTGCTCGCGCCCCGAGGAGGGCAGCTCCTTCCGCGGGAAGGAGCGTCAGGGTGCCGTCTGGACGACCACCGTCTTCGCCGCCTTGTCGTGGATGCCCTGCTTGTAGGGGCGGTCGACGAGGACGGTCGCGCCGATGACGAGGAACCACACGCAGGAGCAGCAGAACGCGGGCACCCAGAGGATGGCCGCGCGGACCGCGGCGGCGTTGGAGGTGGGCACGCTGCCGTTCTCGAGCATGGCGGTCCGCAGCCGCATCATCTTCTTGCCGACGGTCTGCCCGGTCGCACGGGTCATCAGGAACTCGTAGACGAACCCGAACCCGGCGGTGAAGATCCCGCCGACCGCGGAGCGGCCCGTGCTGAAGTGGCTGTCCTGGACCCCGACGGCGGCCCAGTCCAGCAGGAACGCGGGGATGAGCACGATGATGATGTCGATGATCCGCGCCAGCACCCGCTTGCCTGCCTCGGCGAGCGGCGGCATCCCGGCGAGCGGGTCGGGGCCACCCGGACCGCCCGAGTACGGGTTCTGGCCGTAGGGGTTCTGCTCGTACGGGTTCTGGCCGAAGCCGCCCTGACCGCCCTGACCGCCCTGGCCGCCGGGCGGCGGGGCACCGTACGGACCGCCGCCGTACGGGCTGCCGGGCGGGGGCTGGTTCGGCGGGGGCTGGCCGCCTGACGGTTTGTCGTAGGGTGAGCCGCCGCCTGGCTGATCGCTACTCATGTCCCGAGTCAAACCCGCACGGTGCGTCACCGCCCGTGGGCGGCAGCCGATCGGAGTACGGCGCCGGGCGGGCTCACGGCGCCGGGCGCGCGGCCCGGGACGGTTACCCGCGGGCCACGAACGTGCGGGCCGCCTTGTCGTGCCAGCACTGCTTCCACGGCCGGTCGAACAGGCACCAGGCCACCCCCGCCACGCCGACCACCAGCAGGTTCAGCACGGTCCGCAGCAGCCAGCGGCGCACGCTCGCGCCGAGGGCGGGCGGGAGTTGCGCCTCGATGTCCAGCACCCGCAGGCCGACCAGCCGCTTGCCGAGGGTCCGTCCCCACCTGGCGGTGGGCAGCACTTCGAGCAGCACCCCGGCGACGAGGAACGTGGCCAGTACGACGCCGAGTTGGACCCCGGTAGTGCCGTCGATCAGCCAGACCTTGACCGTCTCCCCGGTCAGCCGGGCCTGGTCCACCTTGTCCTTGGCGTGGTGATAGGCGGCGGTGCCCAGCGGCACCGCGGCGACCCCGGTCACCGCGGCCAGCACCACCGCGTCCACCAGCCGCGCCAGGAACCGGCGGACCAGGCCGCCGGGCCGGTCCTGGCCCTGCGAGACGCCGAACGGGTCGCTGGCCGGCGGTCGCCACGGCACGACCCCGCCCTCGCCGCGGGCCAGGTCCTGCACCTGCGCGGCCCACGGCGGGGACGCCTGCGCGGCGGCCTCGGGCGCGGGCGCGGGTGCCGGCACCAGGGGCGACGGCTGCGGCGCGGGCCGAGGTTGCTGCGGGGGCTGCGGCTGGAGCGGCGGCTGCTGACCGGCCGGGGCGGAACCCGCGGCGGGCAGCGACTGGCGCTCCTGCGGCCGCGGCAGCGCGGACTGCGGCGCGCGGTCGGCGGCCGGGGCGGGGCCGGGCGCGGGGGCCGGAGCCGGGGACTGCGGCTGGGGCTGGGCCGGGGTCTGGGGCTGGGCCGGGGCTCCCCAGGAGATCGGGGGCAGTTGCGGTTCCGGCCGGGCCTGCGGCGCGGGCCAGGACGGCGCCGGGTCCTGGGCGAGGTGCGCCCGCGGGTCGGGCGCCGGCCGCCACTGCTCGGGCGGTGCCGGCACCTGCTCCTGGCCGGCGGTGGGCCAGTGGTCGGCGGTGGGCGCGGAGGGGTCCTCGTCGAGGAACATCGGGCCGGACTCGTCGAGCGCGGGCGCACCGCTCGCCGCGGCCCGGCCGGGAGGGGCCTCGTCCACCGGCGCGGGACGGCTGGTGCCCGGCACCCACGCGGAGCCGTCCCAGTAGCGGATGTAGTGCGGGATCGAGGGGTCCGGGTAGTACCCCGGCACCGGGGCGCCGGACCCACCCGCGGAAGCGGACGGCTGGGAGGACGCCGACGAACCTGAGGAGCCAGAAGTGGGTGCGCTCATGGTCACAGTTCCGTATCTGCTCGGCCGCGGGGTGGTGTGACGTCCACATCTACCAGAATGGCCGACCCGGCGTGTCCACCGTGCCGCGCACTCCGCTCGCTGACGTCTCGTGCACACGTCATTACCCCGATGCGCCGTCGTGCGCTCCGGGTTCAGGAAATCTGAACCGAATCGGGGAAACCCGCGTAATGGTTGAGGAGGCACGCGCTCTCTTCCAGGTGCGGGCCCCGTTGCGACACCCGCCCCCGGGGCCACCGCGCCAAGGAAAGGACGTCGGACTCATGCAGAACGTGGTGGAACGCGAACTCGAGATGCAGCTCGTACTCTCACCGGAACGAAGCATTCCGGTGCCGGCCCGGCTCGCCTACCGTACGGACGACCCGTACGCGGTGCACATCACCTTCCACGTCGGCTCCGACGCGCCCGTCAACTGGACGTTCGCGCGCGAGCTGATCGTGGAGGGGGTGTTCCGGCCGTGCGGGCACGGCGATGTGCGGATCTGGCCGACCAAGGTCAACGGGCGCAGCGTGCTGTGCATGGCGCTCAGCTCGCCCGACGGCGACGCGCTGCTGGAGGCGCCGTCGTCGCCGGTGGCCGCCTGGCTGGAGCGCACCCTGCGGGTGGTCCCGCCGGGCAGCGAGCACGAACAGCTCGGCATGGACGACGGGTTGAGCCGGCTGCTCGCCCCCGCGGCCGGGGACGAGCTGTGGCTGCGCGACCCGTGGTCGGACTCCGACGACACCCCGGACGCCAGTGCCTAGGCCGTGTTTTGGAAGTCCCGCCTGGCCCGTGGCGCCTGGCACACACGCTCGCTTCGTTGTCGGGTTTGTCCGAGTAGGCCCACTACGAGGACAACTCTCCGCCTTGCGATCGCACGCACCAGACGCCACGGGCCCCGCCCTTTGGGCGGACGGCGCTACTTCCAAAACACGGCCCAGTGCCGTGGCCGGGCGCGGTCAGAGCACCTTGCCGGGGTTGAGCAGCCCGAGCGGGTCGAAGACCGCCTTGACGCCGCGCTGCAACTCCGCCCCCACCGGGCCCAGTTCGCGGGCGAGCCAGTCCTTCTTCAGCAGGCCCACGCCGTGCTCGCCGGTGATGGTGCCGCCCAGCGACAGGCCGAGGGCCATGATCGCCTCGAAGGACTCGTGGGCCCGGCGGGTCTGGTCGGGGTCCTGCGCGTCGAAGCAGACGATGGGGTGGGTGTTGCCGTCGCCGGCGTGCGCGCACACCCCGATGGTCAGCTCGAACTTCGCGGCGATCGCGGCCACTCCGTCGAGCATGTCGGCGAGCTTCGCGCGCGGCACGCACACGTCGTCGATCATCGAGGCGGTGGAGATCCGCTCCAGCGCGGGCAGCGCCAGCCGGCGGGCCTCCAGCAGCATCTCCGACTCGGCGGGGTCGTCGGCCGGCACCACCTCGGTGGCGCCCGCCGCCGTGCACAGTTCGGCGAGCGCGGCGAGGTCCGCGGCCGGGTCGGCGGAGTCGTACCCGGCGAGCAGGAGCGCCTCGGTGCTCTCCGGCAGGCCCATCCGCGCCATGTCGTTGACCGCGCGGATGGTGGTGGCGTCCATCAGTTCCAGCAGCGAGGGGGCGTGGCCGCTCTCCATGACCGCGCACACCGCGGCGCCGGCCGCCGCGGCCGACGGGAACTCCGCGACCAGGGTGAGCTGCGGGCGCGGGGCGGGCTTCAGCGCGAGCACCGCCTTGACCACCACGCCGAGGGTGCCCTCGGAACCGACGAAGAGCCGGGTCAGGTCGTAGCCGGCGACGCCCTTCGCGGTGCGCCGGCCGGTGCTCAGCAGCCGCCCGTCGGCGAGCACGACGTCGAGGCCGAGGACGTACTCCGCGGTCACGCCGTACTTCACGCAGCACAGGCCGCCGGCGCCGGTGCCGATGTTGCCGCCGATCGTGCACTGCTCCCAGCTCGACGGGTCCGGCGGGTAGGACAGGCCCTGCTCCGCGACCGCGCGGGACAGCACCGCGTTGACGACGCCGGGTTCCACGACGGCGATCCGCTCGACCGGGTCGATCTCCAGGATGCGGTCCATCGCGGTCAGCGACAGCACGATGCAGCCGTCCACGGCGTTGGCGCCGCCGGACAGGCCCGTGCGGGCGCCTTGCGGTACCACCGGGACGCGGAACTTCGTGGCCGTCCGCATCACGTGCTGGACCTCTTCCACGGACCTGGGGCGCACCACGAAGTCCGGGGTGCCCACGTCCGAGAAGCTCGCCATGTCGTGGGCGTACGACGCCACCACGTCCGGATCTGTGAGTATCGCTTCCGCGGGCAGCCCCGCCGCCAGCTCGGCTTTTACGTCGTCGCGCATGCCGTCAGCGTGTCATACGGCTCCGCCGTTGTGGAGTGCGGTCCACTCCCGATCCGCAGGCCGGTGACCTGCTGGTCGCGCAGTTCCTCCCCCAGAGGGGGTGCCCCCAGCGACCAGCCACCGACAGGTGGTCCCGAGACGGGGTCCGGGGGCACCCCGGTGGGTTCGTCAGAGGTTGCCCCTGCGTTCCTGCTCGCGCTCGATCGCTTCGAAGAGCGCCTTGAAGTTGCCCTTCCCGAAGCCCATGGAGCCGTGCCGCTCGATCATCTCGAAGAAGACGGTCGGCCGGTCCTGCACCGGCTTCGTGAAGATCTGCAGCAGGTAGCCGTCCTCGTCGCGGTCGGCGAGCAGCTTGAGTTCGCGCAGCTCGTCGAGCGGGACGCGGGTCTCGCCGACCCACTCCCCGAGGGTGTCGTAGTAGGAGTCGGGGGTGTCGAGGAACTCGACGCCCGCGGCGCGCATGGCGCGGACGGACGCGACGATGTCGTTGGTGGCCAGCGCGATGTGCTGGACGCCCGGCCCGCCGTAGAACTCCAGGTACTCGTCGATCTGGGACTTCTTCTTGCCCGCGGCCGGCTCGTTGAGCGGGAACTTGACCTTGCGGGAGCCGTCGGCGACCACCTTGGACATCAGGGCGGAGTACTCGGTGGCGATGTCGTCGCCGACGAACTCCTTCATGTTGGTGAAGCCCATGACGTTGTTGTAGAAGGCGACCCACTCGTTCATCCGGCCGAGTTCGACGTTGCCGACGCAGTGGTCGACGGCCTGGAAGAAGCGGCGGGCGGGCGGCTCGACGATGGGCTCGGCGGCCTGGTACCCGGGCAGGTAGGGGCCGTCGTAGCCGGTGCGGTCGACCAGGGTGTGCCGGGTCTCGCCGTAGGTGGCGATGGTGGCGAGCACGACGGTGCCGTGGTCGTCCTTCAGCTCGTACGGCTCGGTGACGCCGGTGGCGCCGTGCGCGACCGCGTAGGCGTACGCGGCGCGGGCGTCGGGCACCTCGATGGCGAGGTCGAACACGCCGTCGCCGTGCGCGGCCACGTGGTCGGCGAGGAAGCGGCCGTGGTCGGTGACCGGCTTGATCACCGAGGTGAGGACGAAGCGGGCGCCGCCCGACTCCAGGACGTACGAGGCGGTCTCGCGGCTGCCGTTCTCGGGGCCGGAGTAGGCCACCTTGCGCATGCCGAACGCGGTGGAGTAGTAGTGCGCGGCCTGCTTCGCGTTGCCCACCGCGAAGACGACGGCGTCCATGCCCTTGACGGGGAAAGCATCCGGGGTCCCAGTGAGTGCAGTCATGGGAAAAGCGTCCCGCCGCCCTTCAGAGTGCGCAATAGTTCCGGTTTTCGCTGGACAGAGTGTTCAGCGGTGGTCAGGCTCGTATCGTCAATCTGTACAGGATGACCATGGAAGGCGGGCGGGGATGGGGATCGACGCGCTGGACGGGCGGCTGATCACACTGCTGGACCGGGAGCCGCGGATCGGCGTGCTGGAGGCGTCGCGGCGGCTGGGCGTGGCGCGCGGCACCGTGCAGGCGAGGCTCGACCGGCTGCGGGCCAATGGAGTGATCCGCGGCTTCGGACCGCAGGTGGACCCGGCGGCGCTCGGCTACCCGGTGACGGCGTTCGCCACGTTGGAGATCCGGCAGGGCCAAGGCGCGGACGTGCGCGCGCATTTGGCCGGGGTGCCGGAAGTGCTGGAGCTGCACACCACGACCGGCGAGGGCGACATGCTCTGCCGGCTGGTGGCCCGGTCGAACGCCGATCTCCAGCGGGTGATCGATCGGGTTGTCGGCTTTGATGGCATTGTCCGGGCCGCCACGGCGATCGTCATGGAGAACCCGGTGCCGCTGCGGATCATCCCGCTGGTGGAGCAGGCCGCGCGGGACACCTGACGAGCCGCGCGGGACGCGAGGCGACGGGAGGAGGCCGGCGGTGAGCTTCTGGCAGTTCCTGTCCACCCGGCACCAGCAGCTCCTCGTCGACGCCTACCAGCACGCCAGCGCGGTCTTCCAGTGCATGGTGATCGCCACCGTGATCGGCGTGCTGATCGGGGTGCTCACCTACCGCACCGAGTGGGCCGGCAACCTCGCGATCACCACGACCGCGGCGATCCTCACCGTCCCCTCCCTGGCGCTGATCGGTCTGCTGATCCCGATCCTCGGCCTGGGCGTCCCGCCGACGGTGACGTCCCTGGTGCTGTACGGGCTGCTGCCGATCGTGCGCAACTCGATCGTGGGCCTGCGCGGGGTGGACGCCTCGCTGGTGGAGGCCGCCCGCGGCATCGGCATGTCCCGGCTGGCGCGGCTGGTGCGGGTGGAACTGCCGCTGGCCTGGCCGCCGATCCTCACCGGTATCAGGGTCTCCACGCAGATGCTGATGGGCATCGCCGCGATCGCCGCGTACGCCTCGGGGCCGGGCCTGGGCAACGAGATCTTCACCGGCATCGCGTCGCTGGGCAGCGCCAACGCGCTCAACGAGGTGCTGGCGGGCACCCTCGGCATCATCGTTTTGGCGCTGGCCTTCGACGCGGTCTACGTCCTGATCGGCCGACTGACCATCCCGAGGGGGATTCGTGGCTGAGGCAGCGGAGCCGGCACGGGCGAAGGACGGCGGCGGGGCCCTGGAGGGCGCCGGGGCGCTCGGCGGCGGAGAAGCACCCGGCGGCGGACTGGCGTCGGGCGCCCCGATCGTGCTGGAGAACCTGACCAAGCGCTATCCGGGCAACCCGCGGCCCGCCGTGGAGAGCGTGAGCATGGAGATCAAGGCCGGCGAGACGGTGATCCTGGTCGGGCCGTCCGGGTGCGGCAAGTCCACCACGCTGAAGATGATCAACCGGCTGATCGAGCCGTCGTCCGGGCGGATCAGGATCGGCGACGAGGACGTCACCGGGATCGACCCGGTGAAGCTGCGCCGCAAGGTCGGCTACGCGATCCAGTCCTCCGGGCTCTTCCCGCACATGACGGTCGCGGAGAACATCGCGCTGGTGCCGAAGATGGTCGGGTGGGGCAAGAGCAGGGTGCGGGACCGGGTGGAGGAGATGCTCGACCTGGTCGGCCTGGACCCGCGGGAGTTCCATGGCCGCTACCCGCGGCAGCTGTCCGGCGGCCAGCAGCAACGGGTCGGCGTGGCGCGGGCGCTGGCCGCCGACCCGCCGGTGCTGCTGATGGACGAGCCGTTCGGCGCGGTGGACCCGATCACCCGCGACCACCTCCAGGACGAGCTGATCCGGCTCCAGCACGAGCTGCACAAGACCATCGTCTTCGTCACGCACGACTTCGACGAGGCGATCAAGCTGGGCGACCGGATCGCGGTGCTGCGCGAGCGCTCGCACATCGCGCAGTTCGACACCCCGGAGGCGATCCTCACCAACCCGGCCGACGAGTTCGTCTCCGGCTTCGTGGGCGCGGGCGCGGCACTGAAGCGGCTGAACCTGACCCGGGTGCGGGACGTGGAGATCGCCGACTTCGCCGCGGTGACCGTGGACGAGCCGCTGCAGTCCATCTTCGACCGGCTGCGCACCAGCCAGCACAACGAACTGCTGCTGCTGGACCACCGCGGGCGGCCGTACAAGTGGCTGCGGCGCGGCGACCTGATGCGGGCCCGGGGCTCGCTGGCCCGCTCCGGCACCCTGGTGACGCACACGGTGACCCGGGACGCGACGCTGCGGGACGCGCTGGAGGCGGTGCTCACCGACAGCGGCGGGCGGGTCGCGGTGACCGGGCGGCGCGGCGAGTACATCGGGGTGGTGGACATGGAGACCCTGATGAACTCGGTGCACGAGATGCTGGAGGCGGACCGGCTGACCGCGATGGAGCACCGGCACGACCTGGAGGAGGTCAGGGCGCGGCAGGAGCAGGGCGGCCAGTCGCCGGGCCCGGACGCGGAGCCGCCGTCATGACCGGGGTCCGGCCCGGCGGGCAGAGCGGGCCCGGCGGGGGCGTCGGGCGCGGCGGGTCGAGCCGCTGGGACGAGGCGCGCGGGGCCGCCGGGCTCGCGCCGCACGGCACGGACGCGGACGCCGACACCGGCATCGACGGAGCCGGGGGCGACGGCGGGGAGGGCACAGACGGCGGCGCAGGCGGGCGGTCGCGCCGGCCCGCCCGCAAGGTGACCTGGCGGATGCTGGTGTTCCGCCCGGCCGTCCTGGTGATCGCGCTGGTCGCCACCTACCTGTGGATCACCAACATCCACCTGGACGCGATCGAGCACAACTCGCTCGACAACGGCAACGTGCAACTGCGGCTGTGGCAGCACATCCGGCTCACCGCGATCTCCACCTTCTGGGTGCTGCTGATCGCGATCCCGCTGGGCATCGCGCTGACCCGGCGCCGACTGCGGCCGGTCGCACCGGTGTTCACCGCGCTGGCCAACATCGGCCAGGCCACCCCGGCGATCGGGCTGCTGGCGCTGCTGGTGATCTGGCTGGGCATCGGCGCGCGGACCGCGATCATCGGCATCGTCGCCTACGCGGTGCTGCCGGTGCTGTCGAACACGGTCGCCGGGCTGCGGGCGATCGACCCGACGATGGTGGAGGCCGCCCGCGGCATCGGGATGTCGGCGCCGGGGGTACTGGCCCGGGTCGAACTGCCGCTGGCGGTACCGCTGATCCTGGCCGGGGTGCGCACCGCGCTGGTGCTCAACGTCGGCACCGCGACGCTGGCCACCTTCGGGGGCGGCGGCGGGCTCGGCGACCTGATCACGTCGGGGATCGTCAACCAGCGCATGCCGGTGCTGATCCTCGGCTCGATCCTGACGGTGGCGCTGGCGCTGTTCGTGGACTGGCTCGCCGCGATCGCGGAGGCGCTGCTGCGGCCGCGCGGGCTGGGGGCGGAGGCGTGAGGCGGGCCGGAGGCGGGCGAGGGGCCGGTGGCATGCGACGGGCCGCAACCGCCGCGCGGCGCGGCGGCGTTACGGCCGCGAGCCGACGTACGGCGCCGGGCCGGCGGACGCTGCTCGCCGGGACCGCGGCCCTCACCGCGCTGGCCGCGCTCGCCGTGCTCTCCTCGTGCGGCCTGACCAGCGGCAGCCCGCTGGTGGACAACGTGCAGCCGGGCACGCTCGGCCGCGGCAAACCGCTCAAGGGCGCCTCGCTCACCGTCACGTCCAAGAACTTCAGCGAGAACATCATCCTCGGCGAGATGATCGGCCTGGTCTTCAAGGCGGCCGGCGCCTCCGTGCTGGACCGCACCAACATCACCGGGTCGATCGGCGCCCGCGAGGCGGTCAAGTCCGGCCAGGCGGACGCGATGTACGAGTACACCGGCACCGCCTGGATCACGTACCTCGGGCACACCACCCCGATCAAGAACCCGCACGCGCAGTGGCAGGCGGTGCACGACGAGGACCTGAAGAACGGCCTGACCTGGCTGCCGCCGTCCACCCTCGACAACACCTACTCGCTGGCGATCAGCGCGAAGAACGAGGCCAAGTACCACCTCAGGACGCTCTCCGAGGTGGCCGCGCTGGCCCGCAAGGACCCCAAGGCGGTCACGCTCTGCGTGGAGAACGAGTTCGCCTCCCGGCAGGACGGGTTGGTGGGCATGGAGAAGGCGTACGGCATGAACCTGCCGTCGGGGAACATCCAGAAGATGGACGCCGGGATCATCTACACCCAGATCAACAAGAGCAACTCCTGCCTGCTGGGCGAGGTGTACACCACCGACGGCCGGATCAGGTCCATGAACCTGACGGTGATGAAGGACGACCGGAACTTCTTCCCCAACTACAACGCGGCGCCGGTGATCTACTCCAAGGCGTTCCGCAAGCACCCGGTGATCGCGAAGCTGCTCGACCCGGTCAGCGCCAAGCTCGATACGGCGGTCGCGCAGCAGCTCAACGCGAAGGTGGACGTGGACGGCCAGGACCCGCACGACGTGGCGAAGGACTGGCTGGTCAAGGAGGGCTTCATCAAGGAGGGCTGAACCGGGGCGGAACGGCACGGGCCGACCGGGCCCGGCGAAGATGCAAAGACTTTTTGCAAAAGAGTCTTGCAAAGATTCTTTGCACTCCCCTACGGTAGGGACGTGCCCAAGAAGCCCGCGGACGAGATCCGCCACCAAGACCCCGCGGACGAGGTCCGCGTCATGGACCCGCGCTCGCTGCGCGCCCTCGCCCACCCGCTGCGGATGCGGATCATGGCCGCGCTGCGCGAGTACGGTCCCGCCACCGCCTCCGGGCTCGGCGACCGGCTCGGCGAGTCCAGCGGGGCGACCAGCTACCACCTGCGGCAACTCGCCGCGCACGGCTTCGTGGAGGACGACCCGAAGCGCGGCACCGGCCGCGAGCGGTGGTGGAAGGCGGTGCACCGGGGCACCCGGTTCGACAGCACCGAGGACTTCCTCGCCCACCCGGACCCCGAAGTGCGCGGCGCGATGCGCTCGTTCATGCACCAGATCGCCGTGGAGCACGCGGAGCAGCTCACCGGCTGGCTCGGCACCTCGGACGAATGGCCGGAGCCCTGGCGGGAGTCGGGGAACCTGAGCAGCTTCACCCTGCGGCTGACCCATGAACTGGCCATGGAGCTGAGCCAGCGGGTGGAGGAGCTGATCGGCTCCTACCGCGACCGGGTGCCGGAGCCGCCCGAGGACGAGCACCCGCGCAGCCCCGCGGCCGACGGCTCGGCGAGCGTCCGCATCCACTTTCATGCTTTCCCGCGCCGCGTCGACTGAGCAAGCCGCACCACCCGATCTCCTGACCGACCGGGCACCGTAGAACCGGCGCCACCCGCACCGCAATTCCCATACCGCTCATCGCACTCACGGGGGACCCGCCATGAGTTCATCAGCCATGCCCGCTTCCGGCTCGCCGACCGCGCCCAGGACGCCGGTTCGTCCCAGGGACCGCCGCCCGCTCCTGCTGCTGCTCACCGCCAACGTCATCTCCGTCGCGGGCAACATGCTCACGCTGGTCGCCATCCCGTGGTTCGTGCTCTCCACCACCGGCAGCCCGGCCCGCGCCGGACTGGTCGCCTTCGCCTCGACCGTGCCCGTGATCCTGGCGGCGCTGCTGGGCGGCCCGCTGATCGACCGGCTCGGCTACACCGTGACCAGCGTCGTCTCCGACGGGGTGTGCGCGCTGGCGGTGGCCGCGGTACCCGTGCTGCACGCGACCGGGCACCTGACGTACGGCCTGCTGCTGGTCCTGGTCGCCGTCAGCGGCCTGTTCCACTCCCCCGGCGAGACCGCCCGCGAGGTGCTGATGCCGCGGCTGGCCGAACGCGCGGGCACCACGGTGGCACGGGCGTCGAGCGGATACGAAGGGGCTTCGCGCGGGGCGCGGATGCTGGGCGCGCCGCTGGCGGGTGTGCTGATCGCGGGAATAGGTGCGGCGAACGTCCTGGTGCTGGACGCCGGCACCTTCGCGGTGTCCGCGCTGCTGATCGGCCTGGGCGTGCATGAGCGGACCCGGCGCGCGGAGCGGACCGCGGCGCCGAAGCCCGCCAAGGCCGCCAAGGGCGGCAAGGGGTCGGCGCTCGCCGCGTACCGGGCCGAACTCGCCGAGGGATACCGCTACTTGGTCCGTGCCCGGCTGCTGTTCTCGGTGGTGGCGATGGTGATGGTGACCAACGCGCTGGACCAGGCGTGGTCGTCGGTGCTGCTGCCGGTGGAGGCGCGTGAGCACCTGGGCGGATCGGTCGGCATCGGGATGGTCTCCGGTGTCTTCGCCGCGGCCGCGCTCACCGGGTCGCTGCTGTTCGGGGCGATCGGGCACCGGTTCTCGCAACGCGCCCTGTTCATCGGCGGCTTCCTGGTCTGCGGCTTCCCGCGCACCGCGGTGGCCGCGTTCCTCCCCGGACTGACGCCGCTGCTGATCGTCTCCGCGGTGTGCGGGCTGGGCGCCGGGGTGCTCAACCCGATCATCGGCACCGAGATGGTGCGGCTGATCCCCGAGCGGCTGCGCAGCCGGGTCTTCGGCGCGGTGACCTCGGGCGTGCTGGTCGCGGTGCCGCTGGGCGGCCTGCTCGGCGGGTACATCGTGCAGTACGCCGGGCTGCGCACCGGGATGGTGACGGTCAGCGCGATCTACCTGGTGACCACGCTGAGCCCGTTCGTCCTGCCCGCCTTCCGGGCCTGGGACACGGCCGGGGACGTGGCCGCCGAGGAAGCGCGGCAGCCGGTCGGCGCGGAGGCGTAAGGAGACGTCAGGAAGGCGTAGGGGGCGCTCGTCCCGCTCGTCCAGGGCCGCGGGCCCGTCCGGAGCCGTACCGGCCCGGGCGGGCCCGCTGTCAGCAGGTGGGGGTCTTCTGGCCCGCGCGCAGGGCGGACAGCGCCGACAGCGCGTTGTCCAGGGTGGTGACGGGGATCAGCTTGAGGCCGCCGGGCAGCGCGGCCTTGGCGTCGGAGCACTCGCCGCGCGGCACGATGAAGACGGTGGCGCCGTCCCGGACGGCGGCCTTCTCCTTCAACGGCACGCCGCCGACCGCGCCGACCTTGCCGGAGCTGTCGATGGTGCCGGTGCCGGCGATCACCCGGCCGCCGGTCAGGTCGCCGCCGTGGCCGTCGCCGTCGACCTTGTCGATGATGCCGAGGGTGAAGAGCAGACCGGCGCTCGGGCCGCCCACGTCGGCCAGGCGCAGCGTGACCTTCACCTTCGACGGTGACAGGCCCAGGTGCTTCAGGGCGGCGGCGGTGGCGTCCTGCTGGGAGTCGGTCATCTCCTTCTCGTTGGCCTTCTGGATCTCCGCGACCGAGTTGCCGCTGGGGTAGACCGAGTCGCGCGGCATCGCGGCCTTGTCCGAACTGAACCACGCCTTCGCGACGTCCGAGAAGTGCACCGAGGCGTTCGGGGCCGTGGCCGCCACGGTCACCAGGCGGAGCTGGCCGCTGGTCGGCCGCGTTTTCGCTCCGCTCACCGTGATCACCGGGGTGCCCTTGTCGGCGCCCAGCACGTTCGCCGTCAGCCCGGGCAGCACGATGGACATGGGGAGGGGGGCGAGGGCGGCGACGGCCAGCAGCGCGACCACGATCGCGCCGCACACGGCGAGGGTCAGGGTGCGGCGGGATACGGCAGGCATGCGCCGAGCTTACCCGGGTGCCCCTGACCCCCCGGTCGCCCCTGTCCTGTCGGTTCAGGGACCACCTGCGGGTGGGGTCCCTCGGCTACGCGCCGTCCCGGTTGCGGCTCGTTCCCGGCCGCAGGCCGGTGGCCTGCTGGTCGCGCAGTTCCTCCCCCGGAGCTTCGCCTGGGAGTACCCCCAGCGCCCCTTGGTGGGTGCCTCTTGCGGTGGCGCCTTCACCCTGCCGTGCACGGTGGTTGCTCGCGCAGTTCCCCGCGCCCCTGGGTAGGTGCGGCTCCTTCCGCGGAAGGACGGTCGCCCCCAAGGGGTGCTGGGGGTACTCCCCTGGCTCCGCCGGGGGCACCCCCACCGAGGCGAAGCTCCGGGGGAGGAACTGCGCGTTCAGCCACCCACGGGGGGTGGTCCCGGAACCGACAGCACCAGACACCCCGGAGGGTCAGCGCAAAGCCTCGGACACTTCCGTCGCGGCCTCGACCACGCGCATACCCACCCGTTCCGGGACGGATTCCGCGAGCATGACAACACCGACGCTGCCCTCGATACCGGGCACCCCGAGAAGCGGGGCGGCGGCGCCGGCGGCACCGGCCTCCAACTCGCCGGAGGTGATGACGTAGCGGGCCTGCCCGAACGCCCCGCCGACCCCGATGACGCGGTCGGTCCCGTCGACCGGGTGATCCACCGCGCCGACCGACCTCGCCGCGAACCCCGCGAACTCCTCGCTCTCGGCCCGCTCCCAGCCACCCCCGTCCGCGGTGGGCTGCATCCCGCGGCCGGCGAGGATCGCCCGCCCGGCGGCGCCACGGTCCAACGGGTGCCGGAAGCCGGTCCGATAGGCCACGTGGTAGTCGGTCCAGGTGGGCTCGACCACGGCGACGGCGAGCGCCTCCGTGCCGTCGACGAGGGTCAGATGGGCGGTCGCCCCGATGTCCTCCGCCAGCGCCCGCAGCGCGGGCAGCGCGGCCTCCCGCAGCAGCGGATGCACCTGGTGGGCGAGACCCAGCACCCCGAGCCCCACTCTGGCCCGCCCACCGAGGTCTCTGCGGACCAGCGAGTGCTGCTCCAGCGTGGCCAGCAGGCGGTACACCACCGTGCGGTTCACGCCGAGTTTGGCGGCCAGTTCCGTCACGGTCAGACCGTGGTCGGTGTCGGCGAGCAGTTTGAGAACCCGTAGGCCCCGGTCGAGCGTTTGAGACGTCTCCGCGGTCACGACGCCCCCTCCTCGTGAAATCGGCGGCGCATCTCACCACCCCCGCCTTCGGGGTGCGCACTGCCGGTCCCGCGGCAGTGCGCGGAGAGGCCGCCGGTCGGTTCGTTACCCGGCTGCGCTCCGCGGCTGCACTGCCACGGCGCGTGCGTGACCGGCACCGTAGCGAGCGAGTACCGCTCAGCGGAAGGGGTCGTCCACAATCCGGGCGTTCCCTTGACCGGACTTTGGGGTTCATCCCGGTGCCGATCACCTACAATCCGGCGGAGATCACCGCATTCGGGTCGCCCACTCCTGCACCTTTTTGATGCGCTCGGCGAGCTGCCCGGCGCTCGCCTCGGCACTGGGCGGACCACCGCAAACCCGGCGCAACTCGTTGTGCACGACGCCGTGCGGTTTGCCGCTCTGGTGGTGATACGCACCCACCAGGGTGTTGAGCTGTTTGCGCAGTTCGAGAAGCTGGCGATGGGTGACGATCGGCCGCCGCTCGGCGGGCAGTTCGAGCAGATCGGCCTCTTCGTCCGGTTTCTTCCGGCTGTGCGAGATCTGCCGGGCCTGCCGCCGTTGGAGCAGTATCTGCACCTGGTCCGGCTCCAGCAGCCCGGGGATGCCGAGGTAGTCCTGCTCCTCCTCGCTGCCCGGGTGCGCCTGCATGCCGAACTCGGCGCCGTCGTAGAGCACCCGGTCGAAGACCGCGTCGGACTCCAGCGCCTCGAACGGCAGCAGGTCGTCGTCGGTCGCCTCGTCGTCGGCCTTCTCGGCGTCGGCGAGCAGCTGGTCCTCCTCGGCGAACGGGTCCTCCTCGCCGCCCTTCTTCGGCTTGTCGAGCACGTGGTCGCGCTCGACCTCCATCTCGTTGGCGAACTCCAGCAGCATCGGGATGGTCGGCACGAACACCGACGCCGTCTCGCCGCGCCGCCGGGACCGTACGAAGCGGCCCACCGCCTGCGCGAAGAACAGCGGGGTGGAGATGGTGGTGGCGTAGACGCCGACCGCCAGGCGGGGCACGTCGACGCCCTCGGAGACCATCCGCACCGCGACCATCCAGCGGTCCTCGGACGCGGCGAACTCCTCGATCCGCTTGGAGGCGCCGGTGTCGTCGGAGAGCACCACGGTCGGCTTGTGCCCGGTCAGCTCCTTGAGCAGCTTGGCGTAGGCACGGGCCGAGTCCTGGTCGGTGGCGATCACCAGGCCGCCCGCGTCCGGGATGCCCTTGCGGACCTCGGTCAGGCGCTGGTCGGCGCTCTTGAGCACGTTGGGAATCCACTCGCCGGTGGGCGCGAGCGCGGTGCGCCACGCCTGGCCGGTGGCGTCCTTGGTCATCGGCTCGCCCAGCCGCGCGGACAACTCGTCGCCGGCCCGGGTGCGCCAGCGCATCGTGCCGGAGTAGCTGAGGAAGATCACCGGGCGGACCACGCCGTCGGCGAGCGCGTTGCCGTACCCGTAGGTGTAGTCGGCGGAGGAGCGGCGGATGCCGTCGTTGCCCTCCTCGTAGACCACGAACGGGATCGGGTTGGTGTCGGAGCGGAACGGGGTGCCGGTCAGCGCGAGGCGGCGGGTGGCCGGCTCGAACGCCTCCAGGCAGGCCTCACCCCAGGACTTGCTGTCGCCGGCGTGGTGGATCTCGTCGAGGATCACCAGGGTCTTGCGCTGCTCGCAGCGGTTGCGGTGCAGCATCGGCCGCACCCCGACGCCCGCGTACGTCACGGCGACTCCGTGGAACTCGCGTCCGACCGGGCCCGCGCTGTAGTCGGGGTCGAGCTTGATCCCTATCCGCGCCGCGGCGTCCGCCCACTGCGTCTTGAGGTGCTCGGTCGGGGCGACCACGGTGATCTGCTGCACCATGTGGTTGTGGAGCAGGTACGACGCCAGGCTGAGCGCGAAGGTGGTCTTCCCGGCGCCGGGCGTCGCCACCGCGAGGAAGTCCCGCGGCTGCGCCGCCACGTAGGCGTCGATGGCGCCCTGCTGCCAGGCCCGCAGCTTGTTCGCCGTGCCCCAGGGGGCCCTCCCGGGGAAGGCGGGCGACAGGTGGTGGGAATGGGGGTGCGAGGCGGCGGTAGTCACGGTCTCCGTAAGGGGGTTGTCGGCGCGGGCGGCCGCGCGGGTCGGTTCGGTACGAAAACCGCCTCAGCCTACCGGGCGGCACGGCGGCCATCCCGCGGCGGCGCGAGCGCGCCGCCCCGGTGCGACCCACCTCACAGTGCGGCGAAAGGACGGCGCGGGTTGCGTCTCCGGTGCGGCAGACTGCCTGACAGCGCGGTGTGGGGCCGCGAGGGGGCGGCGGCGAACCCGGGGGGCGGGATGGGAATCGGCATGACCGGACGCGGCGGGCGGGCGCGGGCCGGCGTGGTGGCGCTGGCGGTGCTGTTGGTGCTGGCGGGGGTGGTGGCGCTGGTCAAGTACGAGCGGCGCGACAAGGGCACCCCGTACGTGCCGCCGCGCGCCGGCCAGGCGTCGATCCTGCTCACCGCCGACCAGGCCGGCTCCGGTCTCGACCTCAACACGATCCGCGCCGACGACGGCATGGCCTTCGCTCCCGACGGCTCCCTCTACGTGCTGCGCACCGACCTGTTCAGGGTCTCGCCCGACCGCAAGGTGTCCCGGGTGTGGCGGGCCGGCGCGTACGCCACCGGCGGGCTCACGGTGCTCCCCGACGGCACCGTCGCGGTCGGCGTGCGGGGCGGGGTGCTGCGGATCGACGCGCACGGCAAGGCGTCGACGCTGGCGGGCAGCCCGGACCCGGCGCCCGGGAAGAAGAAGGGGAAGGGCGACGACGACGGCGCCGGCACCGGCGGTACGAGCGGAACCGGCGGCACGGGCAGCACGGGCGGGGACTCCGGCGCGAAGGGCGCCGCGGGCCCCGCCGGGTCGACCGACGCGACGGGCTCGACCCTCCCCGCCGGCTCCACCGCGTTCGTCGGCGTGGCCCGGCCGCTGGGCACGCGGCCGGACGGCGCCCTGCTCGTCCAGGACTTCAGCGCCGTCTACGCCGTCGAGGACGGCACCGCGACCAAGGTGCTGGACACCCCCGTCGCCAGTGCCTACCTCAACACCGACACCGACACCGACGCCGTACGGCCCACCGCCGACGCCGCGGGTGACGTGTACTTCGTGGCCGCGGCCGACCACGTCGCCGGCCTCTCCCACCGCATCACCCGGGTCACCCCGTCCGGCGAGTCCGCGCCGCTCCCGATCCCGAAGAGGATTCCCGGCCTGCCCGGCGACCCCGACCGGCTCACCGTGCAGTCGCTGGCCGGGGACGGCGCCGACGGGGTCTACGTCGACGCGGTCGGCGGGAGCGGCGGGAGCGGCGGGAGCGGGTCCACCGGCGGCCTGGACGACTACATCGTCCACCTCCACGACGGCAAGGCCCGGGTCGTCGGGCACAGCCACACCGCCGCGCACGTTCTCGACTGCACGCTGCCGCACGCGGTGAGCGCCCTCGAACTGCCCTGCTCCCTGCCGGCCGGCATGGCCTACCGCGACGGACGGCTCGCGCTGGACGGGATGGTGCACTACACGCTCGAAGTGGCCGTCTCCTAGCCGGAACCCGAGGCCATCGACCCGGAATCCGGAAGCCGGAAGTTCGGGCCCCGTTGTGCGGCCCCGGGAGTTCCCGCCCGGGACCCCGCTCGCGCGCCCGCGGCCCTCCCGGGGTTCAGCCGCGGGCCGGCCTGGTGCGCAGCCGCGCCGCGACCAGTGTGCCGGCCAGCGCGATCACCGCCGTCGGCACGAATACCGCGGCGAACGCGGCCGGGTGGCCGGTGGTGGCGCCCGCGACCGCGGCACCGGTGGCCGCGCCGACCGAGCCGCCGCCGAGCGCGGTGAAGACGGTGCCGGCGCCGCCCACGATCAGCACGTTGGAGAGCGAGTCGGCGACCTGGAGGGCCGCGGAGTTGGTGCCCGCCTCGGCCGGCGGGGACAGCCGCAGCATCAGCACGCTCAGCACGGAGATGGTCAGCCCCATGCCGAGGCCGCCCGCGCACCAGGCCACCGCCACGATCCACGGCGGCACCGAGTGGATCAGCACGAACGGCAGCGTGCCGATGGCGGCCGCGGTCAGCGCCATGCCGGCCTGCGCCAGCCGCTCGCGGAACGGCTCCAGCCGCGGCCTGGACTGCAGGTAGGAGCCGAGCGCCCAGGTCAGCCCGCCACCCGACAGCGAGAGGCCGGCCAGCGTCGGGGACAGGCCGCGCTGGGTGACCAGCATCAGCGGCACGAAGCTCTCCGCCGCGAAGAACGAACCCGCCGCGATGCCGCGCATCAGCACCACCGTCGGCAGTCCCCGTACGGCCCGGAACGTGCCCCGCGGCAACAGCCGCAGCGCGGCCGGCACCAGCAGCCCCGCACCGGCCACCGCCGGCAGCACGGACAGCGGCCGCAGGTCCTGCCCCGCGTACTGGAGCAGCGCGGCGCCGCACGCGAGCGCCCCCGCCCACCAGATCCGCCGGCCCGCCGGCCGCGCAGCGGAACTCTCCCCGCGCTGCGCCGCCGCTGCCTCCCGGGTGGCCCGGCGCAGCGCGGGCAGCATCACGGCCAGGGGCAGCACCACCAGCACCGGGATCGCCAGGAACACCCAGCGCCAGCCGAGGTGCTGGGTGACCGTGCCGGACACCAGCGGCCCGACGATCGAGGGCACCACCCAGGACGCGGAGAACGCGGCCATCACCGCGGGCCGCAGCCGTTCGGGATAGGCCCGGCCCACCACCACGTACAGCGCCACGATCACCAGTCCGCCGCCGAGCCCCTGCACCGCCCGGCCCAGCACGAACACGCCCATCGACTGGGCGGTGCCGCTGACCACCAGGCCCGCGCCGAACCCGGCGATGCCGGTGGCCAGCGGCGCCAGCGGGCCGCCGCGGTCGCACCACTGCCCGCTCACCACCATGGCGAGCAGCGAGGTGGTGAAGTAGCCGGAGAACGCGAACGCGTACAGCCCGACGCCGTGCAGGTCCCGGGCGGCGACCGGCATCGCGGTGCTCACGGCGGTCGCCTCGAAGGCGATCATCAGCACCACGGAGACGATGCCGAAGGTGAGCGCGCGGTACGGGCGGGACAGCACGCCGCCGTCGGTCGCCGGCATCTGCGCCAGGTCCCGTGCGGCGGCCTGTTCCGGAAGGGTCCCCGCGCCGTGCGCGCCGCCCGGAGCGGCACTGTCCGGCGCGGCGCCGGCCTGAACGGTCGTGCCCGCGGCGGCTTTCCCCGCGGTGGCACCGCGCCGTCCGTGGCGGGTGCGCGTGGTCGGTCTCGTCGGTGCCATCCGGCCAGGGTAAGGGTCGCCGGGCAGTGCGCGCCCCTACCCGTAGGCGTTAATCGGATCAGCCGATGGACCTAGGCCGCGCGCCGGAACGTGCGCCGGGCGCCGGGCGCGCGGCGGGTGGAGCGCGTGGCCGGCCGTGAACGCCGTATGGCAGTCGTGTTGCGGGATGGGCCGTACCGTTGACCGCGCGTACCGCGGACCGGCATGGTCAGAGCAGCGAGAGCACGCGGCCGCGTGCCCGAGTGGTCAGGGACTCGTCTGCAAAGCGAGCTACACCGGTTCGAATCCGGTCGCGGCCTCCACGTCCGGCCCGGCGCCCGTCACACGGGCCCGGGCCGGTCGGCGTTCACGCGTCCGTTACGCGGCGGGATGCCGGGCCCCGGGCGGGTCAACCCCCGCAACCCCGCAACCCCCCGCCCGGCGGCCTCACCTGGCCATCACCACCGCCACGATCACCGCGATCACCACCGCCAGTGCCACGATCGCCGCCGTGATCTTCGCGGCGCTGTACGGGCGTTCGCCGATCACCTCGCCGGTGCGGGCGTTCACCATGACCTGCCAGCTCTTGCCCGCGTGCAGGTACGTCAGAAACCACACCGGCAGCAGCATCAGCTTGAACGTCACGTCGTCGTACCGGGTGTTCACCGAGGTGACCCGCTGCTCGTCGCCGCCGATGTCGGCGCGGCAGTCCCCCTCGATCACGCCCGCCATCCGCTGCTTCGCCGTCTCCAGGCCCTGTTCGGGCTCGACGTCGTAGCGCACCGTCTGGAAGCCGGCCAGGTACTCCGGCTGGTAGGGGCGCGCCTCCTCCAGCGGCCAGGGGGTGAGCTTGTCCAGCTGCTTGGACTTCACATGGCTGGTGCCGGCCACCAGGATGTCGTCGAAGGCGCGGGCCACGGTGCCGGAGGCGTGGTGCCAGCGGGTGTGCTGGACCTGGCGGGTGCGGGTGACCTGCTCCCCGTTCTCCGTCGTGGTGTAGGTCTCGGTGGTGTAGTAGTGCTCGCCGCGCTGGCCCTGGTAGTGCGAGGTGGTCGCCGCGTCGTACGTCCAGTGCGGCAGGTAGCTGCCCTTGAACGTCTCCGCCTCGGTGACCTTCTTCAGGCTGCTCGGCGCGAACCAGCGCGAGGACGTCCAGGTGCTCAGCCGGTCCCGGGCGGCCCTGCGGTCCAGGCCGAACGGGACGACCGCCTCGGGCACCACCCGCTCGGTCAGTTCGGCGTCGGCGACCAGGGGGGTCGCGCAGAACTGGCAGCGCGCCGACAGGTCGTCGGTCTCGGTACGGGCGCCGCACCCCGGGCAGAGGAACGCCCGCGCCTCGCCCAGCACCGCGGCGCGCGGCTTGTCCCGCAGCGTCGCGAGCTCCGCGATGGGGTGCTCGCGGACCTGGCGCGGCAGCTCCGCCAACGCCCGCTCGTGGCCGCAGTACGGGCACTTGAGCGCGCCCGCGCCCGGCGAGAACTCGACGGTGGCGCCGCACGCCTCGCAGGGGGTCGACCGCACGCCGCCCGCCCCGGCCGCCGTCCCTGCTTCCGGTCCCGATCCCGGCCCCGCCTGGGTGGAACCGGTGCCGGCCACCACGCCCTCCGGCCCGCGCTCTTCCGTGCTCATGGCAGTGCTCTCCCCCACTCCTTGGGTCGTCCGTCCGTGCCTCGACGTGCGTGCGTGCTTCCGTACGTGCGTACTTGTGTACGTCGCGACGGGTCCGGCCGGCTACACGGGTGCGCCGTGCCCCGCCGCCCGGGCGCCGGGCGTCCTCACGCCTGCGGCGGCAGCGGCGGCGGTACGGCCCCGAACAGCCCGCCGACCTCGGGGACCTGGGCGGCCGGCAGCCATCCGGCCATGCCGTCCTTCCAGACCAGCGTCTCGCGGGTGAGGGTGCCCGCGCCGACCAGGCCGGACAGCGCGGCGGCGTCGTACGGGCCCTGCTGGGCGCCGCCGATCCCGACGAACCACTGGGCGGGCTGGGGCAGCGGCGGCGGGGCGGCCGCGGCGGGGGCTGGTGCGGGTGCGGCCGGGGCGGCGGCGGCCGGGGCCGCGGTCGCGGGAGCCGCCGGGGCCTGCGGGGTGAGCCCCGCGGCGATCCGCTGGCCCATCGCCATGCCGATGCCCAGGCCGACGCCCTCGCCCGCGCCGCCCGGGTTGCGGGCCGCCTCCCCGATCGCGTTCGCCGCCTGGAACTGCGTGAACTGGTCGAGGTTGCCCGCGATGCCCATCCGCGAGCGGGTGTCGATGGCCTGCTCGACCTCCGGCGGCAGCGAGATGTTCTCGATCACGAACTTCGGCACCGAGATGCCGACCGACGCCAGCTCCTGGCTGAGCACCACGGCCAGCCGGGCGCCGATCGCGTCCTGCTGCGTGGCCAGGTCCAGCATCGGCACGCCCGAGGTGGCCAGTGCGTTGGACAGCCGCCCGACGATGAGCTGCCGCAGGTACTCCTGCACCTCCTCGGTGCGGAACTGCGGGTCGGTGCCGGCCAGTTCGCGCAGCAGCGCGGGCGCGTCCACCACCTTCGCGGCGAACGAGCCGAACGCCCGCAGCCGTACCATCCCGAACTCGGCGTCCCGCACGATCACCGGGTTCGCCGTCCCCCACTTCATGTCGGTGAACTGGCGGGTCGTGACGAAGTACACCTCGGCCTTGAACGGCGAGTCGAAGCCGTACTTCCAGCCCTTCAGCGTGGACAGGATCGGCATGTTCTGGGTCTGGAGGGTGTAGGTGCCAGGCGTGTAGACGTCGGCGATCTGGCCCTCGTTGACGAACACCGCGGTCTGGGACTCGCGCACGATGAGCTTGGCGCCCATCTTGATCTCGTTGTCGTGCCGGGGGAAGCGCCACACGATGGTGTCCCGACTGTCGTCGGTCCACTCCACGATGTCGATGAACTCGCCCCGGATCGCGTCGAACAGACCCACGCCCATCCCCCATCCCGCGCTTCGCGCGCACTGCCCGCCCCATTGACCGACCAAGCGTCCGAGCACGCCCGAACCCGGGCACTCTAGCAACCACCCCCACCGCCACCCCTCATGACGTCCGCTCCCGAATCCCCGGTTCCACCGCCCCGCGGTGGGGAGGCGTCGGGCCGCCGCCTGGATTGGCCCGGAGATCGGGAGTCGTAGTGGCCCAGGGGTGGAGGGGCGGGGGGACGTAGCGTCAGGGGTATGACGCGACGAGGGAGTTACGCACAGCAGGCGCCGGACGTGTTCAGGACGATGCTGGCGTTCAGTCAGGCGGCCGTGAAGGGGCTCGACCCGGTGATCGGGGAACTGGTGAAGATCAGGGCCTCGCAGATCAACCGGTGCGCGTTCTGCCTGGACATGCACGTGAAGGACGCGCGGAAGGCGGGCGAGAGCGACGAGCGGATCGACCTGCTGGCGGCGTGGGAGGAGGTCGACGGGCTCTACACCGACAAGGAGCGGGCGGCGCTGGCGCTGACCGAGGCGGTCACGGTGCTCACCGAGGGGTTCGTGCCGGACGAGGTGTACGCGCGGGCCGCGGCGCACTTCGACGAGGCCGAACTGACCCGGCTGGTCAGCGCGATCGTGGCGATCAACGCGTGGAACCGCTTCAACGTGACGTTCCGCACGGCCCCCGGGAGCCAGGCATGAGCGGCACGGCCATCGGCGGCAAGGCCGCCGTCCTGCGCGCCCTGCACCACGACCGGGCGGCCGACGATCCGCTGGTGCTGCCCGGACCGTGGGACGCCGCGAGCGCGAAAGTGTTCGCGGATGCCGGCTTCCCCGCGCTGGCCACGCCCAGCGCGGGGGTCTCGGCGTCGCTCGGCTACCCCGACGGGCAGGGCACTCCCCCGGCCGAGATGTTCGCCGCGATCCGCCGGATCACCCGGGCCGTGGACGTGCCGGTCAGCGCGGACGTCGAGGCCGGATACGGGCTGCCCGCCGCGGAGTTGGTGGAGCGGCTGCTCGAAGCGGGGGCCGTCGGGTGCAACCTGGAGGACTCCGACCCGGCGACGGGTGCGCTGCGGGACCCGGGCGCCCAGGCGGAGTTCCTCGCGGAGGTGCGGGCCGCGGCGGGCGACGCGCTCGTCCTCAACGCGCGCGTCGACACGTATCTGGCGGGGGCCGACCGTACGCCCGCGGCCGCGATCGCCCGAGGGCGGCGGTACGCCGAGGCCGGGGTGGACGTGATCTACCCGATCCTCGCCGGTCCGCAGACGCTCGGCCTGATCGCCGAGGGGGTCGGGCTCCCCGTCAACGCGCTGTGCAAGCCGGGCGGGCCGGCGCCCCGCGAACTCGGGGTGTTCGGCGCCACCCGGGTGACCTTCGGGGGAGGCATGCAGCACCAGGCGATGGACGATCTCCGCGTCACCGCGGAGGCGTTGCGGGGCTGAGCCGGTCCGCCCGGACTGCCCCGTCCTGGGAGTACCCGGACCTGACGGCCGGTGGGTGGCTCGTCGCTGCGGGTACCCCCTCGGGGGGAGTTCCCCGCGACCCTGTCGGTGCACGCCGGGACCCCGAGGGCGAGGCGGGGGCTTCTTACGGGGTGGGGGGTTTGACGACGGCTGCCTGGGGGCGGATAGGGAGGCGGTTGACGGGGCGGCCGGTGGCCGCGCGGACCGCCGCGGCGACGGCGGCCGGTGAGGTGACGACGGGCACCGCGGAGACGGCCTTGGCCCCGAAGGGCGCGACGACGTCACGTTCCTCGACGAGCTTGACGATACGGACGTCGGGCGCGTCGAGGGCGGTCGGCAGCGGATACCCGGTGAGGTTGGGCCGCTTGACGATGCCGCGCGGCGCCCGCAGGTCCTCCATGAGGGCCAGCCCCAGCCCCTGGGTGACGCCGGCCTCGATCCGGGCGGCGAGCTGGCGCGGGTTGAGCACGCGCCCGACGTCCTGGGCGACGGCGAGCTCGACCACCCGCACCGCGCCCAGCTCGATGTCGACGTCGACCACCGCGCGGATCGCGCAGAAGGTGAGCCCGACGAAGGCGTCGCCCTGGCCGTTGTCGTCGAGCCGGTCGGTGGGGTGCGGGCGGCACTGCGCGGTCGCCCACAGCTCCTTGCCGTCGAGCGTCTCGGCGACCGTCGTGGACAGCACCCCGTCGTAGGACGTGATCTTGCCGTCGGCGATGGACAGCAGCTCCACGGACATGCCGAACTTCGCGGCGAGCGGCTGGAGCAGCTGGGTGCGGACCATCTTCGCGGCGCGCTCCACCGCCCCGCCCGACACCCAGGTGTGCCGCCCACGGGCGGCGGGCCCGGCGGGCGGCTGGTCGGTGTCGGACGGCAGCACCCGCACGTCGTCGACGCCCAGCACCTCCTGCACGATCTGCCGGGCCAGCGTGGTGAACCCCTGCCCGGTCTCGACGGCGGCGCAGATGACGGTGGCGCGGCCGTCGTGGATGCGTACGGTCGCGGTGGACACCTCGTCGGCGCCCTCGGCGCCCAGCAGGTGCACCATGCCGAGCGCGTAGCCGACCCCGCGGCGCACCGCCCCGGGCTCGCCGGCGCCGGAGACGCCGCCGGGCAGCAGCCACTGGGACTCGTCGTCGCCGTCGGGCAGCGGCGGCAGGTCGGCGTCGCGCACGGCCTTGAGGAGTTCGCCGACCGGCGCCGGGCAGGTGACGGTCTGGCCGGTGGGCAGCAGGTCGCCGGTGGCCAGGACGTTGCGCATCCGGATCTCGGCCGGGTCCAGGCCGAGTTTGGCGGCGAGCTTGTCCATCTGGCCCTCGTAGGCCGCGCAGACCTGGAGGGCGCCCTCACCGCGTACGTGCCCGGACGGCGGGTTGTTGGTGCGCACCACCCAGCCCTCGACGAAGACGTGCGGCACCACGTAGGGGCCGGCCGCGAAGGCGACCGCGGCGGCGAGCGCGTCGGAGGACGCGTCGGCGTAGGCGCCCGCGTCGAGCAGCACCTGCGCCTCGACCTTGACCAGGCGGCCCTCGGCGTCGGCGTGGTGGCGGTAGCGCAACAGGGTCGGGTGGCGGTGGGCGTGGCCGAGGAAGGACTCCTCGCGGGTGGCCACGAACTTCACCGGGCAGCCGGTGCGCAGCGCCAGCAGGCCCAGCGGGAGCTGGATGCCGGAGTCCTCGCGGTCACCCATCGCGCCGGGCACTCCGGTGACGACGACCTTGACCCGGTCGGCTTCGAGCCCGAAGCAGGCGGCGGCGATGTCCCGGTCGGCGTGCGGGTCGGTGGAGGCGACGTAGAGCTCCACGCCGCCGTCGGGGCGCGGGACGGCCAGGCCGGCCTCGGCGCCGATCGGCGCGGGGTCCTGGCGGCCGACCCGGTACAGGCCCTCCACCACGACCTCGCCGACCGCCTCCGGGTCGCCGAAGCGCAGCGGGATGTGCCGGATCAGGTTGCCGTCGGGGTGCAGCGGTTCCGCCGCGAACGCCTTCTCCGGGTCGGTGACCGGCTCCAGCACGTCGTACTCGACGAGGATCGCGGCGGCGGCCAGCCGGGCGGTGTCGGGGTGGTCGGCGGCGACCGCGGCGATGGGCTCGCCGTGGTGGCGTACGACGTCGTGGGCGAAGACCGGCCGGTCGGCGACCTTGCGGCCGTGCATGGCGTCGCCGGGCACGTCCTCGTGGGTGACGACGGCGCGTACGCCGGGCATCGCGACCGCGTCGGAGGTGTCGATCCGGGTGATCCGCGCGTGCGGGTACGGCGAGCGCAGCACCGCGGCCCACAGCAGCCCCTCGGCCCACAGGTCGGCGGCGTACGGGTAGGTGCCCTGCGCCTTCGGCAGCGCCTCGGTGGAGGGCACCGGCGCGCCGATGCCGTGCGGTTCGCCGCCCTGGCCGGCCAGCGTCTCGGCCACCGCTCCGGGGCCCTCGACGATGCTGCTGCTCACTGGGCACCTCCCGAGCCCGCGGAGCCGCCCTGGTGGGGGACGCGGGCGGGGTCGTCGGGCCCCGCGGCCGCGGGGTCGTCGGGGTCGCGGCCGGTGTCGCGCGCGGCGACGACCGAGCGGACGGCGTCGAGGACGCCGCGGTAGCCCGAGCAGCGGCAGAGGTTGCCGCTGAGCGCCTGGCGGACGTCCAGGTCGGTGGGCTTGTGGTTGCCTTCGAGCAGGTCGTGGACGGTCATCGCCATGCCGGGGATGCAGAAGCCGCACTGCACCGCGCCGCTGTCGGCGAGCGCGCACTGGACGTCGGAGGGCCGGCCGTCGACGGTCAGGCCCTCGACGGTGCGCACCTCGCTGCCGGCCGCGGTCGCCGCGGGCACCAGGCAGGACGCCACCAGCCGCCCGTCGACCTGGACGGAGCAGGCGCCGCACTCGCCCTGCTCGCAGCCGTCCTTGGCGCCGGCCAGGCCCAGCCGCTCGCGCAGGACGTACAGCAGGGACTCGCCGAGCCAGGCGTCGGTGACGGGCCGGTCGGTGCCGTTGACCCGGAGCATGTAGGAGGCGAGCGGGTGCTCGCTGCGGGTCGGCTCGGGGGATTCGAACGGCTCCGCCGGGTCCGGATCGGCCGAACCGGCGTCCGCGGTGCCGAAGTCGGCCGCGGCGTCCGGGGCGGCGCCGGGGTCGCCGTCGGACGCGTCGTCGCCGTGCGGGTTGCCGTCCGCGCCGTCCTGACCGTCCTGGCCGGGTCCGGCGCCGAAGTCGGGGCCGACGTCGGAGCCGAGTTCGGGGCCGACGTCGTGCGGGGACGCGCCGTCGGTGCCGGACACTTCGGCGGCCTCGGCGGCCTCGGCGGCCTCGGCGTCATCCGGGCGGTCCGCGCCGGGTGTTGCCGCGGACTCCCGCAGGTCGTCCGGGATCGCGAGGTCGGCGAGGCCCGCGGGGTCGCCGTGGCCGCCGGGCCGGGCCGATCCGACGTCCTCGCCGTACCCGGCCGGCTCGTCGACGGCGGCCGGCTGGTCGAAGGACGGTACGGAGTAGGGGATCTCGCCGCCCGCGGCGGCGTCGTGGCCCGCGGGCCGGTCCTGCCCGGTGTCGATGCCGTCGGCCGTGGAAGGCGCGGACAGCGCGGAAGGGACGTGAGGCGCGCGGGGCGCGGGAGGCGGGCCCTCGGGGTCGTCCACGATGCCCGACCAGGCCGCGTCCGCCGCCGGCGCGTGCGCGGGCAGCCACGGCACCGCGTCGCCGCCCTCGGGGCCGGTGAACGGCATCTCCCAGTGGCCGCTGCCGGGGTCGGACGGCGCCTCGGCGCCGCCGCGCTCCCGCTCGGCCGCGGCCCGCTCCCGCGCCGCCTGGGCGGCGGCAGCGGCACCCTGGCCGAACATGCCCGCGGGGAAGGACTGGGTGGGCGCCGGTGAGGGCGTCTGGTCCCAGGAGGGTGAGAAGGCACCGAGGGAGTACTCGCCGGACTCGGCCTCGGACTCCTCCCTTATGACCGGGATCGACCAGGCGGTGACCGGGTCGTGGTCGCCACCCGTACCGCCCGCACCGCCGACGCCGGCCGCGCCACCGGTTCCGCCCGCGCCAAGGCCGCCGGTGCCCGAACCGCCGTCGCCGTGCCCGTCGCCGTGCCCGCCACCGGGAGCACCGGCCGGGACATCCTGCCCGCCGCCGTATCCCCCGTGCCCCCCGTGCTCGTAGGGCCGCTCGGGGTTGCCGGGCCGCTCGGGGTTGCCGGGCAGCCGGCCGGAGTGCCCGCCGTGCGGGCCGGGTTGCTGCTCCTGCGGCCGGTAGTCGTACGCCGAGCCGCCGCCCGGGCCGGGCCCGTACAGCGGCTGACCGACCTGGTAGCCGCCGTTCTCCAGGTAGCCGGCTTCCTCCTCGGAGTGGCCGGACCAGCCGGGGCCGGCCGGGCCGTGCGCGCCGAGCGGGTCCTCGCCGGGGCGCGGCTCGGGCGGGAGTTGGGCGGCGAAGGAGACGTGCATGGTCTGGTCGGGGTCGTAGTCCCCGCCACCGGGCACCGGCTGCCAGGCGCCGGAGGTGCCGGGACCGTGCCGGCCCTGCTGGTCCCGCTCGTTCGGCTGCTGGTCGGTCATGCCAGGGCCCTCCCGAGCGCTCGGCGGGACAGTGCGGCCACGGTGCGGCGCAACTGGACGGCGGCGGGTGGCAGTTCGACACCTGGCTGGTCGGGGATGCAGGCGGCGGCCACGTACTCCCCGAAGGCGGTGCACGCCTCCGGGGCGAGGCTGCGCTCGCCGTCCCAGTCGATCAGCCCCGCCACCCACTGCTCGGCCTCCAACGGCCGCAGCGGCACGGGCGCGACGGCGCCGACCGAGCAGCGCACCTGGCGCCGGGCGGGGTCGACGACGAGGGCGACCGAGGCGACCGCCCGGCCGGGTCCGGTGCGCCCGGTGGCCTTGAGGAACGTCTGCGGGGCGTGCAGCAGCGGGATACGGACGAAGGCGAGCAACTCCCCGGGGCGCAGCGGGTCCATGCCGGTGAGCAGGTGGCTGACCGGCAGTTCGCGGTCGCCGTCCGGCCCGGCGAGGATCACGCTCGCCTCCAGGGCGGCCAGCACCGGCAGGGCGTCGCCGGTGGGCGCGGCGCTGGCGATGTTGCCGCCGAGGGTGCCGGCGTTGCGGATCTGCGGGGGGCCCGCGGAGCGGGCGGCGGCGGCCAGCGCGGGGATCAGCGCGGCGAAGTCGGGGCGCCCCATGCGGGCGTGGGTCAGTCCCGCGCCGAGCAGGGCGGCCCCGTCGGCGTACTGCCAGCCGCGGATCTCGCTGATCCGGCCGAGGCCGACGAGCGCGGCCGGGCGCAGCAGGCCGGAGTTGACCGACGCCATCAGGTCGGTGCCCCCGGCGACGGGCACGGCACTGGGCATGTCGGCCAGTGCCGCCACCGCCTCGTCGAGCGAGGAGGGCAGCGTGACGTTCGCCGCCTCCTGCCGTGCATACGTGCTCACGACGCTGCCCCTTCCCGGCCTACCTACGTCACGCGGTAGCCGTACCGTACGTGCTGACAGCCCGGACGTGGCAACTCTGGCACATGTTCCGGGGCGCCCGACGCGAGGGTCCACGAAGTACCGATCCGCCCCTCACAGGGTTGATCGTACGACTGGACACGGATCGGGCGCAGTGTCTGGATTGCCACCCTTCAAGGCAGTTGGGACGGTACGGGTCCAGGGTGCCGCCGCGGCGCTCGCCGCGGCGGCGGGTTCCCGGTTCGGTCACACGATCGGGGGCGAACCGGGCTTCGGGCGGCCGAGGACGCCGGGGCGGCGCTGCCAGGGCAGCGGGCCGCCGGGTGGGCGGTATTCGACGCCGAGAGCGTCGAGCCGGGCGTAGTGGGTGCGCATCCGGGCCTGGAAGTCCGGCCAGTCCCGGTCGGCGGGGGCGCCGAGCGCGGACCAGGCGACCTCGGCGAAGGCGGCCAGCCGGGGGAAGACCATGTAGTCGACCGCGCGGACCGAATCGAGCACCTCGGTCCAGACGTTGGCCTGGGTGCCGATGACGTGGGCGGCCTCCTGCGGCGTCAACTCCGGTGGGACCGGCTCGAACCGGTAGACGTCCTCCAGGGTGCGGACGTACCCGATGGGCACCGGCTCGTCGGGCGAGTCGGACTGTCGCCAGTCGAGATAGACATGGCTCTCCGGGCACATCACGACGTCGTGTCCGGCCCGGGCGGCGGTGATTCCGCCGCGGCACCCGCGCCAGGAGGAGACCGTGGCGCCTTCCGGCAGGCCGCCCTCCATGATCTCGTCCCACCCGATCAGCCGCCGGCCGCGCTCGGCGAGCCAGCGGTCGAAGTGGCTGATCAGCCGGCTCTGGAGTTCGTCCTCGTCGCGCAGGCCGAGTTCGACGATGCGGTCCTTCGCGGCGAGCGAGGCGGTCCACTGCTCCTTGGGGCACTCGTCGCCGCCGATGTGGAAGAACGTGCCGGGGAACAGCTCCAGCAGTTCGGTGAACACCTCCTCGTAGAAGCGCAGCACGGCCTCGGTCGGGGCGAGCACGTTGGGGTTCACGCCCCAACTGGTGAGCACCGGCAGGGCGCTGGTGTCGAGCACGTCGGTGTTGCCGAGTTCCGGGTAGGCGGAGATGGCGGCCTGGGAGTGGCCGGGGATGTCCACCTCGGGAACGACGGTGATGTGCCGGGCGGCGGCGTATCCGACGATCTCGCGGATGTCGTCCTGCGTGTAGTAGCCGCCGTGCGGGCGCTCGTCCCACAGCGGGGACTCGCGCAGGCCGACCTTGGTGCGCTCGCGCCAGGCGCCGACCTCGGTGAGGCGGGGGTGGCGGCGGATCTCCACCCGCCAGCCCTGGTCGTCGGTGAGGTGCAGGTGCAGCACGTTGAGCTTGTGCGCGGCCATCAGGTCGAGGTAGCGGAAGACCACGTCCTTCGGCATGAAGTGGCGGGCCACGTCCAGCATGAAGCCGCGCCAGCCGAAGCGGGGGGCGTCGGCGAGGTGGCAGGCCGGTACGGTCCAGGTGCGTTCGGCCAGCGGGGCACGGCGGAAGGCGTCTGGGCCGAGGAGTTGGCGGAACGTCTGGGCGCCCCAGAAGACGCCGGCCGGGCCCGCGCCGGTGATCCGTACGCCGCCCACCGGGTCGACGGTCAGGCGGTACCCCTCCGGCCCGCCCGGCACCGTCTCGTCCACCGCCAGCCGCACGGCTCCCCCGCCCGACGCCTCCCCCGCGGAAAGCGGCAACCCCGTCGCCGCGCCCACGGTGCCCCGCAGCCACCGCGCGGCCGCCTCCGTACCCGGCCCGGCCGCGATCACCGTCTCCGGCCGCAGCGTGAAGACTTCGTCGTCGGCGGAGTACGTCGTGGCGTCGCTCGGCATGGGGATGAGATCCATGGGCCCATCCTGCAATACGCCCCACCGATTGGCATAGACCAATACGCCGCCCCGCGCCCTGCGTACGTGCGGCTCCTCCGGGGGAGGGCTAGAGCGCGCGGCGCCGCAACACGTGGAGGCGGGCGGAGAAGACGCTCGCGGCGAGCCACCCTCCGACCGTCCAGCACAGGTGCCCGAGGGCGACCGGCGCCCACGCCTCCGTGGAGGTCCGCCCGCGCACCGCGAGCGCGAGGGTCCCTCCGATCAGGAGCCCCGTGGCGGTGAGTTGGAGCCGGACCAGTCCGGCGTAGCGAAGGATGCGGCGGGCGAACATCTCGCCGTACCACCAGGGCACGCTCAGCAGGACCGCGCAGACCGCGGCGAGCCCGGCCACGGAGAGCAGGGCCACGGACCACAGCGGCCAGGGCGCGCCGCGCCACGCCCGGTCGGCGACGAGCCCGGTCGTGAGCAGCGCGGGCAGCGGCAGGACCGTCGCGACATGCACCGCGGCGATCCGCCACAGCCATTCGTCGCCGACCATCTCGGTGCGGGTGGTGGCGCGGACCCCGCGCAACCGCGTGCGCGCGCTCACCCCGGACCGCCGGGACCCCATGGCGGCCAGCACCCCGATCAACCCGAAGGTGACCCCGAAGACGATCCCGGCGGCCACCAGCTCCCAGGTCCCGCCGGTCTCGATCCGGTAGAGCTGCACCCCGAGGAAGACCGCCAGCCCCACGCCGCCGAGCACCGCGCCTCCGCGCGGCACCACGAGCTGCCCGGGTGCCGCGCCGAGCGTGAGCGCCCGCTCGGCCGCCGCACGGTGCTCCGCGCGGTTGCGGCGCGGTATCCGCCCGAACACGCCGCGCCCCGCGGACAGCGAGCGGGCCAGCGCGATCTGCGCCTCCGCCTCGCGCGGGGCGAGCGCGACCGCGCGGCGGGCGGCCGCGATCGCGTCGGGGATACGGCCGAGCCGCCGGTAGACGTCGGAGAGCAGCACCGACGGCTCCCAGCCGTCGGGGTCCGCCCCGGTCGCCCGCAGCGCCACGGTGAGCGCGGCGTGCGCCTCGTCCAGCGACAGCAGCACCACCCCGGCCAGCACGAAGACGTCGCCGGCCTCGGCGGGCGAGGCGATCGCCAGCGCCCAGTCGACGGCGTCGCGGGCCTCCGCGGGCCGCTGCTCCTGCGCGAGCACCCAGGCGCGCAGCAGGTACCCCGCGCTGCCGTTGCGCTCCACGAAGGCGTCACTGATCAGCGCGTGCGCCTCGGCGAACCGGCCCTGGCCCACCAGGGAGTGCACGCGCTCACCGCTGCTCGCGTCGTCGTCCGGCGCGTCCGCCGCACCGAACGCGCCGCTGTCAGCCGTTGCCGCCCCTTCCGGACTTGCCGGAGCCGGACTTGTCGTTGGCGCCGCCGCCGGCCGGCATGCCCTCGTAGATCTCCTTGCACATCGGGCAGACCGGGTACTTCTTCGGGTCCCGGCCGGGGACCCAGACCTTGCCGCAGAGCGCGACGACGGGCGTGCCTTCCAGCGCGCTCGCCATGATCTTGTCCTTCTGGACGTAGTGCGCGTAGCGCTCGTGGTCGCCGTCACCGTGGGAGAGCTGCGGAGTCGGCTCGACCAGTGTGCCGGTGCCCGCCCCGCGCTCGGGCTCAAGAGTGCTCATAACCGTCAAGCCTAATTGAGAGAGGGATCGTCGGGATACGTGGCCACCATCGCGAGCTTGCCGCGCTGCCGGCGCAGTACCGCCCGCCACATCTTCTCCGGGTCCGGCGCGGACACGTCACCCGGCTCGGACTCGACGACGTACCAGGCGCCGTCGGCCAGTTCCTTCTCCAGCTGGCCCGGCCCCCAGCCCGCGTAACCGGCGAAGATCCGCAGCGAGCCCAGCTCCGCGGCGAGCAGCTCGGGCGGCGCCTCCAGGTCGATCAGGCCGATCGCGCCGTGCACCCGGCGCCAGCCCAGGATCGCCTCGTCGCCGTCCGCACCGGGCTCGCCGGGGACGACGGCCAGGCCGAGCGCGGAGTCCAGCGAGACCGGGCCGCCCTGGAAGATCACCGGCGGGGCGACGGTGAGCGCCGCCCACGACTCCAGGACGTCGCCCACGCCGACCGGCGTCGGCCGGTTCAGGACGACGCCGAGCGACCCCTCCGCGTCATGGTCGAGGAGGAGCACCACCGCCCGGTCGAAGTTGGGGTCCGCGAGCTTCGGCGTGGCCACCAGCAGTCGTCCGGTGAGCGAGGACACCTCGGTCATGGTGCACATGATCCCCCAACCGATGCCCGTTCGGAGGGTCAACGGCGGGGTAGGCGGACCCGTCAAGCGCATTACCATCTCTTCTGGTTCCCGCGCGGCGGCGAAAGACCCGCGGCCGTGCACGCCGAAGCCCGTACGACTTCTGAAGAAGATCGCGAGATCCATGACCGACATCGCCGATGTGCTGCTTGTCCATGGTGGGACCCCCCTGGAGGGCGAGATCAAGGTCAGAGGTGCGAAGAACCTCGTGCCGAAGGCCATGGTGGCCGCCCTGCTGGGCAGCGAACCGAGCCGGCTGCTGGGCGTGCCCGAGATCCGCGACGTGCGGGTGGTGCGCGGCCTGCTCCAGCTGCACGGCGTCACCGTGGAGAGCGGCGACGCGCCCGGTGAGCTGGTGCTGGACCCGCGCCGGGTGGAGAGCGCCAACGTGGCCGACATCGACGCGCACGCCGGCTCCTCGCGCATCCCGATCCTGTTCTGCGGCCCGCTGCTGCACCGGCTCGGGCACGCGTTCATCCCGGGCCTGGGCGGCTGCGACATCGGCGGCCGGCCGATCGACTTCCACTTCGACGTGCTGCGCAAGTTCGGCGCCACGATCGAGAAGCGCGCCGACGGCCAGTACCTGGAGGCGCCGCAGCGGCTGCGCGGCTGCCGGATCAGGCTGCCGTACCCGTCGGTGGGCTCCACCGAGCAGGTGCTGCTGACCGCGGTGCTCGCCGAGGGGGTGACCGAACTCACCAACGCCGCCGTGGAGCCGGAGATCGAGGACCTGATCTGCGTGCTGCAGAAGATGGGCGCGATCATCTCGGTGGACACCGACCGCACCATCCGGATCACCGGCGTGGACTCCCTCGGCGGCTACGTCCACCGGGCCATCCCGGACCGGCTGGAGGCCGCCTCCTGGGCGAGCGCGGCGCTGGCCACCGAGGGCGACATCTACGTGCGCGGCGCGCAGCAGCGCTCGATGATGACCTTCCTGAACACCTTCCGCCGGGTCGGCGGCGCCTTCGAGATCGACGACGAGGGCATCCGCTTCTGGCACCCGGGCGGCCCGCTGAAGGCCATCGCGCTGGAGACCGACGTGCACCCGGGCTTCCAGACCGACTGGCAGCAGCCGCTGGTGGTGGCCCTCACCCAGGCGTCGGGGCTGTCGATCGTGCACGAGACGGTCTACGAGTCCCGGCTGGGCTTCACCGAGGCGCTCAACCAGATGGGCGGGCACATCCAGCTCTACCGCGAGTGCCTGGGCGGCAGCGCCTGCCGGTTCGGGCAGCGCAACTTCCTGCACTCCGCGGTGGTGTCGGGGCCGACCAAGCTCCAGGGCGCCGACCTGGTCATCCCCGACCTGCGCGGCGGCTTCTCGTACCTGATCGCGGCGCTGGCCGCGCAGGGCACCTCGCGGGTGCACGGGATCAGCCTGATCAACCGCGGCTACGAGAACTTCCTGGCGAAGCTCCAGGGGCTGGGCGCCGACATCGAGCTTCCGCCGCTGCCGGACAGCGGGGCCGCCGAGGTGGCCTGAGAGCCCGACCCGAGCCGTGGCCGGAGCCGTGGGCCCCGGTCCCGCCGCTGGAGCCCCGACCCGAGCCTTCGTACGGCCCGCAGCGCCCCCGTACAGGCCGTGCGAGCCGTATGCCGCCGGTACGGAGCCCGGCCCGGCCGGTATGGCGGCTGCGGGCCCCTGCCGGCCCGGCAGACGCCGAGGGCGGCCGCCTCCCTCAGGAGGCGGCCGCCCTCGGCGTTTCGGTGCTACTGCACCACCGGGCTCACTTGCCCTTGGCGGCTTCCTTCAGCTTGGAACCCGCGGACACCTTCACGCTGTAGCCTGCCGGGATCTCGATCGGCTCACCGGTCTGCGGGTTGCGCGCGGTGCGGGCACTGCGGTGGGTGCGCTCGAAGGTCAGGAAGCCGGGGATGGTGACCTTCTCGTCACCCTTGGCCACGATCTCACCGACGGTCTCGGCGAACGCGGCCAGCACGGCGTCGGCGTCCTTGCGGGTCACCTCGGCGCGGTCGGCCAGCGCGGCCACCAGCTCACTGCGGTTCATATCTGTACTCCCGTGTTCTTGCTGCCATGGGGGCGCGAGCCGAAGCTTTTGCTGTGTGCCTCACCGCCCAGGTGTGCATCCTGCCCCCATATATGGGGGGAAAGCCAATCGCCTGCCCGCGCGAGTCGCGGAAAAAGCGCTGGGAGAGGCCAGGCGGCGGCACCCTGGGGCGAGAGCATCACGCGCTGTCGTCAGAGGGTCGACGCTGGGAATCCGTTTCCGCGCTCCGGGGTGACCGCCTTGGCCGCGTTCCTGACCGCGTCCGCGACCGCGCCGGCCACCTTGTCGTTGAAGACGCTCGGCACGATGTAGTTCGGGTTCAGCTCGTCGTCGCCGACGACCGAGGCCAGCGCACGTGCGGCGGCCAGCATCATCTCGGTGTTGACGGTGCGGGACTGCGCGTCCAGCAGGCCGCGGAAGACGCCCGGGAAGACCAGCACGTTGTTGATCTGGTTCGGGAAGTCGCTGCGGCCGGTGGCCACCACGGCGGCCGTCTCGCGCGCCTCGGCCGGGTCCACCTCGGGGTCGGGGTTGGCCAGCGCGAAAACGATGGCGCCCTCGGCCATCCGGGCGATGTCCGCGCCTTGCAGCAGGTTCGGCGCGGAGACCCCGATGAACACGTCGGCGCCCACCACGGCGTCCTTGAGGGTGCCGGTGGCGCCCTCGGGGTTGGTGTTCTCGGCGATCCAGCGCAGCGCGGTCTCGGGGCCGGCGTCCTTCAGGTCGTCCCGCTCGGCGTGCACCACGCCGTGGATGTCGGCGACCACCGCGTGCTTCACCCCGGCCGCCAGCAGCAGCTTGAGGATCGCGGTGCCGGCCGCGCCCGCGCCCGACATGACCACCCGCAGGTCGCCGATCTGCTTGCCGACGCAGCGCAGCGCGTTGGTCAGCGCGGCGAGCACCACGATCGCGGTGCCGTGCTGGTCGTCGTGGAAGACCGGGATGTCCAGCGCCTCGCGCAGCCGCGCCTCGATCTCGAAGCAGCGCGGCGCGGAGATGTCCTCCAGGTTGATGCCCGCGAAGCCCGGCGCGATGGCCTTGACGATCGCCACGATCTCGTCGGTGTCCTGGGTGTCCAGGCACAGCGGCCACGCGTCGATCCCGGCGAACCGCTTGAACAGCGCCGCCTTGCCCTCCATCACCGGCAACGCCGCCTTCGGCCCGATGTTGCCCAGACCCAGCACCGCGGAGCCGTCGGTGACCACGGCGACCGAGTTGCGCTTGATGGTCAGCCGGCGGGCGTCCTCGGGGTTCTCGGCGATGGCCATGCAGACCCGCGCCACACCGGGCGTGTAGACCATCGACAGGTCGTCACGGTTGCGGATGGGGTGCTTGGACTGCATCTCGATCTTGCCGCCGAGGTGCATCAGGAACGTACGGTCGGAGACCTTGCCGATGGTCACGCCGTCGATCGAGCGCAGCTTGCTGACGATCTCGGCGGCGTGGTCGGTGGAACTGGCCGCGATGGTGACGTCGATGCGCAGCTTCTCGTGGCCCGAGGCGGTCACGTCCAGGCCGGTGACCGACCCGCCGGAGGACTCGACCGCGGTGGTGAGCCGGCCGACCGCGCCCCCGCTGGCGGGGACCTCCAGCCGTACCGTGATCGAGTACGAGACGCTTGGCGCCGTTGCCATGACTGCCTTCTTCCGGTTCCTGCCTGAGGGATTCTCGTGATGGTCGCACCTACCGGCGGGTACGCGTAAACCCGCTCACAGTAGTGGAATCGTACTTCCGCGATACGGGAGCAGGCCACGCGCGGGGTGCACAGCGGCGGAAGAACACGTGGCGGGCGGGTGACGGACGACCAATTCCGGCCTGCGGGAAGAGGTTCGCAGGAGGGTTTGTTAGCCTGGGTACGGCACCGACTCGATCCAAGCCCCCGGGCCCAACCTTAGGCGCTTCGAGCGCCCACTTGCCGCGAGGCGAGCATGGCGGGTCGGTGTCACCAGCGTCATTCGGGCGCCCCCTTCGGCGAAGGGGGCGCCCGATGTGCGTCCGGCCGGCGCGGCCCGGTCCGCGCGCCGCCCGGCCGGGTCCGGTCCGCCCGGGCGCGCCGCGGCCGGGCTCAGTCCGCCCGCAACAGATCCGGCACGCCTGCCGCGTCGGGCAGGTCCGCGGGCACCGCCAGCACCGTGAGGCGCTGCGTGGCCCGCGTCAGGGCGACGTACAAGGTGCGCAGCCCCGCCGGGGACTCCTCCGCGATCTCCGCCGGCCCGACCACGACCGTCGCGTCGTACTCCAGCCCCTTGGCCTCCAGGCTGCCCAGCGCGACCACCCGGTCGCCGAGCCCGTCCAGCCAACGCCGGGCCTGCGCGCGGCGGTTCATCGCCACCACGACCCCGACGGTGCCGTCCACCTCGCCGAGCAGCCGCCGCGCGGCGGCCCGCACGTCGGCGCCCAGATCCTCGCCGGCCACGTCGTAGCGCGGCGCGATCCCGGTGGAGCGGACCGCGCGCGGCGACGGGCTGCCGGGCATCGCCAACGCCAGCACGGTGGAGGCGACTTCGGCGATCTCCGCGGGGTTGCGGTAGTTGACGGTGAGGGTGAACCGGCGGCGCGGACGGGTGCCCAGCGCCTCGTCACGCGCCCGGGCCGCCTCGTCGACGTCCGTCCACGAACTCTGCGCCGGGTCACCGACGATCGTCCAGGTGGCGGTGCGGCCGCGCCGGCCGACCATCCGCCACTGCATCGGCGTGAGGTCCTGCGCCTCGTCCACGATCACGTGCGCGTACTCGGTACGCTCCCGCGCCAGCCGCTCCGCCCGCTCCCTGCGGGTCTCGGCGCTCGCCTGCGGCATCAACTCCTCCAGCCCGGTGAGCTGGTCGAGCGGATCGACCTCGCGGCGCTTCTCCCGGGGCGGCGAACCCAGCAGCGTGTCCAGCTCGTCCAGCAGCGCCACGTCGTGCACCGAAGTGCCGGCCCGCCGCAGCGACCTGGCCACCCGGCGCACCTCCGGCGGGCTGAGCACCCGGCGGGCCCAGCGGGCCAGCCGCTTGTCGTCGGCGAGCGCGGCCAGCACCCGGACCGGCTCCAGCACCGGCCACCAGGCGTCCAGGAACTCCATGAAATCCGGCTCGGTGCTGATGTCCTCGTCGAAGCCCGCGCGCTCCTGCGCGGCGAGGTCCGGGTCGTCGAACCGGCGGCCGGTCTTGCGCCACAGCGCGTCCAGCAGCAGCCGTCTGGCGCGCGGGCGCAGCAGGTTGACCGGGGTGGTGCCGCCCAGCACCTGCTGGCGCACCGCGTTCAGCTCGTTCGCCTCCAGCTCCACCCGGCGGCCGAAGGCGACCACCCGCAGCCGCCCGCCCTGCGGGCTCGCGCCGCCGCCCGCAGCGGGGTCCGGCGGCAGCTCCAGGCAGCCGCGGGCCGCGTTGCGCAGCACCTTCAGCATCCGCAGCGAACCCTTGATCCGGGCCACCGCCGGGTCGTCGTACAGCTCCGCCGTCACGCCGTCGACCAGCGAGCCGACCGCGCGGATCGCGACCTGGCCCTCCTCACCGAGCGACGGCAGGACGCCCTCGGTGTACGCGACCAGCAGCGGGGTGGGGCTCACGCACAGGATGCCGCCGGAGTAGCGGCGGCGGTCCTGGTAGAGCAGGTACGCGGCCCGGTGCAGGGCCACCGCGGTCTTGCCGGTGCCGGGGCCGCCGGACACCTCGGTCACGGACGCGGCGGGGGCCCGGATCACCAGGTCCTGCTCGGCCTGGATGCTGGAGACGATGTCGCGCATGCTGTGCGTACGCGCCTGGCCGAGCGCCGCCATCAGCGCGCCGTCGCCGACCACCGGCAGCCCGGTGGTCAGCTCCGGGCGCAGCAGGTCGTCCTCGACGCCGAGCACCCGGCGGCCCTTGGAGCGGATCACCCGGCGGCGCACCACCCGGCCGGGCGCGACCGGCGTGGAGCGGTAGAAGGGCGCGGCGGCCGGCGCCCGCCAGTCGATCACCAGCGGGGCGTACTCCGCGTCGAGCACGCCGATCCGGCCGATGTGCAGGGTCTCGGCGATGTCCGCGGCGCCGTCGGCGCGGATCGCGTCGTCGGCGGGTTCGATCGAGGTGTACGCCCCGTCCGCGCCCTTCTTGCCGTCCTTGCCGGGCAGCAGGTCGATCCGGCCGAAGAGGAAGTCCTCGAACTCGCTGTTGAGGCGGTTGAGGTGGACGCCCGCGCGGAAGACCTGCGCGTCGCGTTCGGCCAGCGCGCCGGGCGTGCCGACCTGCCCGCGCTTGGCGGCGTCGCTCATCAGGAACTCCGCCTCGTGGATCTTCTCCTCCAAGCGGCTGTACACCCGGTCCAGGTGCGCCTGCTCCGCGGCGATCTCCTGGTCCCGGACCCCCGGTGCTGCGGTCTGCGCGGCCACGCAGGACCCCCTTCTGCTGTGCGACGCCCCGTGCGCGTCCGTGCGTGGGGCAGCCTGCAACCGTACGCGACCTGCGCGCCCGTGCCCACCCGGGCGCGCGCCCGCGGCGGACCCGACGTGCGCCGGGCCCGCCGGCCGTGCCCACCGCCGGGTCAGCCCTGGGTGCCGGCGAGGGTGGTGCGGCGGCGGTGCCGGGCGACCCGTTCCCGGTTCCCGCACACCTCGCTGCTGCACCAACGGCGGCGCCGGCCGCGCGAGGTGTCGAGGTAGACGCGGTGGCAGCGCTCGCCCTCGCAGCGGCGCAGCCGGTCCCGCGCGACCGGGTCGGTGAGCAGGTCCACGGCGTCCCGGGCCACGACGGAGGCGAGGGATTCCCAGGTGGGAGGTGCGGCGAGCCGCCTCGACAGCGCGACGGCCGGCTCCGTCTCCTTCTGCGGCGGCTTCCGCGTCGCCGTATGCGTCGCCGTACGGGGCTCGGTACGCGGCTCCGGTACGGCCGCGGGTGCGGGGGGCGCGGGGCGCGCGAAATGGTTGAGCGCGGCGATGTCGTCCGGGGCCGGCGCGTCGCCGTCCACCTCGCACGCCACCAGCCGCCGCAGCAGTGCGCGCAGTTCATGGAAGTGGGGCAGCCACCCGCTCTCCACCGGTATCGCGGTGGCCGCGGGGACCAGGCCCGCGCCGTACAGCCACCGGCTCAGCTGCGCGGTGTCCCGCAGTTCGTCCGCGGTCTCCGCCTGCCCGTGCTCCTTCGTGGCCGCCAGATCCAGACACACCCGGCCCCCGTCAAACCGCATCCACCCGCACCTCCCACCCCAGGGTGCCCCTCCGGGGGAGGAGCCGCTACCCGTCCCGCCGCCACGGTTCCGTCTCGTACCGGCCTTCCCCCGGTGGTGGGCTTGCCGCGCAGTTCCCCGCGCCCCTTCGGCCACGCGCGGCTACGGTGCCCGTCTCGTTCCCGACCACCGGCTCGTGGCCTGCTGAGCGCGCAGTTCCTCCCCCAGAGCTTCCGCCTGGGTGGGGGTGCCCCCGGCGGAGCCAGGGGGAGTACCCCCAGCGCCCTGGGTTTGTGCGGCTCACTCCGCGGAAGGAGGCTCACCCCCAGGGGCGCGGGGAACTGCGCGACCAGCAGGCCACCGGGCTGCGGCCGGGGACGTGGCGGAACCGTGACGGCGGGACGCCGTACCCACCACCAGGGGGTGGTCCCGGGACCGGCGGGACGGGTCAGCCCGGGGGGTCCAGCGCCAACCGATACCCCCGCTTCACCACGGTCTGCACCAACCGCGGCTCCCCGAGGGCGGTACGCAGCCGCGCCACCGCCGTCTCGACGGCGTGTTCGTCGCGCCCGGCCCCGGGCAGCACCCGCAGCAGCTCACCGCGGCCGACCACCCACCCCGGCCGGCGGGCCAGCGCGCGCAGCAGCGCCATCCCGGCCGGGGGCACCGGCCGAAGCAGACCGTCGACGAGGACCGCATGCCCGCGCACCTCGACGCGGTGCCCGGCCACCGGCAACGGGTGGACCCGCGCGGGCAGTTCACGCGCGAGCACCTGCACGAGCGGCAGCAGCCGGAACCGCTCGGGCTGCAGAGTCGGAACGTCCCGCTCCTGGAGCGGAAGGGCCGTCACCGGCCCCACGCACGCGGCCAGTACCTCCCCCCGGAACGCCCGCAGCAGATCGTCGAGGCGCCCGCGCTGCTCCGCCCGCTTCAGCAGCGAGGTGACCGCGGGCGCGGAGGTGAAGCTCACCGCGTCGACCCCGCCCGCGAACACCGCGTCGAGCAGCCGGTCGACCGGCCCCAGGTCCTCCGGGGGCATCCACCGGTAGACCGGCACGGCCACCACCCGCGCCCCGGCCGACCGCAGCGCCTCGTCGAACCCGGCCGTCGGTTCGCCGTGCAACTGGACGGCGACGCACCGCCCTTCGACGCCCTCGGCCAGCAACTGCTCCAGCACCTCGGCCATCGACTCGGAGGCCGGCGACCACGCCTCGGCGAGCCCGGCCGCGCGGACCGCGCCGCGCACCTTCGGACCGCGGGTGAACACCCGGGTCTCGGCGAGCCGCCGGAGCAGCGCCTCACCGAGCCCCCACCCGTCGGCCGCCTCGAGCCAGCCGCGGAAGCCGATCGCGGTGGTGGCGACCACGACGTCCGGCGCGTCGTCCAGTAGCCGCTTGGTGGTCGCCAGCAGTTCCGTGTCGTCGGCGAGCGGCATGATCCGCAGGCTCGGCGCCCGCAGCACCACCGCGCCCCGCCGCTCCAGCAGCGTGGCCAGTTCGTCCGCACGACGGGCGGCGGTCACCCCGACGGTGAACCCGGCGAGCGGCGGCACCCCGCCGGCCGCACCGTTCGGTTCGGAGTCCGCATCCATCGCTGTCCCACCTCGCTGCTGTCCCCGGGAGGACCATCCTCCCCATCCAGGGTGACGCATGCGGTTCGCCCGGATTTCCCGGGTGTTACGCCCATCGCCGCCCACCCCGCATTACCCCGCACCCGCTCCCCCGCGCACCGCCTCCGGCCGCCCACCGGTATACGACCCGGGCGGCCCGAAAACGACAAAGGCGACGCGGCCCGCTTTCGCGGGCGACGTCGCCTTGTCGCATGGGATGAGTGGAGATGGCGGGAATCGAACCCGCGTCCTGTGGTGCGGAACCAGGGCTTCTCCGAGCGCAGTCCGCTGTGCTTTTCTCGGCCCCGGCAGTCACGCGGACAAGCTACCGACGGGCCCAGCCACTGTGAGATTTCCCGCCGTGCCCCGTGGCCGGGCTCGGCGGTTGAGTCCCCTGAATGATGCCAGGGTCCGGGTCGGGAACACCCCCGGGCTGACACTCCGCAGAGTCTTCGCTAGCTGCTAATTAGGCAGCGAGAGCGAAGGCGGAGGAATCGCGCTTGGAATTGGCGATTATTGGTTTCGGCATATGGTTAACGAGATCATTGCCGCTTCCTCGGCTCGCTTCCCCTGCTTCGACATCCCCAGTCGAAACCGATCATCCCCATGTGGTGTTTTCAAGGTGCACCGCCGGTCACCCGGCGGTTCGGTGCCGGTCCAGCGTCGCTGTCCCCGCGTTCACCAGTGTAGTGGCAGAACGCACCACGGGGCCAGCGCATTCCCACGGATCAGGCGCGCTGCCTGCGCCGTGCCGCGGAGACCGCGCGGTCCGTCTCGCGCCGGTCCTGCTTCTCCCGCAGCGTCTGCCGCTTGTCGTACTCCTTCTTGCCCCTGGCGAGGGCGATCTCGACCTTCACCCGGCCGTCCTTGAAGTACAGCGCCAGCGGGATCACGGTGTGCCCGCTCTCCTGGGACTTCTGGTCGAGCTTGTCGATCTCCGCGCGGTGCAGCAGCATCTTCCGCTTGCGGCGTGCCGAGTGGTTCGTCCAGGTCCCCTGCGTGTACTCGGGGATGTGCACGTTGTAGAGGTACGCCTCGCCGCCCTCCAGCTGGGCGAAGCCGTCCACCAGTGACGCGCGGCCCATCCGCAGCGACTTCACCTCGGTGCCGGTGAGGACCAGCCCCGCCTCGTACGTGTCGAGGATGAGGTAGTCGTGCCGCGCCTTCTTGTTCTGCGCGATGATCTTGCGACCCGTCTCTTTAGCCATAGCGGGGCCATTCTCCCACTAGGAGGGGGCACCGAGGCCAGCGAATACCTCGCGGCTCGCGGCGACCGGGTCCTGCCCGCCGGAGACGACCACGTCAGGGGTGATGCCCTTGCCGTCGACGGTACGGCCGTCCGGCAGCCGGTAGTGCCCGACGGTCAGCTCGGCGACCGAGCCGTCCGCGAGGGTGGTGGGCATCTGCACCGAGCCCTTGCCGAAGGTGCGCGAACCGATCACGACCGCCCGGCCCCGGTCCTGGAGCGCGCCGGAGAGCATCTCGGCCGCGCTCATGGTGCCGCCGTCGACCAGCACCACCAGCGGCACCGCGGTGTCGCCGCCGGCCGCCGCGTAGAGCGCCTGCTGCTGTCCGTGCACGTCGTACGTGGCGACCAGGCCGCCGTCGAGGAAGGCCGACGCGGTGGCGACCGCCTCGGTGACCAGGCCACCGGAGTTGCCGCGCAGGTCGAGCAGGACGCCGTGGTCGGAGCCCTTGACCGCCGCCGCGACCTGCTCGCCGACCCCCTTGGTGAAGGCGTCGACCTTGATCACGGTCGGGCCGTCCTGCTGCCGGGTGACGGTGACCGCCTCGGTGGCGAGGGTCGCGCGGTGCACCGCGACCGTCCAGTCGCGCGAGCCGCGTTCCACGTCGAGGGTGACGGGGCTGCCCGGCACGTTGTCGCCGCGCAGGTCCGCGACGACCTCGGTGACGGGCAGGCCGGTACATCGGGTGTCGCCGATGGCGGCCAGCACGTCGCCGCCGCGCAGCCCGGCCCGGTCGGCGGGGCTGCCGGCCTGGACCTTGGCGATCTGGATGCGGCCGCCGTCGATCCGGCGCACGGAGACGCCGGTCCCGACGTACCGCCCGTTCAGCGCCTGCTGGAAGCCCGCGTACTCCTGGGCGGTGTAGAACGACGACCAGCGGTCGCCGCTGCGGCTGACGAGCTGCTGCGCGGCGTCGGAGCCGGGGGCGCCGGAGTCGGGTTCCCGGCTGATGCGGCCGGTGTCCGCCGCGGGGTCCTTGCCCCCGCCGGCCGTGGCCGTCGGGGCGCCACCGCCGCCGCGCCCGTCGTCGGTGCTTCCGCTGCCCGTCACGCCGCTGCCGGGGGAGCCGAAACCTTTACCCGTGGCGCCGCCCGAGGGCGCGCCGCCGGCGGTCCGTGCGGCGCCGGCCGGGGCCGAGGCGACCTCGTGGCCGTTCCTGCGGCCCTGTGCGTCCACACCGGTGAGGCTGCTCGCCGCCGCGCCGGTGGCCAGCATCGCGCCGCACACCAATGTCAAGGTGGCCCCGCGGCGCCAGCGGCGGGGCGTCCCGAACAACGACGGGCCGGACATGGCCGGAAGTCTAGGGCAGAAAGCGTACGCACACGGGAAGTTGCGGCTACACCCGACCGGGGGCCGCCGCAACCGCGGACGGCGGCGCCCCGGGACCGCAGGCCCGCGAACGGACCCGGCCCCGGGGCACCGCCGCCCCGCCGTACGAACCTCCGGGCGTCTGCCGCCCGGAGCGTCGGCCGACGCCCGAAGCGTCAGCCGCTCAGTTGCTCAGACCTTCAGATAGCGGCGCAGTGCGATGAACGCCGCGAACGCTGGCATCACCACGCCGATCAGCAGCACCAGCGGGAGCACCTGCACCACCGGCCCCCAGCCGAGGAAGGACACCAAGGGGATCTTGTCCTGGAGTCTGAGGCCCGCGTCGATCAGGAAGTACCGTCCGCCGAGCAGCATCACGCACGCGAGTCCCGCGCCGACCAGCCCCGCGAAGGCGGCCTCCATGATGAACGGCATCTGGATGTAGAAGCTCGACGCGCCCACCAGCCGCATGATCCCGGTCTCCCGGCGCCGGGAGAACGCGGACACCCGTACGGTGTTGATGATCAGCAGCATCGCCACGGTGAGCATGAACGCCAGCACCACGTACGCGACCCGGGTCATGCCGTTGAGCAGGTCGAAGAGGTTCTGCAGCACCTTGCGCTGGTCCTCCACCGACTGCACGCCCTTGCGCCCGTTGAAGGCGCTCGCCACCACCTCGAACTTCGTCGGGTCCTTCAGCTTGACCTGGTAGCTCTGTTCCATCTGGTCCGGCGTGATGGAGTCGGCGAGCTGCTTGTTGGACTTGAACTGCTCCTTGTAGTGCTTGTACGCGCCCTCGGCCGTCTCGTAGTAGATCTTCTTGACGACCGGCAGCTTCTTCAGGTCGGCGAGGATCTGGGCCTTCTGGTCGTCGGTCACCGGACCGGCGGCGCAGTTGGGCGTGGTGGCCGCGTCGTTCTTGTTGCAGAGGTAGACGCTGACCTCGACCTTGTCGTACCAGTAGCCCTTCATCGCGTCGACCTGCTTGTTCACGAGCAGGGCACCGCCGGTGAGGGCGAGGGAGAGCGCCACGGAGATGACGACGGCAAGGGTCATCGTGAGGTTCCGGCGGAGACCGACGCCGATCTCCGACAGAACGAACTGGACACGCATGGGGGTCGGGGTTCCTTCCGGAGGGTTGGTGCGAGCGGGCCGGCCCAGTCAGTGCTGGTAGCCGTACACACCGCGCGACTGGTCGCGGACCAGTCGCCCCTTCTCGAGTTCGATGACGCGCTTGCGCATCTGGTCGACGATGTTCTGGTCGTGGGTGGCCATCACCACGGTGGTGCCGGTCCGGTTGATCCGGTCCAGCAGACGCATGATGCCCACCGACGTCTGCGGGTCGAGGTTTCCGGTCGGCTCGTCGGCGATCAGCAGCATCGGGCGGTTGACGAAGGCGCGGGCGATCGCCACCCGCTGCTGCTCACCGCCGGACAGCTCGCCGGGCATCCGGTCGTCCTTGCCGGCCAGACCCACCAGGTCGAGCACTTCGGGCACGGTCTTGCGGATGGTGCCGCGCGGCTTGCCGATCACTTCGAGCGCGAACGCCACGTTCTCGGCCACGGTCTTGTTCGGCAGCAGCCGGAAGTCCTGGAAGACGGTGCCGAGTTGGCGCCGCATCTGCGGGACCTTCCAGTTCGACAGCCGGGCGAGGTCCTTGCCCAGGACGTGCACCATGCCGGTGTCCGTGCGCTCTTCGCGGAGGATGAGTCGCAGGAAGGTCGACTTCCCTGAGCCCGACGAGCCCACCAGGAAGACGAACTCCCCTTTCTCGATCTCCAGCGAGACATCCCGAAGTGCGGGACGGTTCTGCTTGGGGTAGGTCTTGGTGACGCTGTCGAAACGGATCACGTTGGCACCAGGGGTTGCGGGATCGGGGTTTGGGGTAGGGCCGGATAGGGGATGTGGAGGCGACACTACGCGACCCGGCGAGGCCCGCGCAGTCGCGGTGAGCGGTTGGTGGCCCGGACCACAGGGCACACTCGGACAAACCCGTCATCGCCCCCTTCCGCACCGCGATCCCGCCGCCGCGCGACCCCTCTCCAGACCGCCGGTTCCGGGCCCGCGATGACGCCCTCGGGGCGCCCTTCCGGGCGGAACCTGGCACAGTAGATGGTGTGCACGTTGTCAGGACACCGCGGCACAAATGGAAGCCACGGGGCGGGCACGGAGTAGACGCGTCGAGCCCAGGGAACGATTTCATGACCGGGGGCGTTCACCGGACGGAAAAGGAGAGCGCGATGACGTTCGACCGACTGGTGTGTGCCAACTGCGCCGGCCCCGTGAGCGAGGGCCGCTGTCCGGTCTGCCGCGCGAACCGCGCGCGCATGGAACAGCAGGGCGGCTGGTCGACGATATCCCCCGCCACCTTGATAGCACTCCTGGTGGCGCTTCTGGCAGTGGTCATCGTCGTGGAGCACGCCACCGCGTGACACCCGCCCGCACGGCGGGCACACGGATACGGACAGACAGACACCGGCGGGCCCGGGGCGCTGAGCGCCCCGGGCCCGCCTGTTCGTGCTGCTGCGACCGTCAGGCCGCGGCGCCGTCGCCGCCGCCGCGGTTGATCAGGCGCGGGGTCAGCCGGAAGCCGACACCGCCCGCGATCAGGGTCGCTGCACCGATGATCATGAAGGTGGTCCCGCTGGAGCCGGTCTCGGCGAGCTGCGAGGTGGTCTTGCCCTGCTGGACCTGCTGGTTGTCGGTGCTGGCGTTGTTGCCGCAGTCGACGCTGTCGCCGGTCAGGGTGCAGGTGTTGTCGTTGCCGCCCGAGGTGGACGAGCCACCGCCGGAGGTGGACGAACCGCCGCCGGAGGTGGACGAACCGCCGCTGCTGGAGGAGCCACCGGTGCTGGAGGAGCCACCGGAGTTGCCGCCACCGGTCGAGCTGGTACCGCCGGTGTTGCCACCGGTGTTACCACCCGAAGTGGTGGTGTCCCCGCCCGACGTGGTGTCGCCACCGGTCGTGGTGTCGCCACCCGAAGTGGTCGTGTCACCACCGGACGTGGTCGTGTCGCCACCCGACGTGGTGTCCCCACCGGACGTGGTGTCGCCGCCCGAGGTGGTGTCCCCGCCCGAGGTGGTGTCACCCCCGATCGTGGTCGTGTCGCCACCCGAGGTGGTGTCGCCACCGGACGTGGTCGTGTCGCCGCCGGACGTGGTGTCGCCGCCCGAGGTGGTGTCGCCGCCGGACGTGGTGTCCCCGCCCGAAGTGGTCGTGTCACCGCCGGTGGTGCCACCGTTGGTCACCCCACTGGTGATGCCACCGTTGGTCACACCGCTGGTGATGCCACCGATGAGATCCAGCGAGCTGGCCGGCTTCACGCTCGGGGTGCTGCTGGGCTGGGAGGCCGCCTGGGCCGCACCCACGGCCGTCAGGGAGGCGCCGGCCGCGATCACGGCCGCTGCGGCTATGCGTGTGACGCGCAGCCGTGTGTTGCGCTTGGTCATGTCTCAAGTACCCCCATCAGATGTCTGCTTAGGGATGCGCAGCCATGCGGAGTGCGGTGCCACTGGGGCCCGGATGCGCCCGCCCCCAAACGCTCACACCTCATAAACATGCGCATGCCGCGCAACACCCTTGCGACTTTGCCCAGCACCGTCAAGGTCGTTACGCACACCTTGGGCGAATTGCCCGCCTGTGCCCGTCAGTTCCGTACAGCACTGTGACACGGGAGACGCAACTGCCGTTGCCCGCAAGGCGTTACGCGTCGGCCTTCTCGCGGGACTTGCGCCAGCGGATGCCCGCCTCGATGAACCCGTCGATGTCGCCGTCGAGGACGCCCTGCGGGTTGCCGACCTCGTGCTCGGTGCGCAGGTCCTTCACCATCTGGTACGGGTGCAGGACGTACGAACGCATCTGGTTGCCCCAGGAGTTGCCGCCGTCGCTCTTGCCGAGCGAGTCCATCAGGGCCTGCTCCTCCTGGCGGCGCCGTTCGAGCAGCTTGGCCTGGAGGACGTTCATCGCGCTCGCCTTGTTCTGGATCTGCGAGCGCTCGTTCTGGCAGGAGACCACGATGCCGGTCGGCAGGTGGGTGATGCGGACCGCGGAGTCCGTGGTGTTGACGCCCTGGCCGCCGGGGCCGGACGCGCGGTAGACGTCGACGCGCAGCTCGGACTCGTCGATCTCGACGTGGTCGGACTGCTCGACGACGGGCAGCACCTCGACGCCGGCGAAGGAGGTCTGCCGGCGGCCCTGGTTGTCGAAGGGAGAGATGCGGACCATGCGGTGGGTGCCCTGCTCGACGGAGAGGGTGCCGTAGGCGTAGGGGACCTTGACGGTGAAGGTGGTCGACTTGATGCCGGCCTCCTCCGCGTACGACGTCTCGTAGACCTCGGTGGGGTAGCCGTGCCGCTCGGCCCAGCGCAGGTACATCCGCTGGAGCTGCTCGGCGAAGTCGGCCGCGTCGACACCGCCGGCCTCGGCGCGGATGTTGACCAGCGCCTCACGGGCGTCGTACTCGCCGGAGAGCAGGGTGCGGACCTCCATCTCGTCCAGCGCCTTGCGGACCTGCTCCATCTCGGCCTCGGCCTCGGTGCGGGTGTCGGCGTCGTCCTCGGCCTCGGCGAGTTCGAAGAGCACCGCGAGGTCGTCGATCCGGCCGCGCAACGTCTCGACCTTGCGCAGCTCCGCCTGGAGGTGCGAGAGCCGGCTGGTGACCTTCTGCGCGTTCTCCGGGTCGTCCCAGAGCGAGGGCACCGCGGCCTGCTCCTCGAGCGCGGCGATGTCCCCCCGCATCCGGTCGAGGTCGAGCACGGCCTCGATCGACCCCATGGTGGAGGAGAGAGACTTCAGTTCTTCGGAAACGTCGACGATCGCCACGGGGTCCAGCCTACCGGCTGGTCGGGTGATGGGCGGTTTTCGGTCGCGGGGCGGTCATGCGGCGGCCGTCGCACGGGACAGCCGGCCCTGGGCGGTCACCACGTAGAGGTCGAGTGTGTGGGCGGAGGCGCTCGCGCCGATCGGTCCGGAGGCGCCGTGGGGCAGCAGCAGATCACCGGCCGGCTCGGCGCCGCTCGCGCTCGCGGCGTTCGCCGCGTCGATCATGGCGGCGGCGGCGAACACGTAGAGGTGGCCGCCGGTGGCCAGCGCGTCCGGGCGCACGTCGCCCGTGAGGTGGGCGAGCACCTTGGCGGGCCGCCACGCGCCGTCGGAGAACGACAGCCGGAGCACCGCGCCGTCCGCCTTGCGTACGACGAACGCGTCCAGGGTGCCGCGGGCGGAGGAGACCAGCGCGGGCCCGTACGTGATCCGGCCGGCCGTCGGGACCAGCGCCCAGGCGTTCCAGCGGCCGTCGACCAGGGAGGCGGTGACGAGGTCGCCGCCGACCCGCCCGACCAGGTCGATCCGGCCGGGCGCGGAGGAGGCGGCCGCGGGCGCCGCGTCGAAGTGGGTGCGCTCGTCGACCTGGAGCCAGGGCTTCCAGTAGCCGCCGGTCAGGGTCCGGCGGTAGAGCAGGCCGTCGGTGCCCAGGGCGAACAGGTCGATCGACCCGGGCCCGGCGGACACCACGGCCGGGTCGGCGTCGACGCTTATACCGGTGAGCTTGTGCCAGGCGCCGTAGCCCGAGCCGTCCCGGACCAGGTACCAGACGTTCTTGTCGGTGCCGCGGGCGAAGACGTACGTGTCGCCGCCGACGACGAGCGTGCGCGGGCCGCCGGTGAGCCGCACCCCGGCGGCGGGCGCGTCGCGGAAGGCGGACCACTTCGGCAGGTCGACCGGGGCGCCGGTGCGGCCCTGCGGGGAGTCGGCGCCCCCGGTGGGGGCGGCCGGGGTGCCGTGGCCGGCGTTGGCGCCGTGGGCCGTGTCGGAGCCGGAGCCGGAGTCGGTCGAGGGGCCCTTGTCGTCGCGGGAGGTGCCGCCTGGGCCCGGGTGGCCGCCGTGGTCGGGGGAGCCGGCCGAGGCGATGCCCCAGCCGCCGAGCCCGGCGACGGCGAGCGCGGCCGCGGCGGCTGCCGCGAGCTTGATCCGCCGCTGGCGTACGGCGTCGGAGACCGAGCGGTGCCGGGGGCTGGCCGGGCGGTCGGCCGCGGAGGCGCGACCGCGTCCTGCGCCGCTCCCGCCGCCTCCCGCGCTGCCGGCCGGACCCGTCGCGGCGCCCGCGCCGTCGGCGTGGCCGGCCCGGCCCGGGCGCCCGGAGCGTGCGGCCTCGGCCCCGAAGCCCGCCAGTTCCTCGGCGGTGGGCAGCTTGATGCTGGTGTGGGTGTCGCGGCTGGAGTCCGGGGCGGCCCCGCGCACCAGCGGCACGGCGCCGCGCCTGCGGTCCCGCGCCGGGCGGCCCCCGGGGTCGTCGCCGGGCCGGGTCAGGCCCTGGTCGGGGTCGGCGCCGAAGCCGGCGCCGACCACCGGCTCGTCCGCGTCGTCGTACACCCCGCCGGCCCGCTCCGGCTCGCCCTCCGCGCCGGGCGCGGCCACGTCCAGCGCCGGCAGCCCGGCCAGGTCCGGCAGCAACTCCCGCAGCCGCGCGCCCAGTTCACTCGCCTTCAGCCGGGACGCGGGCGCCTTGGCCAGGCACTGCGCGAGGATCTGCCACAGCTCCTCGGGCACTCCGGGCAGCGGCTGCACGGTCTCGGTGACGTGCCGGCGCAGTACGGCGCCGGGGTGGCCGCCGCCGAACGGCGTGAAGCCGGCCAGCAGTTCGTAGAGCACGGTGGCCAGGGCGTAGATGTCGACGGACGCGCGCGGCGGCAAGCCCTCGATGATCTCGGGGGCGAGGTAGTCGGGGGTGCCGATGATCCGGGTCGCGCGGGTGCGGCGCGGGGTGTCCACGAGGCGGGCGATGCCGAAGTCGGTGAGCAGCGCGGGCGGCGCGCCGCCGGGGCCGGGGACCGCGGCCGAGTCGAGCAGCACGTTCTCGGGCTTGACGTCCCGGTGCACGACACCGCCCGCGTGGGCGGCGGCCAGGCCGTCGGCGACGTCGGAGGCGATCGCGACGGCCGCCTCGGGCAGCAGGCGGCGCTCGCGCTCCAGCCGGGAGCGCAGATCGGTGCCGCGCACCAGCTCCATCACCAGGGCGAGGTCGGTGCCGTCGACCACGAGGTCGCGGATGCCGACGATGTGCGGGTCGTCCAGCGACAGCAGCGCGGTGCGCTCCTGCACGAACCGGCCCACCAGGTCCTGGTCGGAGGCGAGGTCCTCGCGCAGCAGCTTGATGGCGACCGGGCCTTCGGGTCCCTCGCCGAGCCACACGGTGCCCGCCGAACCGCGCCCCAGCACCTGGTGGGCGGTGTACCGGCTGCCGATCTTCCTGGCCAAGGCTGCTCCGACTCCTCCGACGGTCCGCCGCGTTGCCGAGTGTCGCGGGCGTCGGGTGGGACCGGGACGCCGTGGGGCACCGCGTGATGGCTCGTGTTGGCGACAAAGCTACGCGGCTCGACGGCTGTTCGGGACGCCCACGGCCGGTGAGGAGGCGTTCTGCCGGAGAAATCACCCTCTGGAAGTCGACAAATCCCCAACCCAGGAGGCGAATCGGGCGGATGCGGGCCGTCCCGAGGGTGCGGCGGGACACCCTCGGGACGGGCAAGGCCGGGCAGGGACGGGCAGGGTGAGGCCGGGTCAGGCCGAGCCGGGACGGGCTGCGGCGGGACGGGCTGCGGCGGGCTTTCGGAACGGTCAGTTGCTGCCGGAGCCGCCACCGGAGTCGCCGGTGATCGCGGAGATCTTGTCCCACGCGCTGTTGACCCAACTCGACGTCGCGTCCCACAGGTTGCGGGTGCTGTTCACCCAGTCGGGCAGCGGCGTGGTGTACCAGACCACGACGAAGATGACCACGAGCACGAGGATCACCATCAGGCAGCCCTTCAGGCAGCCCAGGCCCGGGATCTTCATCGGGTTCGCGCCGCGCCGCGGCTCGCGCGGCTCGTGCCCCCGCGCGGGCGCCGCCGGAGCGGGCGGGCGCTGCGGTTCGTACCGCTGGGGCTCGTAGTTCTGCGGCGGCGGCTGGTAGCGCTGCTGCTGGGGCCGCTGCTGCTGGGGCTGCTGCTGCGGGTAGCCGTACGGGCCGGCCTGTCCCGGGTTGCCCTGCTGGGGGTACGGCCGGGCGCCGCCGTACTGCTGCGGGGGTTGCGACTGCTGCGGGGGCTGCTGCTGCTGTGCCCTGCGCACCGGGCGGCGGTAGAGCGGGTCCATCTCCGGCGGGACCTGGCGGACCTCGGTCTGCTCGTTGCGGTGGCGGGCGGCGCTGAGCTGGGACTCCCACGGGTGCGGGCCCTGGGCCTGCGGCGGGCCCTGCGCCTCGGAGGCGGGCAGGACACGGGTGCCGTCGGCGGCGCCGGCCACACCCGCCGCGTCAGCGGCGTTCGCGGCATCGGCGGCGTCCACGGCCCCGCGATAGCGGTCCGAGTCGAGCACGCCGGTCGTCGCGTTCGGGTCGTACGCCGTGCTGCCGGCCGGCAGCACCTGGGTGGGCTCGGCGTCGCCGAAGGCTCCGGCAGCCGCGGGATCACCGGTGCCCGGCACCAGCGCCGGGTCGGCCTCGGGGCCGAGCAGCGCGCCCACGCCGAGTGCCGCCTCGGCCTGCGCCGGGCTGGCGTGCACCCCCACGCCCGCGGCGACCACCCGCAGCGCCCGCGCCAGGTTCTCCGCGCTGGGCCGCTGATCGGGGTTCTTGCGCAGGCAGCGCTCGATCACGGTCCACAGCGGCTCCGGCACGTTGCCGGGGCGCTCGGCCTGGTCGGTCATGTGGGCGTGCAGCACCTCCAGCGCGGAGTCGCCGCGGAAGGGCGCACGCCCGGTGACCAGCTCGTACATCAGCACGCCGGCGCCGTACACGTCGACCGCCGAGGTCTGCGGGCGGCCCTGCGCGGACTCCGGGGCGACGTAGGCCGGTGTGCCCACGAACTCCTGGGTGCGGGTCACCCCCGGGGAGTCGGCCAGCCGGGCGATACCGAAGTCGGTCAGCATCGGGTGCATCCGCTCGGCGCCGTCCTCGCCGGTGGTGGTGGCGAGCAGCACGTTGGCGGGCTTGAGGTCGCGGTGCACGATGCCGTCGGCGTGGCTGGCGGCGAGCGCGTCCGCGACGGCCGCGGTCAGCAGGGCGGTGGCGATCGGGCTGAACGGGCCGTTCTCCCGCAGGTAGCGGTGCAGGTCGGGGCCGTCGATCAGGTCCATGACCAGCGCGAGCAGGTCACCCTCGACCACGAGGTCGCGGACCCGGACGATGTGCGGGTGCCGCAGCCGCAGCAGGGCGGAGCGCTCGCGCAGGAAGCGCATCACCACGTCCGGGTCGCCGGCCAGTTCCTCCTTGAGCACCTTGACCGCGACCAGGGTGCCCTCGTCCTCGCGCACCCGGGCACGCCAGACGGTCCCGGTGGCACCGCGTCCGAGCGGTTCCTCCAGAAGGTATTTGCTGCCTACCGGCCGCACGTCATGCGCTCCCTGCTGCGTGATGGTCTTTCCCGGTCCGGCCCAGCGTAGAGCCTGCCGCCGCCGGGTGCCGGATTCCCAGGTAGACGCTGCGCCGCGCCCCAACGGTTGCGCCCCCTCCCCGTACGCACGGCACCCTCCGCGGCCAGCGCCGCACCCCTCCCCCGGGCAAAGGGCACCGAGTCAGGGACCCTGGCGAACCGTCGCGGAAGTCGTTCACCCTCCAGGGGCGCGTGGGGGCACCTCCCAGGCGAAGCTCCGGGGGAGAACGGAGCGACCAGCCACCCACCGGCCGATGGTCCCGGCACACCCACCGCAGAGGCAGGGCCTGCGGCCTCCGGCCGCACCAAGCGCACCCCGGGGAGCCAAGATCGTCGGGGCGGGGGCGAACTGTCACCGAGGGGTGGGAGGATGCAGGGGTCAAGTCACCGCGTACGCGCGTCCGTCGGGCCACTGCGCGCGTGACCGCGTAGGTGTACGTCGAGGTGCGGGCGCGGGCGGGGAGCATCTTCCCTGCGCGCACCCGCGCCACGGGGAGAAGGGACCGCGGACGAGATGCAGATCCGGCTGACCGTCCTCGGGCCGCGCGGCAGCGGCCGGGCAGCCCGCGGCTGTGACGTGCTCGTCACCGCTCCCGCGGGCACCGCGCTGAGCACCGTCGCGGGCGCCCTGGCCTCGGCGGCCGGCTCGGCCCAGCCCGGCGGCCGCTCCTCGGGCAGCTCCGTGGTGCTGTACGCGGGCACCGGCCGGCTCGCCCCCACCGCGGTCCTCGGCGTCCCGCCCCTCGTGGACGGCGCGCTGATCTCCCTGCACGCCCCTGCCGAGCAACAAGGCGACCACGGCCAGTACGGCCGCTTCGGGCAGTACGGCAGGCCGCCCGCCGACCTCGCCACGCTGCATGTGGTGGGCGGTCCCGACGCGGGCGGCGTGCACTTGCTCCAGGGCGGGCAGGCAGGTGTCGGCCGCTCCGCCGACGCGGACGTGCCGCTCGACGACCCCGACGTGTCACGGCTGCACTGCGAGATCGCGGTCGGCGCAGACGGCACGGTCACCGTCGCCGACCTCGGCTCGACCAACGGCACCACGCTGTCCGGCCGCCCGGTCGGCGCCCACCCGCTGCCGTTCCCGCCCGGCGAACTGCTGCGGATCGGCGAGTCCACGCTCCGCCTCACCCGGGCCCGCCCGGCCGCTCCCCCGCCGCTGTCGACCGCCGTGGACAGCGAGGGGCACCTGCGGGTGGCGCCGCGCGGCGGGGACGGCGGGCCCGAGAGCGGCGCGGAGCCGGGGACCAGGGGTTCGGCCGGCGCCAAGCGGCCGGCCGCGGGACCGGGACCGTACGAAGAAGTCCGCGGCGACGGTCCGCACGGTGCTCCGAGTGCTGCGGGCAGGGGTGGACCGGACGGTGACGCCGTTCCCGGCGGCGCCGACGGCGACGGCTACGGGGGCTACGGCGGCTTCGCCGGTGACGGCGGCCCTGGCGGTCACAGCGGCCACGACCGCGGCCCGGAGACTCTCGGGGGCGCGGCGTGGCCGCCCGCCGAGCCGCCCGCCGTGGACAGCTCCCGGCGCGCCACCGGCGAGCGGAACCGCCGCGAACTCGACGAGCCACCGCGCGCCGGGGTCGTCGGCGCCATAGGAGCGTGGGCCAGGCGGCTGGCCGGCGGTCGCCAGGCGCCCGACGACGCCGGGCCCGAGACGGCCGCGGACGACCCCGCCGCCGCGGAGGCGCTGCGCGAGCGCTGGCCCGACCCGGCGGCGGTCCTGCTGACCGTGCTCGGCCCGGGCCGCCGGCTGTGGGAGCGCGCCCCCACCCACCCGGACGCGCTGACCGTACGCCTCGGCACCGCCGACCTGCCGGCACCGGACGGCACCGGGCTGCTGCGCGGCGCCCCGTACACCGTGGACCTGCGGGCCCCCGCCACCTCGGCGCTGACCCTGGCCGGTCCCCGGCCGCGGCTGGCCGGGCTGGGCAGGGCGGTGCTCGCGCAGCTGTGCGCGCTGCACTCCCCCGCCGTGCTGGAGGTGGTGCTGGTCAGCGCGGACCGCACCCGGGGCGCGGACGAGCGCACCGAGGAGTGGTCCTGGCTGAACTGGCTGCCGCACCTGCGGCCCGCGCACGGCCAGGACTGCCGGCTGCTGCTCGCCTTCGACCGCGACCAGGCCGAGGCCCGCACCTCCGAGCTGGTCCGGCGGCTGGAGTCCGGCCCGCTCGGGCCCGGGTGGGCGACCGCGCCGGAGTCCGCCGTCACCGCCGCCGCGGCCCGCCACGACGGCCCGTACACGCTTCTCGTCCTCGACGGCGACCCCGGTTCCGCGGCCCTGCGCGACGCCCTGACCCGCATATCGACGGCCGGACCGTCGGCCGGCATCCACGTGCTGTGCCTCGCCGAGACCGGTGAACGCCCCGCCGTCCAGGGCGGTGTGGTGGCCCACGTGTCGGGCGACGTGGCGACCACGCTGCGGTTGGAGGCGGCCTCGGGGACGTACGGCGCGGGGGCGGGCGCGGGCACGTACCCGGCGGCGCCGGTGGACGGCACGATAGTGCTGGACGCGGTGTCCGCGGTGTGGGCCGAGCACTTCGCGCGGGCGCTGGCACCGCTGCGGGAGGCCGACGCCGGATCGGTGGACGTACCGTCACGGCATGTGCTGCCGACCACCGTTCGGCTGCTGGACGAGCTCGACCTCGCGATCGCGACGCCCGCCCGGATCGCGGCGCGGTGGGGCGAGGCGCCCGGGACGGCCGGGGGTGCGGCCGCGGTGATCGGGGTGGGGGCGGGCGGCCGGGTGGCCGTCGACCTGGTGGCCGAGGGGCCGCACGCGATCGTCGGGGGCGCGCCCGGCACGGGGAAGACGGAGCTGCTGCGTTCGCTGGTGGCCGCGCTGGCGGCGGCGGACCGGCCGGAGCGGCTGGCGTTGGTGCTGGTGGACGGGGCCGGGGCGGAGCGCGGTGAGGGGTTGGCCTCCTGCGCCGACCTGCCGCACGTCTCCACGCATCTGGTGGCCACGGACCCGGTGCGGATGCGGGAGTTCGCGCAGGCGCTGAGCGCGGAACTGAAGCGGCGGGCCGAGGTGCTCGGCGGCGAGGACTTCGCGGCGTGGCACAGCAGGGGCGCGATGGCGGGGATGGTGCCGCACCAGGGCGGGCGCAGGGGAGGTCAGGGCTCGGCCGACTCCGCGACAGGTTCGAGGGGTTCGGTCTCCGGTTCCGCCGGTGCCCCGGGTTCGGCCGGTGCCGCGGGTTCGGCCCGTTCTCCCGGCTCCGCCGGTTCCGCTTCGACCGGCTCCGGGCCGGGTGCGGCCGCGCGGCCCGTGCCCGTACTCCCGCGCCTGGTCGTCGTCGTGGACGACTTCGACGCGCTCGTGGCGCCGGGCCTCGGCAGTCCCGGACGGCCGTCCGCGGGCAGCGTGGTGCGGGCGCTGGAAGCGGTGGCGCGGGACGGCGAACGGCTCGGCGTGCACCTGTTCGCCGCGACCGGCCGCCCCGAACGCACCGCGGGCACCGACACCGACGAACGGGCCCGGCTGCGGATAGCGCTGCGGACCGCGGACCCGGAGTCGGCGGCCCTGCTGGTGCACGTCGAGGACCCGGCGGGGCTGGACGACGCGGTGCCCGGGCGCGGCTATCTACGGCGCCCCGGCGGCGCGGTGACGCCGTTCCAGGCCGCCCGGGTCAGCGCGCGCATCCCGCGTACCGCGACGCTGCGGCCGACCGTGGTGCCGCTGGAGTGGGAGCGGATGGGTGACCCGCCGGCGCGCCGCCAGGTCCGCGAACTCGGCAACGGGCCGACCGACTTGGCGCTGCTGGCCAGCGCGCTGCAGCGCGCCGCCGAGACGCCGCCGGAGGAGCCCGCGCCGCGCGGCGCGCGCCAGGCGGCCGCCGCCACCGCGCCGGCCGCGCTGATCCGACCGCGGATCTAGGGCGGGGAGGCGGCCGGGCCCGGAAGGCGGCGCGGCTTGGAAGGCGGCGCGGCTTGGAAGGCGGCGCCGCAGGGGCACGGCACCGCGCGGAGCGGGCACGGCGCGGCTCGGCGCGGGCACGGCGACTCCGGCCAAATCCCTTGCCAGGGACCCCCGTTCCGGCGTTCGCCGAGACCCGCGCCGACACGTTCGCCGAGTGGTTCCGCACGGCTTTCCGCCCGGACCTGACGGTCCGTCCGTACCTGCCCCCGAAGGGTTTGATCCAAGATCACGGCATAGTCACAATGACCCCCGCAAGCCCGCGTAAGACCTTGCGAGCGCTGTCGCGACGGGCGTAGGACAGTCGCCACGGGACTGAGGGGATGACGACATGCGTACCTTAAAGCGCACACACACCAAGCACGCACGACGGAGCACTACGCGCATAGCGCTCGCCGCGGTGGCGGTGTCGGCGCTTGCGCTCACCACCGCGGCGTGCGGCGGGGGCAGCGGCAAGAAGGACGATGCCAAGCACACGTCGTCGGCGTCCTCCACGGGGAGCGGGAGCGACGGAAGCGAACTGAAACTGCCCGACCTGCACGGCCAGAAGCTCGAGGTCGCGGCCGTGTGGACCGGCCCCGAACAGAAGGCGTTCCAGAAGGTCCTGGACCAGTTCGACAAGCTCACCGGCGCGAAGTCCACCTTCGTACCGACCGGTGACAGCCAGTCGACCTTCCTCGGCACGAAGATCGAGGGCGGCCAGCCGCCGGACGTCGCGTTCCTCGCCCAGCCGGGCGTGCTGCACCAGTTCGCCGACAAGGGCTGGCTCAAACCGCTCGGCCCTGGCGCGCAGGCCCAGTTGAGCAAGAACTACTCCAAGGGCTGGCAGGACCTGGGCGCTTGGAAGGGCAAGCAGTACGGCGTCTACGCCAAGGTCGCCAACAAGTCACTGATCTGGTACAACTCCAGCGCCTTCAGCAACGCGGGCGCGACCGTGCCGAAGACCTGGGCGGACTTCCTGAAGACCGCCGAGACCGTCTACGAGTCCGGCACCCCGGCGGTGTCGATCGGCGGCGCGGACGGCTGGACCCTCACCGACTGGTTCGAGAACATCTACCTCTCGCAGGCCGGTCCGGCGAAGTACGACGCGCTCACCGCGCACAAGATCAAGTGGACCGACCCGTCGGTGAAGACCGCGCTGACCACGCTCGCCCAGCTCTTCGGGAACAAGGACCTGGTCGCCGGCGGCACGTCCACCGCGCTCGCCAACGACTTCCCGAAGTCGGTCACCCAGGTGTTCAGCGGCAACCCGCCGAAGGCCGCCATGGTCTACGAGGCCGACTACGTCGCGTCGTTCATCTCCGCCAACACCAAGGCGAAGGTCGGCACGGACGCGAAGGTGTTCCCGTTCCCGGCGGTCGGCAACGGCAAGGCGCCGGTGGTCAGCGGCGGCGACGTCGGCGTGGCGCTGAAGGACAACGCCGGTGCGCAGGCGCTGCTCACGTATGTGGCGTCCACCGACGCGGCCAAGATCTGGGCGTCCAGCGGCGGTTACCTCTCTCCGAACAAGGCGCTGCCGTTCTCGGCGTACCCGGACGCGACCGAACGCACCATCGCCCAGGCGCTGATCGGCTCCGGTGACGACTTCCGGTTCGACATGTCCGACCAGGCGCCGGCGGCCTTCGGCGGCACCAAGGGCCAGGGAGAGTGGAAGGACCTTCAGGTCTTCCTCGCCAAGCCGTCCGATGTGGCCGGCGTGCAGGCCAAGTTGGAGTCCGACGCGGCCAAGGCGTACGGGAGCTGAGGTCGGATGACTGACGCCTCTGTTCCAGGGGCGGGCGGTCCGGTCGGAGCGGGTGGCGGCATCTCCGGTGCCGTCCCCGTTCCGGCTGGTCCGGGTCCCGTCGGGGGGTCCGCCACGGACTCCGTCGAGGGGCCCGGCTCCGGCCGGCGCCCCGGCAAGCGCCGCAGTGTCATGGGCACCCGCCCGTGGATCGCCGCGCTCTTCCTGCTGCCCGCGCTGGTCCTGCTGGGCGCGCTGGTGGCGTATCCGATCGGCTACACCGTCTACCGCAGCCTCTTCAACGCCAACGGCGACTCGTTCGTCGGGCTGAAGAACTTCGGCACGGTCTTCACCGACCACGGCATCCTCACCGCGGTCCGCAACAACGCGATCTGGGTGGTGGTGGCGCCCACCGTGGCGACCGCGCTCGGCCTGGTCTTCGCGGTGCTCACCGAACGGGTGCGCTGGGGAACGGCCTTCAAGCTGATCATCTTCATGCCGATGGCCATCTCGATGCTGGCCGCGGGCATCATCTTCCGGCTGGTGTACGAGCAGGACCCCTCGCGCGGCGTGGCGAACGCCGTGGTGGTGGCCGTGCACGACACGTTCACCAGCAACTCCGCCTACCCGGGGGCGCGTCCGCGGCCGGACAGCGACCTGAAGCCGACCGCCGGCGGGTCGTTCACCTCCACGTCGACCGCGAGTATCGGCACGTCGGCGGACCTGCCGCTGGTCGGCATCCCGCCGACCGAACTGCCGTCCAACGCGAAGCAGGCCAAACCGGCTCCGACGAAGCCGGGTTCGGTGACCGGCACGGTGTGGCTGGACTTCCGGCCCGGCGGCACCGGCAAGCCCAATGTGATCGACCCGGGCGAGAAGGCGCTGTCCGGGGTGAAGGTGGAGGCGGTCAAGGACGGCAAGGTGATCGCCTCGGCCAAGTCCGGCAAGGACGGCACCTACGCGCTGCCGGCGAAGGCGGCCGGTGCCCAACTGCGGCTGCCCGCCTCGAACTTCTCCGGCAAGTACAACGGCATCAACTGGCTCGGCCCGGATCTGGTCACCCCCTCGATCATCGGCTCCTACGTGTGGATGTGGGCCGGTTTCGCGATGGTGCTGATCGCGGCGGGGCTCGCCGGGGTGCCACGCGAACTGCTGGAGCAGGCCCGGGTGGACGGCGCCGGCGAGTGGCAGGTCTTCCGCCGGATCACCGTGCCGCTGCTGGCCCCGGTGCTGGTGGTGGTGATGGTGACACTGATGATCAACGTGCTGAAGATCTTCGACCTCGTCTACATCATCGCGCCCGGCAACACCCAGTCCAACGCCAACGTGCTCGCCCTCCAGCTCTATCTGTCGTCCTTCGGCGGCGGCAACGACCTGGGCGTGGGCAGCGCGATCGGCGTGATCCTGCTGCTGCTGGTGCTGCCCGTCATGATCTTCAACATCCGGCGGCTGCGCAGGGAGGGACGGCGATGAGCGCGGATGCGACGGATGAGGGCGCGATCGCGGGAGCGGGTACGGGTACGGGTGCGGGTGCCGATGTCGATACGGGCGCCGGTGCGGATACGGCTGCGGGTGCGGGTGCGGCCGTGACGGGCGCTCCGGGCGCGGCGGCTTCGGGTCCCGGCCGGCGCGGGATCGGGGCACGGCTGGCCGGCGCCGCGAGTGGCGGCCTGCTCCGGCTGGTCCTGCTGGTGGTGGCGCTGTTCTGGCTGATGCCCACGATCGGGCTGCTGCTGTCCAGCCTGCGCAGCCGGCAGGACATCGCGGCCACCGGCTGGTGGAAGGTCTTCACCTCGCCGACCCAGCTCACGGTCACCAACTACCGTTCCCTGCTGGACAACCACGCGATCACCAGTTCGCTGTGGAACACCGCGCTGATCACCGTCCCGGCCACCTTGCTGGTCGTGGTGATCGGGTCGCTGGCCGGCTACGCCTTCGCGTGGATGGAGTTCCCCGGCCGCGACTGGTGGTTCATCGGGGTGGTGGCGATGCTGGTGGTGCCGGTGCAGGTGGCGCTGGTCCCGGTGGCGAAGCTCTTCGGCAAGATCGGGATCTTCGGCGACATCTCCGGGGTGGTGCTCTTCCACACCGCCTTCGGGCTGCCGTTCGCGATCTTCCTGCTGCGGAACTTCTTCGCGGAGATCCCGCGCGAACTGCTGGAGGCGGCCCGGCTGGACGGCGCCGGCGAACTCCGGCTGTTCGCCCGGGTGATCATGCCGCTGGGCGGCCCGGCGATCGCCTCGCTCGGCATCTTCCAGTTCCTGTGGGTGTGGAACGACATGCTGGTCGCGCTGATCTTCGCGAACAGCGACTCGCAGCCGATCACGGTCGCCCTCCAGCAGCAGGTACGGCAGTTCAGCGACAACATCGACATCCTGGCGCCCGGCGCCTTCCTGTCGATGGTGGTCCCGCTGGTCGTGTTCTTCGCGTTCCAGCGGCAGTTCGTCTCCGGCGTGATGGCGGGGGCGGTGAAGTAGCCCTACCCTGGCGCCCGTTCGCCCGCCCACCTGGCGGGAGAACGGGCGCCGTCATGCCCGCACGGCTCCCGTTCCTCCCCGCCCACGGCTTCGTACGTCACCGAAGTGCCCCGACCCAGGACCGAGTTGACGACGTGGCCGATACGGGAAGGGCGCCCTCGGTACCATCAGGCCGTTTCGACTATCCAAGGGGGGTGCCCGACATCGCCGGCCACGACGACGGACACATGTACGGCAACGGACCCGCGTACGGCGGGGCAAGCGCGTACGGCGGGGGAAGCGCGAGCGGCGGTACGGCCGGGCGCGGCGGGGAAAACCCCGACCAGGGCGGCCAGTTACGCCCGCTCGGCCCGCAGGACCCGCGCGAGCAGGCCGGCTACCGGCTCGTAGCCCGGATCGGCGAGGGCGGCATGGGAACCGTCTACCTCTCGCACACCCGCGGCGGGCAGCCGGTCGCGCTGAAGCTGATCCGGCGCGAGTACACCCGCGACGAGGAGTTCCGCCGCCGCTTCCAGCAGGAGGTGCGCGCGGCCCGGCAGGTACAGGGCTACCACGTGGTCCCGGTCGTCGACCACGACACCACCGGCGACCAGCCGTGGCTGGCCACCACATTCGTGCCGGGGCTGCCGCTCAACGAGGCGCTGGCCCGGTACGGCGCCCTGCCGCTGCCGACCGTGCTCCAACTCGTCGGCTGCGCCGCGGAGGCGCTGCGCGCCGTGCACGCGGCCGGGATCATCCACCGCGACCTCAAGCCCAGCAACATCCTGCTGGCCGCCGGCGGGCCGTGGGTGATCGACTTCGGCATCGCCAGGGCCGCCGACTCCACCCAGCTCACCCGCAGCGGCGGTCTCATCGGCACCCCGCAGTACATGTCCCCCGAGCACGCCAACGGGCTCGAACTCACCCCGGCCGCCGACCTGTTCTCGCTCGGCCTGATCGCCGCCGTCGCCGCCACCGGCCGCCACCCCTACGGCGACGCGGGCGCCATCACCCTCGCCACGAAGATCGCCAACACCTCCATACGACCGCCGGACCTGTCCGGTTACCCCGACGTGCTGCGGCCGGTGCTGACCCGCTGCCTCACCGCCGACCCCGCGGTGCGGCCCTCCCCCGCCGAACTGGCCGAACTGTGCGCCCACGCCGCCGGCCGCTCGCTGCGGGACTTCACCGACTGGCTGCCGCAGCCGGTCGCGGCCGAGATCGTACGGCGGGAGGCCGCCGCCAAGCACCCGCCGCAGCCGGAACCCGTCTCCGGGCCGACCGTGCCGGACCCGCCGGCCTTCGCACCGCCCGGCTCCCAGGCCGGACAGCCCCCGGTCCCCCCGTTCGCGCCGCCCACCGGGTTCGGAGCGGGCCCGGGCGGGCAGCCGAACCACCCGGGAGCCGGCGCACCCGGTTCCCCCGGTGCGGGCATCCCGGGCGCCGGGCAACCACCGGCCGGCTACGGCCCGCCGAACGCCGACCCCGAACCCGACACGCGGCAGGTCCCGGCACCCGGCGGCCGTGCCCACAAGCTGGTGGTAATCGGCGGCGGCGCGCTCGCCCTGGTCCTCGCGGTCACCCTGACCTACGCCATCACCCGGTACACCAGCGACAACGGCCACTCCTCCGCCGGCCCGGACCACGCCACCTCGGCGCCGGCCACCCACTCCAGCGGCTCGCCGTCCACCGGCACGCCCCGCAGCCCCGCGACCGCACCGGCCACCAACACGGCCACCACCCCCGGCGGCGGCTCGGCCGGCGACGGCGACTACCAGGTGATTTTCGCGGACCGCTCGCTGACGGTCCGCCCGCCCAACTCCATCGACCCCGGCCCCGACGTCGACCTCGACACCCCGCTGGTCGACCCGAAGCACAGCCTGTCCAGCAGCCAGGTCGAACTCAACTACGGCGACGACTACCTGACCTTCGACACGCCCACGGGCAAGTCCGCGAGCGCGTCCCCCGTGGCCTGCCGGGAGGCCGCCGAGGCCAACCCGCTGCCGGGCCAGGTCCAGGCGAGCGACCTGGTCGGCGACGACCCGCTGATCAAGACCGGCGACCGGCTCTGCACGGTGACCACCTCCGGCCACCTCGCCATGTGGCTGATCACCGGCACCACCCCGAGCGAGAACTACTACAAGACGCCCGTCTACACCGGCAAGCTCACCTTGTGGAAGATGCCGAGCCCGTAAGGCCGCGGGGCGGGGGCAGGGCGGGGGCAGGGCGAGCGCGGGTCAGAGGCGGAGGCGGGTCAGAGGCGGAGGCGGGCGCCAGATGTCGGGCGCCCGCCCCCTCGAACCTCGGTCGGACCTCAGTGGTGCGTGCGCAGCAGCGTACGGAAGGTCCGCATCGCCACCGACAGGCTCGCCAGGTCGAACTCCTCCGAACCCTGGATCTCCTCCAGCGTGGTCCTGGCCCGGGTGACCAGACCGGAGTTGCGCTCCTCCCACGCCTGGTAGCGCTCCTCCGGGGTGGCACCGGCCTCGCCCGCGCTGAGCACGTCGGCGGTGAGCGCCGCGTGCGCCGCGAACAGGTCCTCGCGGATCGCCGCCCGCGCCATCGACTGCCAGCGGTCGTCCCGCGGCAACTGGATGATCCGGTCCAGCAGTTGGGTGATCCCCAGCCGGTCGGCGAGGTCGAAGTAGATCTCGGCGACGTCCAGCGGCTCCTTGCCGGCCCGCCGCGCCACATCCACGATGTCCAGCGCCGGGAACACCGAGGAGAACCCGGCCACCCGCGTCGCCAGCTCGTCCGGCACCCCGGCGGCCGTCAACTCGTCGTGCAGCGTGCCGTACCACTCCAGATCCGCGCCGCACAGCAGCTTCGGCAGCCGCGACCACACCGCGGTGACGCCCTCACCGAAGAACTCGATGGTCTCGGCGATCTGGAGCGGCTGCATCCGGTTGTTGAGCAGCCAGCGGGTGCCGCGCTCCACCAGCCGCCGCGAGTGCAGCCTGATCCGGGTCTGCACATCGGCCGCGACCGTGTTGTCCAGCGCCTCGACCGCGTCCCAGATCGGGCCGAGGTCGAAGATGGCCCGGGCCGCGGTGTGCGCCCGCACGATCTCCTCGGTGGTCGCGCCGATCTCCTCCCGGAAACGGTGCAGGAAGGTGGTGCCGCCGGTGTTCACCGTGTCGTTGACCAGGACGGTGGTGACGATCTCGCGGTGCAGCGCGTGGTTGTCGATCTGCGTGGCGAAACGCTCCCTCAGCGCCACCGGGAAGTACGCGTGCAGCAGGGACCGCAGATACGGGTCGTCGGGCAGCTCGGTCTGGATCAGCTCGTCGGCCACGGTGATCTTGGCGTAGGCGAGGATGACGGCCATCTCCGGCTGGGTCAGGCCCACACCAGCCGCGGACCTCTCCCGGATCTGCCGGTCGGTGGGCAGGAACTCCAGCGCCCGGTCCAGCCGGCCGTCCCGCACCAGCCGCCGCATGAACCGCTGGTGCGCGTGGAGCAGGCTGCCGGCCTGCGCCATGCTGTTGGCCAGCGCCACGTTCTGCGCGTAGTTGTTGCGCAGCACCAGGTTGCCGACGTCGTGCGTCATCTCGGCGAGCAGCGCGTTGCGCTGCTTGACCGTCATGTCGCCCTCGGCGACGGTGCTGTTGAGCAGCACCTTGATGTTGACCTCGTGGTCGGAGGCGTCCACGCCGGCACTGTTGTCGATCGCGTCGGTGTTGATCCGGCCGCCGGCGCCGTCGGGGCCGCCGGAACGGGCGAACTCGATCCGGCCGAGCTGGGTGAAGCCGAGGTTGCCGCCCTCACCGACCACCTTGACCCGCAGGTCGGTGCCGTCGATCCGGATCGCGTCGTTCGCCTTGTCGCCGACGTCCGCCTGCGTCTCGGTCGACGCCTTGACGTAGGTGCCGATGCCGCCGTTCCACAGCAGGTCGACCGGGGCCTTGAGGATCGCCTTCATCAGCTCGGCGGGGGTGAGCTTCGCCGCCTTCGACTCGATACCGAGCGCGGCGCGGACCGCCGCGCTGACCGGGATCGCCTTGGCCGTGCGCGGGTAGATGCCGCCGCCGGCCGAGATCAGCGAGGAGTCGTAGTCGGCCCAGGAGGAGCGCGGCAGTTCGAAGATCCGGCGCCGCTCGGCGTAGGAGGTGGCCGCGTCCGGGTTCGGGTCGAGGAAGATGTGCCGGTGGTCGAAGGCGGCCACCAGCCGGATGTGCTCCGACAGCAGCATGCCGTTGCCGAAGACGTCGCCGGACATGTCACCAATACCGACGACGGTGAAGTCCTCTTCCTGCGTGTTGTGGCCGGTCTCCCTGAAGTGCCGTTTCACCGACTCCCAGGCGCCGGAGGAGGTGATGGCCATCTTCTTGTGGTCGTAGCCGACCGACCCGCCGGAGGCGAAGGCGTCGCCGAGCCAGAACCCGTACGAGACGGCGACCTCGTTGGCGATGTCGGAGAAGGACGCGGTGCCCTTGTCCGCCGCCACCACCAGATACGTGTCGTCCTCGTCGTGGCGGACCACGTCCTGCGGCGGCACCACCTCGCCGCCGACCAGGTTGTCGGTGATGTCGAGCAGGCCGGAGATGAACGTCCGGTACGAGGCGATGCCCTCCGCCATCCACGCGTCGCGGTCGACCGCCGGGTCGGGCAGCCGCTTGCCGACGAACCCGCCCTTCGCACCGACCGGCACGATCACGGTGTTCTTCACCATCTGGGCCTTGACCAGGCCCAGCACCTCGGTGCGGAAGTCCTCCCGGCGGTCGGACCAGCGCAGCCCGCCGCGGGCGACCTTCCCGAACCGCAGGTGCACGCCCTCGACCCGCGGGCTGTACACCCAGATCTCGTAGGCGGGGCGCGGCGCGGGCAGGTCGGGCACGGCCTGCGGGTCGAACTTGATCGACAGGTAGGAGTGCGGCTTGCCGTCCGCCGCGCGCTGGAAGTAGTTGGTGCGCAGCGTCGCCTTGATCAGGGTGAGGAAGGAACGCAGGATGCGGTCCTCGTCGAGGCTGGCGACCTGGTCGAGGGCTCCCTCCAGCTCCTCCAGGATGCCGTCGGTCAGTTCGCTGCCGGCCTTCTGGTGGTCGGGCGAGAGCCGGGCCTGGAAGAGGTTGACCAGCAGCCGGGTGGTGTGGACGTTCGTCCGGAGGGTGTCCTCCATGTAGTCCTGGCTGAAGGTCGAACCGGCCTGCCGCAGGTACTTCGCGTAGGCGCGCAGCACCATCGCCTGCCGCCAGTCCAGCCCGGCGCGCAGCACCAGCGAGTTGAAGCCGTCGTTCTCGGCCCGGTCGGTCCAGGTCGCGGCGAACGCCTCCTGGAACCGCTCGCGCGCGTCGTCGCCCAGATCGCCGAGCGCGGGGTCGAGGCGGAGCCCGAAGTCGTAGACCCACGCCCGCGAGTTGTCGACGCGGCGCAGCTCGTACGGGCGCTCGTCGACGACCTCGACGCCGAGCCGCTGCAGCACCGGGAGCACCGCGGACAGCGACACCGGGGCGCCGGTGCGGTAGATCTTGAAACGGCGCTCCTCGGGGGCGGCGGAGACCGGTTCGTAGAGCGAGAGGGTGAAGTCGTCCTCGCCCAGGCTCTCGATGTGCTGGAGGTCCGCGACGGCGACCCGCGGGGCGAAGTCGGCGCGGTACCCGTCGGGGAACGCGTCCGCGTAGCGGCGACCGAGTTCGGCGGCGCGCTCCTCGCCGCACTCGGCGTTGAGCGCCTCGGCGAAGCCGTCGGCCCAGGACCGGGCGGCCGCGGCGAGCCGGTTCTCGATCCGTTCGACATCGGAGTCGTTGAGCTCGGGGAGCCGGCTGCCGGGGTTGACGCGGATCACGAAGTGCAGCCGGGAGAGCACCGACTCGGTGTTCCAGGCGGTGAAGTCGACGCTGAGGCCGCCGAGTTCCTCCTGGAGGATGTGGGTCAGGCGCAGCCGCACCGCGGTGGTGTAGCGGTCCCGCGGCAGGTAGACCAGCGCGGAGTAGTACCGGCCGTACTCGTCCTGGCGCAGGTAGAGCCGGAGCTTGCGGCGCTCCTGGAGGTACAGCACGCTGGTGACGATGGAGCGCAGCTCGTCGACGCCGGTCTGGAACAGCTCGTCGCGCGGGTAGGTCTCCAGGATCTGGAGCAGGTCGCGGCCGTCGTGGCTGCCGGCCTGGTATCCGGAGCCCTCGAGGACCTCCTCGACCTTGCGGCGCACCACGGGCACCCGGCGCACGGACTCGGTGTAGGCGCTGGAGGAGAACAGCCCGAGGAAGCGCCGCTCGCCGATCACATTGCCCTCGGCGTCGAACTTCTTGACCCCGATGTAGTCCAGGTACGACGGGCGGTGCACCGTGGAGCGGCTGTTGGCCTTGGTGAGGATCAGCAGCCGGTGCTCGCGGGCCTTCTTGCGGGCGTCGGCGGGCAGCCGGCTGAAGGACGGCGAGGTGGGGTGGCCGGGGTGCCCGGGGTGGGTGCCGTCGTTGTGCGGGTGCTGCGGGTCGGAGCGCAGGATGCCCAGGCCGGTGCCGGGCACGGCGACAAGCACGTCCTCGCCCTCGGTGTCGCCCGCCCCGTCGGTGTCGGTGGTGAGTTCGTACTCGCGGTAGCCGAGGAAGGTGAAGTGGTCCTCGGCGAGCCAGCGCATCAGCTCCCGCGCCTCGCCGGTCTCCTGCTCGGGCAGCGGCGGCGGGGAGGCGGCCAGTTCGTCGGCGATGGTGAGCGCGGCCTGCCGCATCTTCGTCCAGTCCTCGACGGACTCGCGCACATCCGACAGCACGCGGCGCAGATCGGCGGTGATCTCCTTGATGTCGTCCCGATCGGTCTCCCGGTCGATCTCGACGTGAATCCAGGACTCCACCAGCACGTCGTGCGGCAGCGACTCGCCCTCGGCCGCCGAGGCGTATCCGATGACCTCGATCAACTTGCCCGCGACATCGCGGCGGACGTGGAACTGCGGGTGGACGACCACGTGGATCGCCCGGTTGGCCTGGGTCAGCGCGTTGGTGACCGAGTCCACCAGGAAGGGCATGTCGTCGGTGACGACCTCGACCACGGTGTGGCTGCACTGCCAGCCGTTCTGCTCCACCGTGGGGGTGTGCACCCGGAGGTTGGCCGTGCCCTGCGGGCGGTTCTCCGCCAGGCGGTGGTGCGACATCGCGGCACCGTAGACGTCGACCGGGTCGCGGTCGATCAGGTCCTCGGGTGCGCTGTGCAGGTAGTAGCGCTGGAGAAACGCGGTCAGCGCCAGCGCGTCGAGCCCCTGGCCGGGGGGTCCCCCCGCCGGGCTGTTCTCACCTGCCAGAGCCGCCCGTTCGAGAAGCGCCGCCTTGGCTTCGTCCAGCTTGGTCTGCATGTCCTCTGACTCCTGTCGCGCGCCATTGCGTGACGTCGGTTGATGGCACGACGTACCGCGACGCGGGGTTTCCGCTACGGGACGACGCTATGCCGGAAAGGAGGCTCGTCGTGCCCGTCAGCACGCGATGCCCCCGGAGCACGGATCAACAGTGATCACGCCCGCCAGGCTATCGTCCCGGCCGGGGTGGCTGTCATGCGCCGTCTTCGTACAAATGCACCACACACGTTTGGCCCGAATGGACAGAAACCGGGGCTCCTGTCCAGGTCAGCTCGCTATTCGCTCGGCCAGCTCGACGGCCTCGGCGAGGCTGTCGGCGACCGGCACCCCGGCGGTCTCCAGGCTCGCACGGCTGTGTGAACCGCCGGTGTACAGCACCGCGAACGCGCCGACGTGGGCGGCGGCGGCCGCGTCGTCCAGGGCGTCGCCGATGACCACGACGGGGCGGCTGTCGAGGCCGTCGAGCGCGGCCAGGTGCCGGGCCATCTGACCGGACTTCCCCTCGCTCGCCGCTCCGCTGCGGCCGTCGATCCGCACGAAGTGCCCGCTGATGCCGTGGGCGGTGACGAACGGCAGCAGCTGCTGGGGCGTGGCGAGCGAGCACAGCGACTGGGTGAGGCCCAACGCCTGCCGGGACGCCAGCAGTTCGGCCGCTCCTTCGGCGAGGGCGCACTGCCCGGCCAGCCGCAGGTAATGCCGCTCGAAGCCCGCGTCCAGCACGGCCCACTCCTCGTCCGAGGGCAGCCGGCCGAGCAACCGCTCGTAGAAGAGCGGCACGGGGACGCAGTACAGCTCGCGGTACCGCTCGGCGGTGATCAGCGGCAGGCCGAGCTCCGCGAAGGAGGCGTTGGTCGCCCCGACCACCGCTTCGATGTCGTTGAAGAGGGTCCCGTTCCAGTCCCATACGAGGTGCGCGTTCACACCAAGAACGTTACTCGCGCAGAGCGACAGCCCGTTTCCGGCCTGTGGATAACTTCCGTGCGGGGTCAGCCGATCAGGTTGGGAATCTCCTGCGTCGCATACCACAAAAGCTCGTGATCCTCGGCACCGTCGACGGTGAACTGTGCGTCGTCGTCCCCGGCGTCCACCGCGCCCACCGCATCGGCCGCGGCCGCCACGTCGGACTCGGCGTCGTCGGCGTCCACATGCACCGCGGCCGCCTCGGCGAGTCGCACCTCACCGGCCAGCCGCACCTCGCCGAGCGCGGCGGGATCGAGGCCGCGGTCGGGGTCGTGGCGCACCGCACCGTCGGCCACGTCAACCGCCACGACCACGCGTCTGCGCGGCACTTCGGGCCGCACGGCCAGCATCCGCAGCGACGCCTGAGCAGCTCGGGTCAGCGCCGCGTACTCGAGTTCCTCGATGTCGTCGGAGACGTACCACTCGCGCAGGCTCGGTGTGACCGCGAAGGCGTCCAGCGGTGCCGGACCCAGCTCGCCCGCCTTGTACGCCTCGGCCAGCCCGGCGAGGGTGGTGGGAATGTAGACGCGCATGGCGTGAAGCATACGGGTGTCACCACCTTCACAGGTGAATCTCGCCCGTCCGACGGATTCCCCCCGGACGGCCGCCCGGCCGCTTGCCCGTGATCCCTGCCGCCGCCTACAACCACCCCATCGACCACCGGAAACGATCTTTGGGGAAACAGTCATGCGCATGACGCCCACGAACCGACCGAGCACCCGCGCCACGGCCCGCCCGGCCACCCGCGCGACACCTCACGCGGCGCCCCATCCGACCGCGCCCCATCCGACCGCGCCGCACCCGGCAGCCCGTCCAGCACCGGCACCGCATCCCACGGCGCCGCGTCCCGCACCGCCGCACCCAGGCCGCCGCCCCGCGGCCGGCACCGCCCCGCCGCGCCGTACCGACCCGCGCCGCCCCACGACCCGACCCGGGCCCGCGGCGCGCCCCGTACCGCCGCACCTGTGGTTCGCCGAGCGGCTGCTCGACGTCCTCACCGGCCGCCGACCACTGACCTCCCTCGCCGGCCGGGTCAGGGACGAGGCCTACCAGCGGCTGTGGAAGCTGCACGCCGAACGCGCGGACTGGCGGCGCCGCGCCCGCGGCCGTACCCCGTACGTATGCCGCTGCCGGGTCTTCCCCACCGCGGGCGGCGCGCTGGAGGTGACCGCGGTGGTCGCTCTGGACGACGACGTGGTCCGGGCGATCGCCTTCCGCCTCGAACCCGGGAACGCCGACTCAGGACCCGGCTACGGCCGCGCCCGCTGGCACTGCACCGACGTCGCCGCGCGATGAGCCGACCCGTGCCGACCCGCACCGCGCCGTAAGGAAGCGTGCGGACGCGGGCCCGCGCAGGCGAACGGCTCGGGGCCGGGCCGATTCGGCCCGGCCCCGAGCCGGTGGTACGACGCCGCCGCGCGGCGCGGCGCTGCTTGCCCCGCTGCCTACTTCTTGCGGCGGCGACCGCCCTTGGCGGCCTTGCGGCGCTCCGCGCGGGTCGTGCCGGCCTCCTCGTCGCCGGCGCCGGCCGCGCCCCCGGAGACGCCCGCCTCCTCGAACTCGCCCTCCACGACGCCGCCCTCACCGTCGACCGACGGGGCGGAGAAGTGCAGCCGGTCCGCCCGCTTGGGCGCTTCCAGGCCCTTCGCGCGGATCTCGGGCTGCTTGACCAGCGACGGCGGCGCGTCCTGCACCTCGTCCGTCACCGGCACCTCCTCGACCTGCTGCTCCACCTGGACCTCCAGGTTGAACAGGTAGCCGACGGACTCCTCCTTGATGCCGTCCATCATGGCGGTGAACATGTCGAAGCCCTCGCGCTGGTACTCCACCAGCGGGTCGCGCTGCGCCATGGCACGCAGCCCGATGCCCTCCTGGAGGTAGTCCATCTCGTAGAGGTGCTCACGCCACTTGCGGTCGAGCACCGACAGCACCACACGCCGCTCCAGCTCACGCATGATGTCCTCGGTGAGCTGCTTCTCCCGCTCGGCGTACTGCTCGTGGATGTCGTCCTTGACCGACTCGGCGATGAACTCGGCGGTGATACCCGCGCGGTCGCCGGCCGCCTCCTCCAGCTCGTCGACGGTGACCTTCGCCGGGTAGAGCTGCTTGAAGGCGCCCCACAGCCGGTCCAGGTCCCAGTCCTCGGCGAAGCCCTCGCGCGTCTCGGCGTCGATGTACGCGTCGATGGTGTCGTCCATGAAGTGCTGCACCTGCTCCTGGAGGTCCTCGCCCTCCAGGACGCGGCGGCGCTCGCCGTAGATCACCTCGCGCTGGCGGTTGAGCACCTCGTCGTACTTCAGGACGTTCTTGCGGATCTCGAAGTTCTGCTGCTCGACCTGCGACTGGGCGGACGCGATGGCCCGGGTGACCATCTTGTTCTCGATCGGCACGTCGTCGGGCACGTTGGCCATGGACATCACGCGCTCGACCATCTGCGCCTTGAACAGCCGCATCAGGTCGTCGCCGAGGGAGAGGTAGAAGCGGGACTCGCCCGGGTCGCCCTGGCGGCCGGAGCGGCCGCGCAGCTGGTTGTCGATCCGGCGCGACTCGTGCCGCTCGGTGCCCAGGACATACAGCCCGCCGAGGTCCTTGACCTCCTCGAACTCGGCCTTGACCGCCTCCTCGGCGCGCTCCAGCGCCTCGGGCAGGGCCGCGGCCCACTCCTCGACGTGCTCGACCGGGTCCAGGCCGCGCTGGCGCAGCTCCGCCTCGGCGAGGTCGTCGGGGTTGCCGCCGAGCTTGATGTCGGTACCGCGGCCGGCCATGTTGGTGGCGACGGTGACCGCGCCCTTGCGCCCGGCCTGGGCGACGATGGTCGCCTCACGGTCGTGCTGCTTGGCGTTGAGCACCTCGTGCGGGATGCCCCGCTTGGACAGCTGCGCCGACAGGTACTCGGACTTCTCGACGGAGACGGTGCCGACCAGGACCGGCTGGCCCTTCTCGTGCTTCTCGACGATGTCCTCCACGACGGCGGCGAACTTCGCCTCCTCCGTGCGGTAGATCAGGTCGGGCTTGTCCATCCGCTGCATCGGGCGGTTGGTCGGGATCGGCACGACACCCAGCTTGTAGATCTGGTGGAACTCGGCGGCCTCGGTCATCGCCGTACCGGTCATTCCGCTGAGCTTGTCGTACAGGCGGAAGAAGTTCTGCAGGGTGATCGTGGCGAGCGTCTGGTTCTCGTCCTTGATGTCCACCCCTTCCTTCGCCTCGATCGCCTGGTGCATGCCCTCGTTGTAGCGGCGGCCGGCGAGAATACGGCCGGTGTGCTCGTCGACGATCATGACCTCGCCGTCGATGACGACGTAGTCCTTGTCGTTCTTGTAGAGTTCCTTGGCCTTGATGGCGTTGTTCAGATAACCGACGAGCGGGGTGTTCACCGACTCGTAGAGGTTGTCGATGCCCAGCCAGTCCTCGACCTTGCTGACGCCGGACTCGTGGATGGCGACGGTGCGCTTCTTCTCGTCCACGTCGTAGTCGCCGGTCTCCTCCTTGCCGAGGCTGCCCGCCTCGCCGCGGGTGAGCCGCTTCACCAGGCGGGCGAAGTCGCTGTACCACTTCGTGGCCTGGTCGGCGGGGCCGGAGATGATCAGCGGGGTACGCGCCTCGTCAACCAGGATCGAGTCGACCTCGTCGACCACCGCGAAGTTGTGACCGCGCTGGACCAACTCGTCCTTCGACCACGCCATGTTGTCGCGCAGGTAGTCGAAGCCGAACTCGTTGTTGGTGCCGTAGGTGATGTCGCAGTTGTACTGCTCGCGGCGCTCTGCCGGGGTCATGTTCGACAGGATGCAGCCGACACTCAGGCCGAGGAATTTGTGCACCCGGCCCATCCACTCCGAGTCGCGCTCGGCGAGGTAGTCGTTGACCGTGATCAGGTGAACGCCCTTGCCGGAGATCGCGTTGAGGTACGTGGGAAGGGTGCCGACCAGGGTCTTGCCCTCGCCGGTGCGCATCTCGGCGACATAGCCCAGGTGCAGGGCCGCACCGCCCATGATCTGCACGTCGTAGTGGCGCTGGCCGAGGACGCGCTTGGCCGCCTCGCGGACCGCGGCGAACGCCTCGGGCATCAGGTCGTCCAGCGACTCCCCGTCTTCGTAGCGCTGCTTGAATTCGTCGGTGAGTGCCCGCAACTCGGCGTCGGTGAGCTCGACGAAGTCCTCTTCGACGGAATTGACCTGGTCCGCGATGCGGTGCAGCTTGCGCAGGATCTTGCCTTCACCTGCACGCATGATCTTGCTGATGACGGACACGTAGGCTGACTCCTTGCCGGTCGGGCCTGGCGCGAATTCCCGCGCGGGGCACAGCGCGGGTCCTGTCTGCCTGGCCCTGCTGCAACGGCCATCGTAAGCGAGGACACCAGCGGCCCGGGAGGCCCGGCAGCGGCAAAACGGTTTTCCCTCGCCCCGAGAGGTCCGGGATACTCGGCCGCAGTCCTCCCGCCGCCCGATATGCGGCCGCTACGGGGGCCCGGCACCCCTGCCGGAAAGCCTGCCGGAAAGGTGCGCAGCCGCCATGGAAACACCTGTTCTCACCACAAAGCGCCTCGTCCTGCGGGCCCTGGAACCACGTGACGGCGACGCCCTGCACGCCGCCTGTCAGGACCCTGAGATCCCGCGCTGGACATCCGTTCCTTCGCCGTATTCGCGCGAGCACGCCGACCACTTCATCGACGTCGTGTGCGCGGACGGCTGGCGCGACGACACCATGTACAACTTCGGCGTCTTCACGCGCGACGAAGGCGCCCTGGTCAGCTCGATGGGCCTGGTCCGCCTCCAGCACCTGGCCACCCCGCAGCGCCAGGCCGAGCTGGGCTACTGGACGGCGAAGCACCAGCGCGGCAAGGGCTACACGGTGGAGGCGGCACGAGCGGTGTGCACCTGGGCCTTCGACGCCCTGGGTGTCGAGCGCCTGGAATGGTTCGCGGAGGCCGGCAACGAAGCCTCCCGCGCGGTCGCCCTGAAACTCGGCTTCGCCATGGAGGGCACCGTACGGTCGCGGGTCGTCCACGAAGGCACCCGGCGGGACGCGTGGAGCGGTTCCCTGCTCCCGTCGGACTGGGACCGCCCGTCGCAACTGCCGTACCTCCCGTACGCGAAGTAGCGGCTGCCCGCCGCCGCGGGAGAAGTCGCCGGAACGAGTGAATCCGCTGGTCACAGCCGACTGTCAGTGGCCGGTTCTACGCTGGCCGTCATGACTCTCCTGCCGTCACCCGAGCTGACCCTGTCCGCCGACGAAGCCCGCAGGATCGCCCTTCGGGCGCAGGGCCTCCTGGGGGCGCCGGACCGGCGGTCGGGGACCCGGGGCGTGCTGCGATCCCTCGGCGCGGTCCAGCTCGACACCATCTCGGTACTGGCCAGGTCGCACGAACTCATCCCCTACGCGCGCCTGGGCGCGGTCGGCCGCGACGCGGTGGAGGAGGCGTACTGGTCCGACGGCCACGCCTTCGAGTACTGGTCGCACGCCGCCTGCATCCTGCCCATCGAGGAGTGGCCGCACTTCGCCTTCCGCCGCCGGGCCCGCCGCGCCCGCGGCCACCGCTGGCACATCCTCGAGGACGCCGAGCGCTCCTGCGCGGCCGTGCTGGACCGCCTGAAGATCGACGGCCCGCTGACCTCCACCGAGCTCGGCGGCGCGAAGAACGGCGGCCCGTGGTGGGACTGGTCCGAGACGAAGATCGCGGTGGAGTGGCTGCTGGACACCGGTGAGGTGGTCTGCACGCAGCGCCGCGGCTGGAAGCGCGTCTACGACCTCGCGGAGCGCGCCGTACCCGACACCCTGCTGCACGACGACATCGACGACACCGAGTGCGTACGGCGCCTGGTCGCGCAGGCGGGTGCGGCCATGGGTGTCGCCACCCGGGCGGATCTTGCGGACTACCACCGCCTCAAGGGCGAGCAGGTCGCGGCGGTGCTGGACTCCACCGGGCTGGTCCCGGTCGAGGTCGAGGGGTGGGGCAAGCCCGCCTGGGCCGACCCGGCCGCGCTCGCCGCCCCGCCGCGCGGCCGACACCGCACCACGCTGCTGTCGCCCTTCGACTCCCTGATCTGGGACCGCCCGCGCACCGAGCGGATCTTCGGCTTCACCCACCGCCTGGAGGCATACACCCCCAAGCCGAAACGCGTGCACGGCTACTTCGCGATGCCGCTGCTGGCCGGCGGCCGGCTGCTGGGCCGGGTGGACCCTGCCCGGGAGGGACAGACCCTGGTCGCGCGCCAGGTCACCCTGGACGGCCCCAAGGCCGTCCAGCCCGCTGCGGACGCCCTCACCGAGGCCGCCGGCTGGGTCGGCTGCACCCGGACCCGGGCCGAACGCGTCCTGCCCGAGTCCCTGCGCGCCCCTCTGACCGCCGCCCTCGCCCGCGGCCAGGACTAGCCGCCATGGCTAGCGGATCTCCAGGATCTTCTCCCGCATCGCGTAGACCACGGCCTCCATGCGGGAGTGGAGCTGGAGTTTCTCCAGGATGTTGCGGACGTGGTTCTTCACGGTGTTCTCGCTGATGAACAACTGCTTGGCGAGGTCCCGGTTGTTCAAGCCGGTGGCCACCAGCTTGAGCACCTCCAACTCGCGGTCGGTGAGCTTGGGCGCCGGAAGCAGCCGCTTCTCGTCGGTGCGCTGGATCATCGACTTGAACTCGGTGAGCAGCTTCGACGCCATCGAGGGGCTGATCTGCGACTGCCCGTCGGCGACCGCCCGGATCGCGGTCGCCACCTCGTCGGTGGAGATCTCCTTGAGCAGGTAGCCCGTCGCGCCGGCCTTGATCGCCTCGTAGAGGTCGGCTTCCTCATCGCTTATCGTCAGCATGATGATCTTGGCGCTGGGTGCGACCTCCTTGATCGAGGTGCACGCCTCGATCCCCCCGCGCCGCGGCATCCTGACGTCCATCAGCACGATGTCCGGCAGCAGGTCGGCGGCCTTCTCCACGGCCTCGGCGCCGTCTCCGGCCTCGCCGATGACCTGGATGTCCTCCTCCTGCGCGAGCACGATCTCCAGGCCCCGCCGAAACAGCGCGTGGTCATCGACGACGAGTACCCGAATCGGCTCCGCACGGGGCGGACCGGACGGTTCGCCGTACAGCACCGGGCCTCGTTCGCCGGGCGACCCGTGCTCGAAGTCCGGCATCAATTCCTCCCCGTCAGACCAGAGTTGACCACTGGCCCAGCATTTCACGTCCCGGCGCGCCGACGCCCCCGGACGCACCCGGGGGCATTCGACGCTCCTTACTCGCCACGGGCCCTTCGCAGGCCCGAGGTCAGACGCCGTGGTGCAGCGCGTCACCGGCCCCGGCCGGCGACGCCGCACCCGACTCGTCCGCGTTGAGATGGATCACGCCGTAGTCGTAGCCCTGCCGTCGGTAGACCACGCTCGGCTGCTTGGTCTCGCTGTCGACGAACAGGTAGAAGTCGTGCCCGACCAACTCCATCTCGTACAGCGCCTGGTCTAGCGCCATTGGTGCCGCGGCGTGAGTCTTCTCCCTGACCACGAGCGGGCCTTCGCCGTGGACCTCCAGCGGCCCGAACCGGGTCGTGGGCACTTCTCCGTCGACCAACTGATCGGCGACGAGCGTGCCGTCCCCGTTGATCCGCGCGGCGCCCGGCACGTTCTCGGCCACCTCGGCGGCGGGCGTACGGCCGTTGCCCCGGCGGGTGTGCCGCTTGCTCGCGGCCTTCCGCAGTCGGGCTTCCAGCTTCGTCACCGCCACATCCAGCGCGGCGTACGGGTCCGCGGCGGCAGCCTCCGCGCGCACCACGGGGCCGCGGGTGTTCAGCGTGATCTCCACCCGGTCGCTGCGGTCCGCCTGCCGGGGATTGAGCTCCTTGGACACCTCGACGTCGAGGCTGATCACCTTGCCGTCGAGCTTCTGGATCTTGTCCAGTTTCTCGGCCACGTGCTTCCGGAACCTCTCGGGCACCTCGGTCTTGCGGCCTTTGACGACGATGTCCACGCAGAACTCCGTTCCGGACCGCCCCCGTGACCAGGGGCAATCCCTTTCATGAGGCCGGCGCGGGTGCCAGTCCCTGCCGGCGCTGCGTTAGCTGCCGCTCCGCCACCCGGGCTGATCCGGATACCGCGAAGCTGCGGCTTTCACCTCCTTCTGCCCCACAGGGAAGATCAACACCCCCGGTGTTCGCTTCCCTCTCTCCCGAACATAGTCCCGGAGTGTGTGTCTCGGCATCCTCAGCGCAGGCTTACCTCCGTTCGGATGAATCCCCACCATTGCCACCTGCATCGATGCGTAAATCAGTCGATCCGAGAATCGTGCGGTCCGGCGACCACCGCGGCGCCGGCGACCCAGCCGCCGACCGCGGCCACGGCACCGGCAGCCACCGCGAGTGACGCCCCGGTGGTCATGAGGTCGTCCACGAGCACCACCGGAGCCGCCGCCAGCAGGGGAACTGCGCTGCCCGCGGCCGCCACCGCGCCGCAGAGGTTCGCCAACCTCCCGTCCGCGCTCAGCTCGGACTGGTCGGCGACCGGTCGCCGCTGCCGCAGCACGGCCGCCGCCCGGGCCGGCACGCCATGCCGCCTCAGCTCGCGGGCCGCCGACCGGGCGATCCGGGCGGTGGCGTCGTGCCCCCGCTGGGCAACCGCCCGGCGGGACGAGGGAACGGGCACCAGCAGCAGCGGGCCGCGCTGCTGCGCCGGGCTCGGTACCGGTGACCTGGGAGTGCCTCGCAGGGCGGTACGAGGCACCTCCAGGCCGTGGAGGACCGGCCACAGGCCGAGGCGGGACCCGTGGTCGGCGCCGGCTGCCGCTGGAGCCCGTCCGGGCAGGTTCCAGCGGTGGCCGACCGCATGCGGGACGGCTGGGCCGGGCAAGGCGCCGATGGGACCGGTCGCCCGGACGACCGCTCCCGCCAGTGCCTCTCCCAGCGGCCGGGCGAGGCCCAGGGCGCCCCGCTCCTTGTGCGCGAGGACGACAGCCCGCACCTCGTCCCCGTACCGGCCCGCCGCGTAGACCGGTGGCAGCCCCGGCGGCTCGGGTGACGGACGTACGCGCCGCGCTGTGGCCGCTCCGCCCAGCAGCCCATGGCACCGCTCGCACAGCTCCGTCCGCGGGCTCCCGCAGCCCGCACAGTCCACCGGGAGGACCAACCCGGTGATCTCCCTCCACCAGCCCCGCATGACTCAACTTTGCGCCTTGCGGCAAGTCCGCTGCCAGTCACTCTTTCGTGGCTGTGGATAACTTGATCGCCGCAGGTCAGCCGGGATAGACGGGGTTGCTGCCCTTCGGCGAGACCTGCTTCCAGTTCGAGTCGGTGGGCAGTTCGTAGACCCTGCCGTTGTACGAGGCGAGCAGGGGCATCGCCTGGTTCTCCGAGGAGGCGACGGACGTGGCCTCGCTGACGCCCTGCGGCAGGGGCCCGGCCGAGCCGTCCGAGCTGATGTACTCGATCTGCTGGGCCCCGCCGGGCTCGGTGTCGAGCACCACGAGCTTGCTGGCACCGGCCCACGACACGGACGTCATGTGCTCTCCTGCGGGTGTCAGGGAGCGCAGGCTGTCGACCGAGAACTCCGGGTGCTGCGCGGTGCCCTCCCGGACGATCCGGCCGAGCATCAGGCGGGTACCGCTGCCCTGCTGCACCACCAGGGCGATCCGCACCCCGTCCGAGGCCACCCGCAGCGACTGAATCCGCCCGTCGAGGTCCGGCACGGGCACCTCGATCGGCTCGCCGGTGCCGTTGGGCAGCACCATCAGCTTCGGAGCGTCCTGATCACGGTCGGCCACCCACAAGTCGTCGAAACCGTCCCAGCTCGGTGCGCTCAGCCCGTCCTTGACCTTGCTGGTCACCACCGGTTTGCCGAAGGTCTGGCCGGCGACGAGCGACGCGACCACCAGTTCACGGCCGTCGGAGCGCACCCCCGCGGCCGCCTCCTGGTCCCTGCGCACCGCCACCGAGTCCAGGTACGCCTTGCTGGAGCCGAACGGGCCGGGCACCGGCGTCGCCTTCGGTGTGCTGCCCTTGCCGTCGTCGGTCAGCTCCAGCAGCCGGTGCTGGCTGTCGGCTTCGACGAAGTAGGGCCGCGGGTTGGCGCCGACCAGGTTCTCGGGGCCATAGCTGAGGGCTTCCCCGCTCGGCAGCTTGCACGCGGTGGAACCATCCGCATGGTCCACCTCGGCCGACGCCAACTGCGCGGACGCCTGCGCCTGGACGGTGGCGAAGAGCTGCGCGGCCAGCTCGGTGCAGCGCTGCCCGCGTAGTCCGTCAGCGGTGTGGTCGAGCCGGACCTGAAGCTGCTGCGAGTCGTCCAGCGACACCCCGTGGTCCGGGCCCTTGTCCTCCAGCTTCGTCCCGGCGGGTGTCGCGGTGGTGACGACAGGCGACAGCCAGTCGGTGGGCCCGCCCAGCAGCGCCGAGACCGTCGACACCAGCGGGTCGTTCTGGATACGCAGGTACACCGGGTCTGCGACCAGCGTCGCGTTGCTGCTACCGCCGGCCGGATGCCCGTCCGGTCCGAGCCTGGCGAAGTAGTACATGTTCACCGAGTGGTATATCCGCTGGAAGTCCAGGTCGGACAACACCAGGCCGTTCTCGAGGCCGTCGATCCTCCACTGGTTGTTCTCCTTGACCAGGTGGAACGACGTGCTGAACGGGCCGTGGTCCGGCTGGTAGGCGTGCTTGGTGTCCACCACGGCCGCCTTCGTCGCCGACAGGGTGACCGTGGTGTATCCCTCCTTGCGGCCGCTGCCGCCCACCTCGCGAGGGGTCAACTCCCCCGAGAACACGGTGATCCCCGTGTTCGGCTTCCAACGGTGGCGTTCCTGCTTGGAGAGGTACTTCTGCGCGGTGACGAAGTCCGACTCGCTACTGGTCGTCGCTTCCAGGAACCCGTTGACGATGTCGGAGGCGCTCTCGCCCGGACTCGGCGCGATGCCGAAGACCCGCACCTGCGAGTCGGAGTCCGCACGCTGGCCCTCGCTGACCTTGCGCACCTCGCCGCTGCTGGGCATCGAGGCGCAGCCGGCCAGCAACAGCGCCGCGAACAGCGGCAGCAACGCTCGCCGCAGCAGCCGCCCTCGGCCGCCCCCCATCACACCCATCAGACGTCGTCCTCCCGCATGGTTTCCCTACGCTCCACGACACGCGCGCCGCTGCCCGGAAACGCCGCGGGGTCCGCCACCGGCGGCCGGGTCGACGCCTTGGGCACCAGCGGCATCGACGGCAGTTGCGGTCCACGCGCAGTGGCCTGCCGCACCACGACACCGTCACCTGAAGTACCACCCGGCAAGCCCGTACGCGGCACCGGCACCGACGCTCCCGCCTTGGCCGGCAGACCCGAGGAGTTCAACCCCCGGTTGCGGCGCGAGTCGTCGGGTTCCAGCGGGATCGGTGAACCGCGCAGGCTGTCCCCCGCGGTACGCGGAAGCGTCATACGGAACTGCGAACCGCCGCCCGGCTCACCCCACGCCTGCAGCCACCCGCCGTGCAGCCGGGCGTCCTCCACCGCGATGGAGAGACCCAGCCCGGTGCCACCGGTGGTACGCGCCCGCGCCGGGTCCGCCCGCCAGAAGCGGTTGAACACCCGAGTCGCCTCGCCCGGTTTCAAGCCCACGCCGTAGTCCCGCACCGCCACCGCGACGGCGCCGTCGACCGTCGCCAGCCGGACCACCACGTCACGGCCCTCGCCGTGCTCGATCGCATTGACCACCAGGTTGCGCAGCACGCGCTCCACCCGGCGGGCGTCGGCCTCCGCGATCACCGGCTGCGCGTCGCCGCGGATGATCACCCGGGTGCCCTTGCGATCCGCGAGAGGCTCGGCGGCGTCGACGACCTGGCGCACCACGTCCCGCAGGTCTATCGGCTCGGCGGCCAGGTCCGCGGCACCGGCGTCGAACCTGCTGATCTCCAGCAGGTCGGACAGCAGGGACTCGAACCGGTCCAACTGGTTCTGCAGCAGTTCCGCGGAACGCGCCGTGACCGGATCGAAGTCCGTCCGGGCGTCGTGGATGACGTCGGCCGCCATCCGCACCGTCGTCAACGGTGTCCGCAGCTCGTGCGACACATCGGAGACGAAGCGGCGCTGCATCCGCGACAGGTCCTCCAACTGCTGAATCTTGACCTGGAGGTTCTGCGCCATCTTGTTGAACGACTCGCCGAGCCGGGCGATGTCGTCCTCCCCGGTGACCTGCATCCGCTCCTGGAGCCGCCCGGCCGCCAGTCGCTCGGCGATTCCGGCCGCCATCCGCACCGGCGTGACCACCTGCCGCGTCACCAGCCACGCGATCGCGCCGAGCAGCACCACCACGAATATCCCCGCGGTGGCCAGCGTGCCCTTGACCAGCCCGAGGGTCTTCTCCTCCTGGTCGAACGGGAACAGGTAGTACAGCTGGTAGGTGTTCCCGTTGATGTCCGTCAGCCGCTTGCCCACCGCCAACGCCGGCCGCGGCTTGTGACCGTCGTCGGTCTTGACCATCGTGTACTGCTTGAGCGCGCCGGGGTGGCTGCGCACCGCGTCGCTCAGCGACTTCGGGATGCTCTCGTCCGGCAGCACGCTGCCTGAGCCACGCGGTCCGCGCACGCTGCCCGCGTTGCCCCCGGCGAAGGGCGGATCGTCGCCCCGCCCAGGGCTGAGCGCGACGATCCAGTACACGCCCTTACCGCCGCTGGCGAACTGCTGGACCAGGCTGTTCAGCCATGTCCCCGAGTCGACCCGGCCCTGCGCCGCTCCGGAGCCGGACGCCTGCTGGGTCTGGCTGCCCTTGTCCGCCATGTCCTGCGCGATGGAGAAACCGCCGGTCGCCTGGTTCGTCGCGGCCTTCTCCTTCGCGTCGAGCAGCCCGTTCTGCACCTGGCCGATGACCACGAAGCCGAGCAGCAGCACAACGCCCACCGACATCAGCAACGTGAAGGCCACCACCCGGAGCTGAAGATTGCGCCGCCACAGCCGCACCGCCGGCTGCAGCGGACGCCGCGCCCAGCGCACGAACGAGCGGATCACCGGCAGCAGCCCCTGCATCGGATCGGCCAGCCGGCTCTCCAAGCGCTCACGCTCGTACGACGCGCACATGTCAGCCCGGTCCTGCCTTGTAGCCGACACCGCGAACGGTCACGACGATCTCCGGACGCTCCGGGTCCTGCTCCACCTTCGACCGCAGCCGCTGCACGTGCACATTGACCAGCCGTGTGTCCGCCGCGTGGCGATAGCCCCAGACCTGCTCCAGCAGCACCTCACGTGTGAACACCTGCCACGGCTTGCGGGCAAGCGCGACCAGAAGATCGAACTCCAACGGAGTCAGCGCGATCGGCTGACCGCCACGCTTCACCGAGTGCCCGGCGACATCGATCAGCAGATCCCCGATCGCAAGCTGCTCAGGTGTCGGCTCCTCGGCACGCCGCAGCCGCGCCCGCACCCGCGCCACCAGCTCCTTGGGCTTGAACGGCTTGATGACGTAGTCGTCCGCCCCGGACTCCAGGCCGACCACCACATCCACCGTGTCGCTCTTCGCCGTGAGCATCACGATCGGCACACCGGACTCAGCCCGGATCTGCCGGCACACATCGATGCCGTCCCTTCCGGGCAGCATCAGGTCCAGCAGCACCAGATCAGGCTTGGCCTCCCGAAAAGCAGCAAGCGCTCTGTCGCCGTCGGCGCAGAACGACGGCTCGAAACCCTCCCCACGCAGCACGATGCCGAGCATCTCTGACAGCGCGGTGTCGTCGTCGACGACCAGGACTCGTCCCTTCATACCGACCATCATCCCATTTGCATATCGATACCGGTGACCTTTGGTGATCGAGGTCACGCTACGCAACCATTCTCCATGGTTGTACGCAGTTGCGCTGTCCCCCTGTGACAGCCTGTGGATAACTTGTGCCGCGACCGCCAGGTGACCTTACCGGCACACGGCTGCCAGCGTCTCCGCCGTCACCGGCGAGACCACTCCGTTCTCCGTCACGATCGCGGTGATCAGCTCCGGCGGCGTCACGTCGAAAGCGGGATTGTAGGCCTGAGTGCCCAGGGGGGAAGGCGCCAGGTCGGTCACCTCGCTGCTCGACCGCTGCTCGACCTCGATCGACGCTCCGTCCGGTGTATCCAGGTCGACCGTCGTCGTCGGCGCCACGACGATGAACGGCACGTGGTGGTAGCGCGCCAGCACCGCAAGGGGATACGTGCCGACCTTGTTCGCCGTGGCACCGTCCGCCGCGATCCGGTCCGCGCCCACCAGCACCGCGTCGACTTCTCCCGCCGTGAACAGCGAACCCGCGGCGCTGTCCGCGAGCAGCGTGTACGGCATCCCCGCCCGCGCCGCCTCATAAGCGGTCAACCTCGCGCCCTGGAGCAGCGGCCGGGTCTCGTCCACCCACAACCGCCGCAGTTCCCCGGCCCGGTGGGCTGCCAGCACGACGCCGAGTGCGGTGCCCTGGCCGCCCGACACCAAGGCACCGGTGTTGCAGTGCGTCAGAACCCGGTAGCCGCCGCCGGGCACGAGTTCGGTCAGCAACTGCCCGCCATGGCGTGCCATCGCGTCGCTCGCCGCGGCGTCCTCGGCGTGCAACGCCCGCGCCTCCGCCAGTGCCGCGGCCGCGGCCTGGTCCGGCGCGGCCTTGCGGTAGGCGGCAAGCGCCCGACGCACTCCGTATCCGAGGTTGACGGCTGTCGGGCGAGCCTGCGCGAGCGACTCGGCCGCGTCCTCCACGTCGTATCCGCGCGCCGCCGCCAGCGCGACACCGTACGCTCCGGCCAACCCCAGCACGGGCGCTCCCCGTACGACGAGCGAGCCGATCGCGCCCACGAGCCCCTGCACGTCTGTGCAGGCCAACTCGACTTCCTCCTGAGGTAGTCGGGTCTGGTCGAGCAGTACCAGCACCGGCCCCTCGGGCGGTTCCTCCCATCGCAACGCGGGAATGAAGCCGTTCTCAGGTCGCGTGATGTGATCACCCATATCTCTCAGTCTGCCCTGCCAAACCGTGTTGGCGTCAGCCCATGGCACGATGGCGGCTTGAACCAGCCGAGCAACACGAAGAGGGGCAACCTCCGATGACCAACACTCCGGGCTCGACGACGCCCGGACCCTCCGACTCCCCCGAGCCGGACGGCGGCACCGGTCCCGACCCCGCCCCGTCGGCGACACCCGAACGCCCTGTGCGGAGCCAGACAGCTGATCGGCCTGTACCACCCGTACCGCCGCAAGCTCTGCCGCACCATCCCGATACGCATCCCGGCTGGTCCCCCCAGCAGCCACCGGCCAACACCACGGGTTGGGCCCGCTGGACGCCACCGCAGGGCAGCCGCCCTCCGCTGCCTCCGGCACAGGGCGGACCACGCTGGGGCGGCCCTCCCCCGCCCAACGGCTGGCAGCAGCAGGGCCCCTGGACCAGGCCGGCCGCTCCTCAACCCGGCGTCATCCCGCTGCGTCCTCTGGACGTCGGTGAGATCCTCAACGGCTCCATCGCCACGCTGCGACGCCACTGGCGAGCCATCCTCAGCGTCACCTTCGCCGTCGCCCTCGTCACGCAAGCCATCGCCGTCGTTGTCGAGGGCCTGTTCACCGACAACAGCAGCATCCAGAAGATCGAGAACAACGATCACCCGAGCGCCCACGACGTCCTGCATGCGCTACGCGACGCGTACGCCGGACTGGGACTCACCGCGATCATCGCCGCGCTCGGAGTGCTCACCGCCACGGCCATGCTCACCATGGTCACCAGCCGCGCGACGCTCGGCCGTACGGTGTCGGTCGGCGAGGCTTGGCGCGAGGCCCGTCCTCGCGTGGGCCGGCTCATCGGCCTCTCGTTCCTGCTCGTCTTCCTCTTCATCGCGGTACTCGTCGTCACCGTGCTGCCGGGCATCCTTGTCGCTGCGGCGGGTTCGTCGGACGGCGGCGCGGCACTGGCCGTACTCGGCGCTTGTGCGGGCATGGTGTTGATGGTCTGGCTGTGGATTCTTCTGAGTCTGGCGCCTCCGGCGCTGATGCTGGAGAACCAGAGCATCGTGGGCGCGATGAAGCGCTCGGCCAAACTCGTTCGCGGCGCCTGGTGGCGTGTCCTCGGGGTGGAGCTCCTGACCGTCGTCATCACGTACATCGCGTCGGCCATCATCGAGTTGCCGTTCACGCTGCTGTCAGCGGCCCTCACGAACGAGTCCTTCTCGTCCTTCTACAACTCCGACAGCAACCCCAGTTGGACGTTCCTCATCATCACCGGTATCGGTGCGGTCATCGGCTCGATGTTCACTTTGCCGATCAGCGCCGGCTCGGTCACTCTGCTCTACATCGACCAGCGAATTCGCCGTGAGTCGCTGGACATCGAGCTGACGCAGGCAGCCCAGCAGGACTGAGCGCTCCCAGCCGAAAGGCTGGGAGAACGCAAAAAAGCCTCGGCCCCCAGTCGGAACTGGGGGCCGAGGCTCAATATTTGTTCGGCGGTGTCCTACTCTCCCACAGGGTCCCCCCTGCAGTACCATCGGCGCTGAAAGGCTTAGCTTCCGGGTTCGGAATGTAACCGGGCGTTTCCCTAACGCTATGACCACCGAAACACTATGAAACTGTCCCACACACCACACACCAACCCAGCCCTCACAAAGAGGCCAGGGGTGTGTGGTTGCTGGTTGTTTCAGAACTACACAGTGGACGCGAGCACACATGGACAAGCCCTCGGCCTATTAGTACCGGTCAGCTCCACCCCTCACGAGGCTTCCACATCCGGCCTATCAACCCAGTCGTCTACTGGGAGCCTTACCCCATCAAGTGGGTGGGAGCCCTCATCTCGAAGCAGGCTTCCCGCTTAGATGCTTTCAGCGGTTATCCCTCCCGAACGTAGCCAACCAGCCATGCCCTTGGCAGGACAACTGGCACACCAGAGGTTCGTCCGTCCCGGTCCTCTCGTACTAGGGACAGCCCTTCTCAAGACTCCTACGCGCGCAGCGGATAGGGACCGAACTGTCTCACGACGTTCTAAACCCAGCTCGCGTACCGCTTTAATGGGCGAACAGCCCAACCCTTGGGACCGACTCCAGCCCCAGGATGCGACGAGCCGACATCGAGGTGCCAAACCATCCCGTCGATATGGACTCTTGGGGAAGATCAGCCTGTTATCCCCGGGGTACCTTTTATCCGTTGAGCGACGGCGCTTCCACAAGCCACCGCCGGATCACTAGTCCCTACTTTCGTACCTGCTCGACCCGTCAGTCTCACAGTCAAGCTCCCTTGTGCACTTACACTCAACACCTGATTGCCAACCAGGCTGAGGGAACCTTTGGGCGCCTCCGTTACCCTTTAGGAGGCAACCGCCCCAGTTAAACTACCCACCAGACACTGTCCCTGATCCGGATCACGGACCGAGGTTAGACATCCAGCACGACCAGAGTGGTATTTCAACGACGACTCCACCACGGCTGGCGCCGCGATATCAAAGTCTCCCACCTATCCTACACAAGCCGAACCGAACACCAATATCAAGCTATAGTAAAGGTCCCGGGGTCTTTCCGTCCTGCTGCGCGAAACGAGCATCTTTACTCGTAGTGCAATTTCACCGGGCCTATGGTTGAGACAGTCGAGAAGTCGTTACGCCATTCGTGCAGGTCGGAACTTACCCGACAAGGAATTTCGCTACCTTAGGATGGTTATAGTTACCACCGCCGTTTACTGGCGCTTAAGTTCTCAGCTTCGCCACACCGAAGTATGACTAACCGGTCCCCTTAACGTTCCAGCACCGGGCAGGCGTCAGTCCGTATACATCGCCTTACGGCTTCGCACGGACCTGTGTTTTTAGTAAACAGTCGCTTCTCGCTGGTCTCTGCGGCCACCCCCAGCTCAAGAGGTAAACTCCATCACCGGAAGTGGCCCCCCTTCTCCCGAAGTTACGGGGGCATTTTGCCGAGTTCCTTAACCATAGTTCACCCGAACGCCTCGGTATTCTCTACCTGACCACCTGAGTCGGTTTAGGGTACGGGCCGCCATGAAACTCGCTAGAGGCTTTTCTCGACAGCATAGGATCATCCACTTCACCACAATCGGCTCGGCATCAGGTCTCAGACTTAATGTGTGACGGATTTACCTACCACACGCCCTACACCCTTACCCCGGGACAACCACCGCCCGGGCTGGACTACCTTCCTGCGTCACCCCATCGCTTACCTACTACAAGTCCGGTTCAGCGGCTCCACCACTCCCCCTCACTCCGAAGAGATCAGAGGCGGCTTCACGGCCTTAGCATCGCTCGGTTCAGTACTGGGCGTTTCAAAGCGGGTACCGGAATATCAACCGGTTGTCCATCGACTACGCCTGTCGGCCTCGCCTTAGGTCCCGACTTACCCTGGGCAGATCAGCTTGACCCAGGAACCCTTAGTCAATCGGCGCAAGAGTTTCCCACTCTTGTATCGCTACTCATGCCTGCATTCTCACTCGTGAACCATCCACCACTCGCTTACGCGGCGGCTTCACCCGGCACACGACGCTCCCCTACCCATCACAGCGGGCGTTGGCCCTCATGCTGCAATGACACGACTTCGGCGGTACGCTTGAGCCCCGCTACATTGTCGGCGCGGAATCACTTGACCAGTGAGCTATTACGCACTCTTTCAAGGGTGGCTGCTTCTAAGCCAACCTCCTGGTTGTCTCTGCGACTCCACATCCTTTCCCACTTAGCGTACGCTTAGGGGCCTTAGTCGATGCTCTGGGCTGTTTCCCTCTCGACCATGGAGCTTATCCCCCACAGTCTCACTGCCGCGCTCTCACTTACCGGCATTCGGAGTTTGGCTAAGGTCAGTAACCCGGTAGGGCCCATCGCCTATCCAGTGCTCTACCTCCGGCAAGAAACACACGACGCTGCACCTAAATGCATTTCGGGGAGAACCAGCTATCACGGAGTTTGATTGGCCTTTCACCCCTAACCACAGGTCATCCCCCAGGTTTTCAACCCTGGTGGGTTCGGTCCTCCACACGGTCTTACCCGCGCTTCAACCTGCCCATGGCTAGATCACTCCGCTTCGGGTCTTGAGCGTGCTACTGAATCGCCCTATTCGGACTCGCTTTCGCTACGGCTCCCCCACACGGGTTAACCTCGCAACACACCGCAAACTCGCAGGCTCATTCTTCAAAAGGCACGCAGTCACGAGATGCCGAGCAAGCTCGACATCCGACGCTCCCACGGCTTGTAGGCACACGGTTTCAGGTACTATTTCACTCCGCTCCCGCGGTACTTTTCACCATTCCCTCACGGTACTATCCGCTATCGGTCACCAGGGAATATTTAGGCTTAACGGGTGGTCCCGCCAGATTCA